>REEU01000235.1 GCA_007694905.1 Gammaproteobacteria bacterium | reverse complement strand
GGGAGGTGCCCCTTCGGGAGGTGCCCCTTCGGGAGGTGCCCCTTCGGGAGGTGCCCGCCGCCAGCCAGCAGCCGTCCCAGTCCGGGCTGGCGCTGCGCTTCACGTCACGGCCGACCGGACCGGGTGCAGCGGCGGCCGTGCACGAGCGCCTCGCCCGTTACGCGGAACTCGGGCGTGAGCCCGCGCTCGCGTCGCCGCTGCCGGCACCCGCGGATGACGAGGTGCCGCCCCTCGGCTATGCGGTGGCCCAGTTGCACGGTATCTACATCCTGGCGCAGAACGCAGACGGACTCGTGGTGGTGGACATGCACGCGGCCCATGAGCGCATCACGTATGAGCGCATGAAGTCGGCCCGGGACGCCGACGGTATCCGCACCCAGCGACTGCTGGTCCCTTTGAGTGTCGCGGTAAGCGAGAAGGAGGCACGGCGCGCCGAGGACGAGTGCGACGCGTTGGCGGCGCTGGGGCTGGTGCTGGAACGCCTCGGGCCCGAGACGCTGGTGGTGCGGGAGGTGCCGGCGGCCCTGGCGGACGGGGACATCGAGGGCCTGCTGCGGGACGTGCTGTCCGATCTGCTGGAGTTCGGCAGCAGTCACCGGGTGCGGGAGCACGAGGATGCCCTGCTGTCGACCATGGCCTGCCACGGCTCTGTGCGCGCGAATCGCCAGCTCACCCTGGCGGAGATGAATGCGCTGCTGCGGGACATGGAGGCCACCGAACGCAGCGGCCAATGCAACCATGGCCGCCCCACCTGGGCAGTGCAGACGCTGGCCGAACTCGACCGGCTGTTCCTGCGCGGGCGCTGATGGCCCACTTCGAGGTGCCGCGGGCAGACGCGGCGGGCCGTTGGCCGGCGCTGCTGCTGATGGGCCCGACGGCCACCGGCAAGACGGAACTGGCGTTGGCGCTGGCCGAGCGGCTGCCGGTGGCGCTGATCAGCGTCGATTCCGCCATGGTCTACCGCGGTCTTGACATCGGCACTGCGAAACCGGCGCCGGAGGTGCTGGCACGTCATCCGCATGCCCTGGTGGACATACGCGATCCGGCTCAACCCTATTCCGCGGCGGATTTCCGCCGCGACGCCCTCGCCGCCATGGCGGCTGCGCGCGAGGCGGGTCGGGTCCCGCTGCTGGTGGGCGGCACCATGTTGTATTTCAACGTGCTCGAGCGGGGCATCGCGACCATGCCCGCAGCCGATGCGTCGTTGCGCGCTCGCCTGGAGGCACGGCTGCTAGAGGAGGGTGCGGATGCACTGCACGCAGAACTGCGGCGCGACGATCCAACCGCGGCGGCCCGCATCCATCCCAACAACCGCCAGCGTCTGCTGCGGGCGCTGGAAGTGCAGGCCGCATCCGGGCGACCCATCTCCTGGTGGTGGCAGGCGACGGCGTCCGCTGCCTTGGTGCAGCAGGACTTTGCGCTGACCCACATCGCCCTGGTCCCGGCAGAGCGCAGCGTGGCGCATGCACGCATCGAGCAGCGCTTCGATGGCATGCTCGCAGCCGGACTCGTGGACGAGGTTCGACGGCTCAAGGACCGCGGTGATCTCGAGCCCACGCTGCCGGCGCTGCGGGCCGTAGGCTACCGTCAGGTCTGGTCGCAGCTTGCAGGAGCGATTGACGCGGCGGAGATGCGGCGTCAGGCATTGGTGGCCACGCGCGGCCTGCTTCGGCGACAGCTCACCTGGCTGCGTCGGCATCCTCAGCTTGTAGCGACCGGGCTTCGGGGGCAGCGGCTGCCTGCGGCGGCCGACGCTGCCGCTGCGGTGGGGGCCAGCTTGAATTCGGATCAGCCGGGCCCCATAGTAATCGAGCGATGAAGCTGTACAGTGTTTGTCTGCTTCCCACCCTGCGGAATCGAGTCGAACGACCCGATTCACTCGCTGGCTCCGCGCTTGGTCACGCCGCCTGTACTGGATTCGGTATAGGAAGGGGCTGACGCCGGCGGAGTCATCGAGGCCACCCGGACCTGACTACTCCAAGGAGAATGTGTTCATGCCAAAGGGGCACTCGCTACAAGACCCTTTTCTCAATACGTTGCGCAAAGAGCGCATTCCGGTATCCGTTTACCTGGTCAACGGCATCAAGCTGCAGGGCCAGATCGAGTCCTTCGATCAGTTTGTCGTGTTGCTGAAGAATACGGTCAGTCAGATGGTCTATAAGCATGCGATCTCCACGGTGGTGCCGTCCCGCGCCGTGCGTCTGCCGAGCAATCAGCCGGTGGACGAAGAAGAGCCTCAGGACGAGGATTGATGGTCCCGTCTGGGGCCTAGCGAGCGAAAAGATTGCTGTTCGAACGTCCCACAACAGGTGAACGCGCCATTCTGGTCCACGTCGACTTCGACGCGGACCGGCAAGCCAGGCGCCGCAACGGCTCCGATGCAGCTGCACAGGAGCATGCGGACGTGGACGAGTTCGCTGATCTCGCCCGGGCCGCCGGTGCTGAACTCGTCGGCTGGATCCGCACCCGGCGGGAGCGGCCCGCGCCGCGTTATTTCCTGGGCAAGGGCAAGGCTGAAGAGCTGCTCGAGCAGGTTCTCGCCACTGAGGCCCAGCTGGTGATCTTCGACCACGACCTGTCTCCGGCCCAGGAGCGTAACCTGGAGAAGTTGCTGTCGGCGCGGGTGCTGTCGCGCACCGGGCTGATCCTGGACATCTTCGCCCAGCGCGCCCGGACCCATGAGGGCAAGCTGCAGGTGGAGCTGGCCCAGCTCGAGCACATGTCGACGCGCCTGGTCCGTGGCTGGAGCCACTTGGACCGGCAGAAGGGCGGTATCGGCCTGCGCGGTGCAGGTGAGACCCAGCTGGAACTCGACCAGCGCATGATTGGTGGTCGCATCAAGGCCATTGGTGCCCGCCTGGAAACGGTGCGACGGCGCCGCGCCCAGAGTCGCCGCGCCCGGCAGCGCAACGACGTGCCCCTGATCGCCCTGGTGGGCTACACCAATACGGGCAAATCCACCCTGTTCAACGCCATGGCATCTGCCGGCGTGCTGGCCGCAGATCAGCTCTTCGCCACCCTCGATCCCACCCTGCGCCGGGTCGAAATCCCCGGGTTTGGACGGGCGGTGATCGCCGATACGGTGGGTTTCGTCCGCCGTCTGCCCCACGATCTGGTGGCCGCGTTCAAGGCCACGTTGGAAGAAGTTGTCGAAGCCGACCTGCTGCTGCACGTGCTGGATGCCTCGGACCCGGAGATGGCGGACAAGGCTGCGGAAGTGCAGGCCGTGCTTGCGGAAATCGATGCGCTGGACGTGCCGCAGTTGGAGATCATGAACAAGATCGATGTCAGCGACGACCCGTTGCCGGCAGTGACCCGGGACGATGCCGGTCGACCACGGCAGGTACGGGTGAGCGCGCTGACCGGAGCCGGGCTCGACCTGGCCGCGGACGCCATTGGCGCCGTGCTCGGCGAGGCGGTCCGGGTGCGTGCGGTGCTCGGGCCCGAGCAGGGCCGCCTGCGCGCGCGATTCTACTCCAGCGGCTGGGTCGAGGCTGAGGAAACGGATGAATGTGGTAACCTCGAACTGGCGTTGTGTCTGCCCCTGGAGCGGGCGCGTCGGCTCGCAGCCGACGGTCTCGACCTGGCGCCGATGGATGCAAGAGCACAGGGTCTTCTTGCAGCAGCGGACGGCCCTCCCTAAAATGCTGGGAAATCGCGTGTAGCGATTCCCTCTGGCGATTCCCGAGCGCTGTCCCGTAAAGGGTGGCGCCCTTCCCGATTTTCCAAACACGATGTTCACGGAGACCCTCATGGCGTGGAACGAGCCGGGCGGCGGCAAGAAAGACGACCCCTGGGGCGGGGGACGCGGCGGCGGCGGCGATCAAGGGCCGCCTGATCTGGACGAGGCACTGCGCAAGTTGCAGAACCAGCTTTCCCGAATGTTCGGTGGTGGCGGTGGCGGTGGCGGCTCCGGAATCAGTGGCGGGTTCAGCTCGCGCATGGTGGCCGTGGTCGTGGGCGTGGCCCTCGCCGGTTACTTCCTTCTGGGCTTCTATACCCTCGACGAGCAGGAGCGCGGTGTCGTGTTCCGCTTCGGTGCGGTGCAGGAGCAGGTTGCAATGCCTGGCCTGCGCTGGCGGCCGCTGGGCATCGATGAGGTCACTCCGGTGAACGTCACCCGGGTGTTCTCGGAAGGCCACTCGGCGCTGATGCTCACCGAGGATCAGAACATCGTCGACGTCAGTCTCACGGTGCAGTACCTGGTCGCGGACCCGGTCGCGTTCACGGTCAACGTCCGGCAGCCGCAGATCAGCCTGCAGCAGGCCACCGAGAGTGCCCTGCGCCACGTGGTTGGCGGTTCGACCATGGACGATGTCATCGGTGAAGGCCGGGAAGTGATGGCCGGGCAGGTGCAGGAGCGCCTCCAGGCTTACCTGAACTCCTACGCTTCAGGGATCTCGGTGCGAACGGTGAACCTCGACCGCGGTGCGCCGCCGTCCCAGGTGGAGTCGGCTTTCGATGACGTCCAGCGTGCGCGCGAGGATGAAGTGCGGTTCGTCAACGAAGCCAATGCCTACGCGGAGCAGATCATTCCCGAAGCGCGTGGTGATGCCCAGCGCATCATCGAGCAGGCCAACGCCTATCGGGATCAGGTTGTGGCCCGGTCCGAAGGTGAGTCGCAGCGTTTCACGGCACTGCTCGCGGAGTACCAGAACGCGCAGGTCGTGACCCGCAATCGCCTCTACCTCGACGCCATCGAGGATGTCCTTGGGAACTCGACGAAGATCCTCATGGACGTGGAAGGTGGCAACAACATGCTCTATCTCCCCCTCGATCAATTGCGTCGGGGTGGTGGCGCTGCTGCTTCGGGCAATTCGAACTCCCGCGTGAATTCCTTCGATCGTGACAGCATCCGCGAGCTTGCGGACGCCGTGGTCAGGGAACTCGAAGGTCGTTCCTCCACAGCCAGGAGGCCTCGCTGATGTCTACTCGAAATCTGGTCCTGATCGTCATCACGGTCATCGCGCTGTTCCTGATCTCCGATTCCGTCTTCGTGGTCAAGGAGACCGAGCGGGCGGTGAAGCTGCGCTTCGGCGCCATGGAAGAAGTCGACATCCGGCCGGGATTGCACTTCAAGATCCCCTTCGCCGACGAGGTGAAGAAGTTCGATGGTCGACTGCTGACGCTCGATCTCGATACCCAGCGTTTCTTTACCCTGGAGAAGAAACCCCTGAACGTCGATTCCTTCGTCAAGTGGCGGGTGGATGACGTGGGCCGCTACTACCGGGCCACCGCGGGTGACGAGGTCAACGCCCGCCTGCGGCTCGAAGAGCGTGCTCAGACCGGCCTGCGGAACCAGATCAGCCGCCGCGACATGTACGAGGTGGTCTCCGGCGAGCGGGACCGGATCATCACGGAGCTCACCAACAGCCTGAATACGGTCATGCTCGAGGAGTTCGGCGTCGAAGTGCGTGACGTCCGGATCAAGCGCATCGACCTGCCGACGGAAGTCAGTGACTCGGTGTATCAGCGTATGAGTGCGGAGCGGGAGGTGCTTGCACGCGAGCATCGCGCCCGAGGCCGGGAGTTGTCCCAGGGGATCCGCGCCGATGCCGAACGGCAGGCGGTGGTGATCCGGGCGCAGGCCGAGCGCCGCTCGGAGCAGATCCGCGGTGACGGTGACGCGAGGGCTGCGGCCATCTACGCGGCCGCCTTCAATGCGGACCCGGAGTTCTACGAGTTTACGCGCAGCCTGAATGCCTACCGGCGGGTGTTCTCCAGCAAGGATGACCTGCTCGTCATCGATCCTCGCAGCGAGTTCTTCAAGTATCTCAACTCGCATAGTAATGGCGGCCTCAATGCCCGCGGGGGCGGTTGACCTCCGCGGTGCCAACATGGAACGAGTAAATGTGGCGAGATCTGGGAACGGCTCTGTGCCTGGTGCTGGTGATCGAGGGCATGCTGCCGTTCCTGTCACCGAAGGGCTGGAAATCGGGCGTCCGGCAGCTGCTGGAACTCGATGACCGTACACTCCGGATGTTCGGTTTCGGCGCCATGCTGCTCGGCGCCGGTCTGCTTTATCTGATTCGCTGACGGCCTCATGCGTCGTGCCGTGCCTCATGCAGGCGCGGCCGGCGTGGCTGCGGGATGGGTACGGGGAAGACGGGGCGGTGACCATCGACAGACTGGATCAGGGCGGCCGCTGGCTGCTACCCGACGGCGTGGAGGAGATCCTGCCGCCCAGGGCCCGTCAGATTGAGGCCCTGCGGCAGCGCATCCTGCAGCGCTTCGATCTGTGGGGGTTCGAGCTGGTGTTCCCGCCCCTGCTGGAGTTCCTCGACTCGCTGCTGGTGGGTGTCGGCGGCGATCTCGACCTGCAGACGTTCAAGGTGACGGACCAGGAGTCCGGCCGGCTCATGGGCATCCGCGCGGATCTAACGTCCCAGGCGGCGCGCATCGACGCCCACTCCCTGCGCAGCGAGGGACCCACCCGACTGTGCTACGCAGGTACGGTGCTGCGGACGAGAGGGCAGGGACTGTTCGGTTCCCGCTCGCCGGTGAAGGTCGGCGCCGAGCTCTACGGCGTACCCGGACCCGAAGGCGATGCGGAAGTGCTGGCGCTGATGGCGGAGACATTGGCGGTTGCCGGCCTTGGTACCCTGCACATCGAGCTGGGGCACGTGGCCATCTATCGTGCGTTGGCGAATGCTGCCGGTCTGCCGCCAGCGGCGCAGGACACCCTCTTCGATGCGGTGCAGCGCAAAGCCGCTGCAGACATCCGGGCGCTGCTCCACGGGCAGGACGTACCGGCGGACATCGCCAAGATGATCATCACCTTGCCGAGCCTATTGGGGAACGCATCTGTTCTGCCGCGTGCAAGGCAGACTTTCGCTGCTGCGCCGCCGGCGGTCACGGTGGCGCTCGATGAGCTCGAGAAGACGGCGGAACTGGCCCGGCAACGCTGTCCGGCGCTCGACCTGGGGTTCGACCTCAGTGAGCTGCATGGCTACAACTACCACACGGGCACGGTGTTCTCGGCCTATGCGCCCGACCACGGCCAGGCGCTGGCGCGTGGCGGCCGCTACGACGACATCGGCCAGGCTTTCGGTCGTGGCCGTCCTGCCACGGGCTTCGACCTCGATCTCAAAGTGCTGGTGGACCTCTCGCCGGAAATGCCGCCGTCGGTTGCGAGTGTGCGCCTGCCGACGCTGCAGGGGCTGGGGGAGTCGCAGATCCGCAGCCTGTGGCGGCGCGTCAACGAGCTGCGTGAACAGGGCGTTCGGGTGCTGCCACAGGGCGCTGACGGGTGGCTGGCGACGGCCGAACTGCTATGGGATGGCACCGCTTGGGTGTCGACGCTGGGCAATGAACCGGGGCGCGATGCGCCCGTCGAGGACTGACTGATGGGCAAGAGCGTGGTCGTCATCGGAACCCAATGGGGCGATGAAGGCAAAGGCAAGGTGGTGGATCTGCTGACCCGGGACGTGGCCGCCGTGGCCCGGTTCCAGGGTGGACACAACGCCGGCCACACCCTGGTGATCGATGGTGCCAAGACGGTGCTGCATCTGATTCCGTCCGGGATCCTGCGTGAGAACGTCATGTGCCTGATCGGCAACGGCGTCGTGCTGTCGCCGGCCGCTTTCATGCATGAACTGACGGAAATCGAAGCGCGCGGCGTGCCTGCTCGTGAACGGCTGCGCATCTCGCCTGCCTGTCCCCTGATCATGCCCTACCACGTGGCGCTGGATCTGGCCCGGGAGCGTCGGCGAGGTAATCTCAAGATCGGAACCACCGGGCGCGGGATCGGTCCCGCCTACGAGGACAAGGTCGCCCGGCGCGGGCTCCGGGTTGGTGACCTGTTCGACGAGGAGCGGTTCGCGTTCCGGCTCGAAGAGGTGATGGACTATCAAAACTTCGTTCTGGAGAAGTACTACGGCGAAGCGGCGCTGGACCCGAAGCAGGTCGTGGACGAGGTGCTCGGCCACGCCCAGCATATCCGCCCGCTGGTGGCGGACGTGGTGGACCTGCTGCATGGGTTCCGCATGGCGGGACGCAACATCCTGTTCGAGGGTGCCCAGGGCGCGTTGCTCGACATCGATCTCGGCACGTATCCGTTCGTGACGTCGTCGAACACGACGGCGGGTGGCACGGCCGTCGGCAGTGGCTTCGGGCCGCTCTATCTGGACTACATCCTCGGCATCACCAAGGCCTACGCGACCCGGGTCGGTTCCGGCCCGTTTCCCACCGAGCTGTTCGACGCCACCGGCGCGCGCCTGGCGGAACGCGGCAATGAGTTCGGATCCACCACTGGTCGCCCGCGTCGCTGCGGCTGGTTCGACGCCATGGCCCTGCGGCAGGCCATCCGCATCAACAGCATCTCGGGACTGTGTCTGACCAAGCTCGACGTGCTTGATGGCCTTGAGACCATCCGCATCTGCACCGGCTATCGGCAGCGGGAGGGTGGCATGAGCTGCGCCGCACCGTTCGGTTCCGATGCCTACGAAACCATCGAGGCGGTCTACGAGGAGGTGCCGGGCTGGGAGGACTCCACCGCGGGCATTCGCAGCCTCGACGCGCTGCCGGCCAACGCGCTCGCATACATCCGGCGCATCGAAGAAACCGTGGACGCACCCATCGACATGATTTCCACCGGTCCCGACCGGGAGGAAACCATCATCCTGCGTAATCCCTTCGACTGATCCGGGCGCGCCGAACGCGGCAACAACCGATCACGACTCCGGGATGGCTTCGATGCGCATCGTGTTGGTGGTGCGGCGGGCGCCGAAGGGTAGACCTGCCGTGAGGACCAGACGATCCCCCGGGCGCAGGGACCCATACTGCAGCAGATGGCGACCAATGGCCTCGATCGCTTCCTCGGCTTCGTTGCCGAAGTCACGGCTCGGAATGGCCTTCACGCCCCAGACCAGGCTCAGTCGGCGGCGGGTCACGTCGCTGGAGGTCAGTGCCAGGATCGGCGTCAGCGGCCGGAAGCGGGCCACCGTACGCGCCGTGGCCCCGGATCCGGTCAGGCAGACGATGGCGTGGGCGTTGGTCATCTCGGCGGCGTGGCAGGCGGAGTAGCCCACCGCCAGGTCGATGGGATAGCGGGTGTCCCGGTCCCGGCGCAGCAGATCCCAGCGCGGCTCCAGGTCCCGCTCGGTCAGCGAGATGATGCGGGCCATCATCTGGGTCGCTGCCACCGGATGGTCGCCGCTGGCGGTCTCGCCCGAGAGCATCACCGCATCGGTGGAATCGAGCACGGCGTTGGCCACGTCGGACGCCTCCGCGCGCGTGGGCCGCGGTGATTTGATCATGGATTCCAGCATCTGGGTGGCGGTGATCACGGGCACTCCGTGCTGCACTGCGGCCCGGATCAGCGCTTTCTGGATTCGCGGCACCTCTTCCGGCGGCACCTCCACGCCGAGATCGCCGCGAGCGATCATGATCCCGTCTGCTTGTTCGAGGATGGCGTCGATCCCGCTGACCGCCTGGGGCTTCTCGATCTTCGCGATCAGAGGAATTGCAGCGCCATGGCTCTGGATCAGGGCCTGGGCCTCGGCCACGTCCTCCGCGCGCTGGACGAAGGACAGGGCGATGAAGTCGACGCCCTGGGCGACTCCGAACGCCAGATCAGCCACGTCCTTGGGTGTGAGGGCAGGTACGGACAGCAGCACGCCGGGAAGGTTGACGCCCTTGCGCGGAAGCAGTGTGCCCCCGTCCTGCACGCGGCAGCGGGCGCGGTCCACGGTCACCGACTCCACCTCCAGCGTGAGATGACCATCGTCGAGCAGGACGCGGGTGCCCGGAGCCACGTCGCGGTGAAAGTCGGGGTAAGACACGGCGATCAGGGGGAGGTCTGCCTCGGCGCGGGCATCGGACCCAGTGCCTGTGAAATCGATGACGGCATCCGGTGTCAGTTCGATGCCGCCGGCTGGCACGTTGTCGACGCGAATCTTCGGGCCCTGCAGATCTTGCAGGATGGCCAGCGGGTGATCTCGCGCGGCGGCGGCTTCGCGCAGCCGCTTGATCAGGGTGGCGTGAAAGGCGTGATCGCCGTGGGAGAAATTCAGCCGGGCCACGTCCATGCCCGCCTCGAGCAGGGCATGAATGCGGTCCGGGGCCGCGCTGGCAGGGCCAATGGTGCAGACGATCCGGGTCCGGCGCTCGTGACCATGCATGGCGACTGGGCTCCCTTCACAGGCGATCGGAACGCCCAGTCGCCACATGTTCCAGATGCGGCGCTGCGTGCCCGGACACTTGCTTCGCATGGCCGTGCCGCCGGGCGAGGGTGCCACGCAGGCCAGCGGACGCTACCATGCGCCGCAGTGTACCTGAAGGCTGGGCGGCAACCCGCACCCGGCCACCCCACCAGTGAGAAGCGCAATGATCGATCGAGAGCTGCTGGCGATCCTGGTCTGCCCTGTGAGCAAGACTTCCCTGGTCGTGAGTCAGGATGGCGAAGAGCTGCAATGCGTGGCGAGCGGTCTCGCCTACCCCGTCCGTGACGGCATCCCGGTCCTGCTGGCAGATGAGGCGCGGGAGCTCGCTCCCGAGGAGCTGGAGGCGCTGCGAAAGCAGACGCCAGGCGTCGAGACCTGACTGCCCGGCGCGGCGGAGCCGTCTCGATGCGAACTCTTAACCTGTACAAAACTTAAACTAAAGCTTGTTTTGCGAGAGATCTGGACGTATTGTGTCTGGACGTCGGGGGTGGACTCTCCATTCTGAATCAAAAACCCTGACAAAAAGCGGACAGATTCGGTCGGACGCTGGTGCCGATCGCAACCGTCCACCCCATCACCGGATCTTCGGATCACCGGCTCAGGGCCAGCACCCCATGAACAGTCTCAAGCTTCCTCGGCTCACCGCCGACATGCCCGATATCGCCAATGCTCCCCACTCCCGCCCCCAAGGCACCCTGGATTGGGTGGGCATGGCCAATGTGCATCAACCTTTCCTCATCATGGAGGCGGGGCGCAGTACCCCGGTCCACGGCACGGCGCAGGTCTACGTGGACCTCGCGGACAGCCATGCCAAGGGCATCCACATGTCCAGGCTTTATCTGCTGCTGCAGCAGTTCGCCGCGGACGAGCACCTTAGCTGCGCTGCGCTTGAACGCGTGCTTGTGGAAATGACCGCATCCCACGCGGATCTCTCCACCAAGGCGTTGCTGGAGATCAAGTTCGATCACTTCCTTCGGCGGCGGGCGCTGAAGAGCGACAACGAGGGCTGGAATCACTACCCGGTCAAGTTGCGCGCCCAGCAGATCGACGGCGAAGCGCGGGTCGAACTCGGACTGGGTGTGACCTACTCCTCTACCTGTCCCTGCTCGGCCGCCCTGGCGCGACAGCTGATCCAGGAACAGTTCCAGCGTGACTTCGACGCCTCTGGATCGGTGGCCGCCGAAGACGTGTTGGCGTGGCTGGGCACGGAGCAGGGCATCCTCGCGACACCGCACAGCCAGCGCAGCGTGGCCGAAGTGCTGGTGCGGCTCGCGCCCGGATCAGGCGAGCTGCCGATCACGGATCTCGTCGATATGGTCGAGGGCGCGCTGAAAACGCCGGTGCAAGCTGCGGTCAAGCGTGAGGACGAGCAGGAGTTCGCCCGCCTCAATGGCGCTAACCTCATGTTCTGCGAGGACGCTGGGCGGCGCATCAAGGCGGCGCTGAATGCCGAGGACCGCATTCTAGACTTCTGGGTCCGAGTGAACCACTACGAGAGCCTGCACGGCCACGACGCGGTGGCCATCGTCACCAAGGGTGTGCGCGCGGGTTATCAGCCCATTCCCTAGTGTCCCGAGCCCGAAGTTCGGGTGCGGCGGTGGCGGAATCGTGTTGACATCCCTCTGACCCGTTTGTACATTGCGCCGCCGCTGTGACTGCCCCGTGCAGTCGCGGACGCCGAGGTGGCGAAATTGGTAGACGCGCCAGCTTCAGGTGCTGGTGGGGGAAACCCCGTGGAGGTTCAAGTCCTCTCCTCGGCACCATCCTGACGCCGGAAGGCCGCATGGCCTTCCGGCGCGTGTACTGTAGGGCGGAAATACGGCCTCAGAACGCGCGCGTATTCCCGCCCGAGAGTACCTGGTTTCGGCTCCCTCCATTGCATTGCTCGCGGATTGGGTCGACCCTTTTAGGGTCCACGATTGCGACCCACTTCCAAGAGTATCGTTCATGTCCCGACGTCAACCCAAGGACCCGCAGGCCAAACGCGAGTCCGCCAACTACGACAACCCAATTGCCAGCCGCGAACTGATCCTCGAGCGCCTGCGCGCCGCCGGCCTGCCCCGTGACATCGGCGCCATCGCTGAAGATCTCGATCTTGCCTCCGATCAGGACCTCGAGGCGCTGCGCCGTCGCCTGCGCGCCATGTGCCGGGACAGCCAGCTGCTCATGGATCGGCGCGGCCGCTACGCTCTGGTGGAGAAGCTGGATCTGGTCGCCGGCCGGGTGCAGGCACACCGGGACGGCTTCGGCTGGCTGCGACCGGAAGACGGTTCCGCCGACGTCTACCTCCATGAGCGGCAGCTACACAGCGCCATGGACGGGGATCGGGTGCTGGTGCGCATCTCGGGCGAGCGCCGCGACGGCAAGCGCGAGGGCGTGGTGGCGGAGGTGGTGGATCGTGCCCACGCGCGCATGACCGGCCGCATCGACGAGATGGGCGGCGTGTGCATTCTGGTGCCGGCCAATCCGCGCCTCAACCAGGAGATTCTGATCAACCCGGGCGATCGTGGCGGCGCCCGCAGCGGCGACTGGGTGGAGGTCGAGCTCACGCGCTATCCGGAGCGCCATCAGCCGGCCTGGGGCCGGGTCGTTGAGGTGCTGAGCACCAGCGACGACTTTCATCGCACCCGAGTGGACGTGGTGCTCGGTGCCCAGGGCATTCCCCGCAAGTGGCCGGACGCGGTGGATCGTGCCGTGGAGCGGCTGCCCACCGTCGTTGCCACAGAGGACACCCGCAAACGGGTGGATCTGCGCGAGCTTGACCTGGTGACCATCGACGGCGAGGACGCGCGCGACTTTGATGACGCGGTGTTCTGCGAGAAGAAGCGCGGTGGCGGCTGGCGTCTGCTGGTGGCCATCGCCGATGTCTCGCACTACGTCCATCCCGGCTCCGGGCTGGACGAGGAAGCAGAGAATCGGGGCAACTCGGTGTACCTGCCGAGTACTGTGGTGCCGATGCTGCCGGAGGCGCTGTCCAACGAACTGTGTTCCTTGAAGCCTCAGGTGGACCGGCTCTGTCTGGTGTGCGAGATGGCGATCTCCGCCAAGGGACGGCTCGGCAAGTTCCAGTTCTTCGAGGGCGTGATGCGCTCCTCGGCCCGCCTCACCTACACCCGGGTCGGCGCCCTGTTCGACAAGGGCCTCGACGGCGTGCGCGACAGTGATCCGGAAATCGTGCCGCTGGCGGAACGACTGCTGGAGTTGCGCCAGCTCTACCTCGCGCTGCGCGAGGGCCGCGCGGCTCGGGGTACGGTGGATTTCGAGAGCACCGAGTCGCGCATTGTGATCGGCGACGACGGGCGGGTGGCGGAAATCGTACCGGTGCATCGCAACGATGCCCATCGCCTGATCGAGGAGTGCATGATCAGCGCCAACGTCGCGGCGGCCCGCTTCTTCGAGAAGCACAAACTGCCGGCGCTGTACCGTGTGCACGCGGAGCCGGATCCGGCGCGCATCGAGGAGCTGCGGGGATTTCTGGCCGGACTCGGGGTGCAGCTCGGCGGAAGTGACATCCCCGAGCCCCGTGACCTCAAGGCCCTGATCGAGAGCGTCGCTCACCGGCCGGACCGGCACGTCATTGAGGTGTCGGTGCTGCGGTCCATGAATCAGGCGGTGTACCAACCCGTGAACGAGGGCCACTTCGGCTTGGCCCTGCCGGCCTACACCCACTTCACGTCGCCGATCCGGCGCTATGCGGATCTGCTGGTGCATCGGGGTATTCGCCACGTGATCCGCTCCCGGCTCGAAAGCGAGTACGTGCAGCGGGTGCGGGGCGCCGGCGCAATGCCGAAGGAGAAGATCTACCCCTACGAGCAGCCCCGTCTGGTCAACGTCGGCGAGCACATTTCCATGACCGAGCGGCGCGCGGATGCGGCCTCCCGGGACATGATCGACTGGCTGAAGTGCGAGTTCATGGAGCAGCACCTCGGTGCCGAGTTCGAGGGCACCGTCACCGGCGTGACCAATTTCGGACTGTTCGTGGAACTCGACGATCTCTACGTTCAGGGCCTCGCCCACGTCACCATGCTGCCGGGCGACTACTACCACTTCGATTCGACCCACCGCCTGCTGCAGGGCGAGTCGACGAAGACGGTGTTCGGGCTCGGCGATCGGCTGCGGGTGGCCGTGGCCCGGGTCGACGTGGAGGAGCGCAAGATCGACTTCACCGTGCTCGAGCAACTCACCAAGCGCAAACCACCGCGGCGCAGCGGCAAACAGGAGCAACCGCGCTCTAAGCAACCGCGCCGCGGGCGATCTCCGCGTGGGCGCCGGCGCGGCTGACCGTGAGCGACTGGGTCACGGGGTTCCACGCCGTCCGGGCGGCACTGGAATCCGGTTCGGTCTCCGAGGTGTGGCTCGCCACCGAGCGCCGCGATGGCCGCGGCCGCGAGCTCGAAGTCCGCTGTCGTGCGCTGGATGTGAGCGTGAAGCGCGTTGCGCGCCGGGATCTCGATGCGCTGGACGCGGGCGCGCATCAGGGCGTGGCGGCGCGGGTGGCCGAGGGCCGCGCCCCGGGTGACGAAGGCGCGCTCGAAGCCCTGCTCGACAGTCTCTCCAAGCCGCCGCTGCTGCTCATCGTCGAGGGCGTCACGGACCCGCGCAATCTCGGTGCCTGCATGCGCAGCGCCGAGGCCTCCGGCGCGCATGCGGTGGTGGTGCCAAGGAGTCGCAGTGCGCCGCTGACGCCTGCCGCGCGCAAGGTGGCCAGCGGCGCCGCGGAGCGTCTGCCACTGATCATGGTGGCCAACCTCGCCCGCACCCTGCGCTGGCTTGCGCAGCGCGGCGTCATGCGGGTGGGGCTCGCCGGCGAAGGCGACGAGCTGCTCTGGTCGGTGGACCTGCGCGGTGGTTGCGCGTTACTGCTCGGCGCCGAGGACAGCGGTCTGCGGCGACTGACCCGCGAGCACTGTGACCATCTCGCCCGGCTGCCCATGGCCGGCGAAGCCGAGAGTCTGAATGTGTCCGTGACGGCGGGCATCGCCCTGTTCGAAGCGGTCCGCCAGCGCCGTGGTGGATGACCCCAGGCGGCCGCTGCGACGGGCCATCTGAGGCCCTGCAGCCGGTTGCGTCCCGCGGGGTGCTGCCGTAGAATCCGCGCTCCCGCGAGGACGGCCCCTTGGTGGCCGTGTTCCCCCACTCCTTGCTGCACGCCTGTCGCGGCGGTGGCTACCTATCCGAAGGGAGTCGACATGCGACACTATGAAATCGTGTTCCTGGTCCACCCGGACCAGAGCGAGCAGGTGCCTTCGATGGTCGAGCGCTACAAGTCGATCATCGAGGAGGCCAAAGGCCAGGTCCACCGTCTCGAAGACTGGGGCCGTCGCCAGCTGGCCTACCCCATCAACAAGATCCACAAAGCGCATTACGTGCTCATGAACGTGGAGTGCGGCAGCGAAGCCATTGCCGAGATCGAGAACGTATTCCGCTTCAACGACGCCATCATCCGCAACATGATCCTGAACATGGACGAGGCGGTGACCGAGCCGTCGCCCATGGTCAAGCCGGAGCGCGAAGGCCGCGACCGGGATCGTGATCGTGGTGAGCGCCGCGGCGATGATGACCGCTCCGGCGGTCGTGATTCCGACGAAGACGAGGAGTAAGCGCCATGGCCCGTTTCTTCCGCCGCCGCAAGTTCTGCCGCTTCACCGCCGATGGCGTGAAGCAGATCGATTACAAGGACATCGAAACGCTCAAGCAGTACGTCACCGAGACCGGCAAGATCGTGCCGAGCCGGATCACCGGCACCAAGGCACGCTATCAGCGCCAGCTCTCCAGGGCGATCAAGCGGGCGCGTTTCCTGGCCCTGCTGCCCTACACCGACGGGCAAGTGTGAGGGAGTCACCATGCAACTGATCCTGCTCGAACGGGTGCGTAATCTTGGGGACCTCGGTGACGAGGTGAACGTGAAGGCCGGCTATGGGCGCAATTACCTGCTGCCCCAGGGCAAGGCGGTACGCGCGACGGCTGCGAATCGCGAAGAGTTCGAGGGGCGTCGCAAGGAACTCGAACAGCAGTCGGCCGAGCAGCTGACCCGCGCCCAGGCGCGGGCGCAGGACCTCGAGGACGTCAGCGTCACCATCGCGGCACGTGCGGGCGAGGAAGGTCGCCTGTACGGTTCGGTGGGCCCGCGGGAAGTCGCCGATGCCCTTACTGCGGCGAATCACGAGGTGAACAAGGCCGACGTGCGTATGCCCATCGGTCCGATCCGGGTCACCGGTGAATACCAGGTCGAGGTTCACCTGCACTCGGACGTCACCTGCACCATCGCGGTACTCGTCATCGCCGAGTGATCCGGAAGCTTATGCCCACCTTCGCTTGACGCCTTCGAGCGGCTGCACCACGCTTGAAGGCGCCCGGCATTCCCCGGGCGTTCGCTGCCATCGAGGTCCCAATTCATGTCGGAGCCCGGTTACTCGTCGCCGCCGGGACCCCATGCGGCCCGCGCCGATGCGCGGGTCGCAGGCGTCAAGATCCCACCGCACTCCATCGAGGCGGAGCAGGCCGTACTCGGCGGACTGCTGCTGCACGCGGCGAGCTATTGGGAGATCGCCGACGCCGTCTCCGAGAAGGACTTCTACCGCAACGACCATCGTCTGATCTGGCGCGCCATCGCCGAACTCATGGAAGAGAGCGTTCCGGTGGACGTTCTCACGGTGGGCCGCGCCCTGGAGCACATGGGCCAAGCCAGCCGCGGACTCGATACCGCCTATCTTGCCGAACTCGCCGAGAGCACACCCGGCGTCAGCAACCTGCGTGCGTATGCGGACATCGTCCGCGAGCGGGCGGTGCTGCGGCAGCTCATCGACGTCGCCGGTCGCATCGCGGACAGCGCGTTCGCCCCGGAGGGCCGCAAGAGTTCGGAGCTGCTCGACGAAGCGGAGCGCGCCGTGTTCCAGATCGCCGAAGACCGGCCCAAGGAGGGCGGCCCTGAGGGCGCTCGGGATCTGCTGAAGCGGGCGGTTGAACGCATCGATCGCCTGGTGGCGTCGAAGAACTCCATTACCGGGCTCGCCAGCGGCTTTCCGGATCTCGATGGCTACACGTCTGGCTTCCAGGAGTCCGACCTGGTGATCGTTGCCGGGCGACCTTCCATGGGCAAGACCGCGTTCGCGATGAATCTGGTCGAGAATGCGCTGATGGTGGACGAGCCCCGCCCTGTGCTGGTGTTTTCCATGGAGATGCCGGGGGAAGCGCTCATCATGCGGATGCTGTCCTCCCTGGGGCGCATCAATCAGGGCCACATCCGCTCCGGGCAGCTTACCGACGACGACTGGCCGCGCCTCGCCTCCACCATGACCCTGCTGCGGGACCGGCCGTTGTTCATCGACGACACCGCGGCGCTGACCCCCAATGAAATGCGGGCGCGGGCACGCCGCCTGGCCCGGGAACACGGTCGCCTGGGCATGATCGTCGTCGACTACCTGCAGCTCATGCGGGTGGCCGGAACCTCCGAGAACCGGACCGGCGAGATCTCCGAGATTTCGCGCTCCCTGAAGGCTCTGGCGAAAGAGATGTCCTGCCCCGTCGTCGCATTGTCCCAGCTCAACCGCTCCCTCGAGCAGCGCCCGAACAAGCGTCCGCAGATGGCGGATCTTCGCGAGTGCGTCACTGGCGATACCCGGGTGCTGCTGGCCGACGGGACACCAGTTCCCATCGCGGCACTCGCGGAAGGCGCAGCGTGCGTCTGGTCCATGGACGATGCGGGTTGCGTAAGGAAGTCCGTGGCCACGCAGGTCTGGGAGGTGGGCCGGCGGCCCGTAGTGCGGGTCTCTCTCGCCAGCGGACGTGTGATCCGCTGCACACCTGATCATCGACTGCGCGCGCTCTGGGATTGGAAACCGGCCGGCGAACTGAGGCCCGGGGATCGTATCGCGCTGGCAAGGCGGTTGCCGGAACCGGAGTCTCCCGCTCAGTGGTCCGAGCACGAGGTGGTTCTGCTGGCCCATCTCGTCGGCGACGGCAGCTATGTGAAAGGCCAGCCCCTGCGTTACACCACCGCCAATGAAGACAACAGCCGGGTCGTCGCCGACGCTGCGTTGGCCATGGGCTCGAAGGTCAAGCGTTACCCGGGACGGGGAAACTGGCACCAGCTCTTGATCAGCGGCAACGGCAATCGATGGCACGCCCTCGGGGTCGGCAAGTGGCTGAAGGAGCTCGGCCTGTTCGGCCAGCGGTCACATGAGAAGAGGCTCCCCTCGGAAATTTTCCGGCTCGCCAATGATCAGCTGGCGTTGTTTCTGCGCCACCTCTGGGCCACGGACGGCAGCATCACCGTGGCAGTCAGTGGTCGCGTGCGGTGCTATTTCTCATCAGCCAGCCGGCAGCTGGTGGACGACATCGCATTGCTGCTGCAGCGCTTCGGCATCGTCGGCCGCATTCGCCATACCCGTCATGGCGACGGACGCGGCTGGTTTACGCTGGACGTCTCTGGCGTGGCGGATCAGCGCCGCTTCTTGGACGAGATCGGTGTGTGCGGCCCGCGGGCAGCGGGAGAGGCGGCGGTGCGATCCAGGCTCGAGGCGCTGGTCGGCAACAGCAATGTCGATACCCTGCCGGCGGAAGTCTTCGACCACGTGCGCAGCGAAATGGCCCGTCTCGGCATCCCCCATCGTGCCATGGCTGCGGAGCGGGGCACGGCCTACGGTGGCAGTTCTCATTTCAGTTTCGCGCCCTCACAACAGACGCTGGAAGCGTACGCGGAGCGACTCGATGACGACCGGCTGCGTGCGCTTGTCAGGAACGATTTGTTCTGGGATCGGGTCGTCGAGGTCGAGGATGACGGCGAAACCAGCGTCTACGACCTGACGGTGCCGGGTGATGCATGCTGGTTTGCAGAGGGCATCGCCAGCCACAACTCGGGCGCGATCGAGCAGGACGCAGACGTGATCCTGTTCGTCTACCGGGACGAGGTCTACAACCCGGAGTCCGCGGACAAGGGCACGTCTGAGATCATCATCGGCAAGCAGCGTAACGGCCCCATCGGCATGGTTCGGCTGGCCTTCGTGGGTCACCTCACACGCTTCGAATCGTTGGCGCCTGAGCGCTACGAGCAGTACTGATGCACCGCCTGATTCGGGCGAGCATCGATCTGCGTGCCCTGAAGCGCAATTTTGCCCTCGCTCGGGAGCGCGCCGGTCGCCGTGCCGTCTGGCCGGTGGTCAAGGCGAATGCTTACGGGCACGGCTTCAAGGCGGTGGTGCATGCGCTGGCCGATGCGGATGGGTTCTGTGTCGCGGACCTCGACGAGGGACTGACGCTGCGGGATCTCGGCGTCACCTGTCCGGTGTTGGTGATTCAGGGCGCCTACTCTGGTGCCGGCCTGGCTGCGGCCGCCGAAGCGGGGCTGACGCTGGGGGTGCACGATCCTGAGCAGCTCGCGCTCATCGAGCGTGACGCGCCGCAGCTTGCTGCGGGCAGCCTGCGGGTGTGGCTGAAGCTGGAGACCGGCATGCATCGTCTCGGCCTCAGGCCGGATGCCGCCTTGGAGGCGCGGGAGCGCTGCGCACGGCTCGATGCGGTGGCGGAACTCGGCATGATGACCCACTTCGCCTGCGCGGATACCGTCGATCACGTGCTGACGGATGCCCAGGCCACCGAATTCGGCATGGCGACGCTGGGTGCGGATGGTCCGGTGAGCGCCTGCAATTCCGCAGCGCTGCTCACCGGCGCGTTTCAGCGCGACACGGTGGTGCGCCCTGGCATCATGCTCTACGGCGCTACGCCATTGCTCGGACGCACTGCGGCGGGGCTGTCCCTGACGCCGGTCATGACGCTGCGCAGTCGGGTGATCGCCGTGAAGGACGTGGCTGTCGGCGACACGGTGGGCTACGGCGCGACCTGGGTCGCGAACGAGACGACTCGGATCGGCCTGGTGGCTGCGGGCTACGGTGACGGCTATCCCCGCCACGCCCCCTCAGGCACGCCGGTGCGCATCGGCAACTGTGACGTCCATACCTTAGGTCGCGTCTCCATGGATTCCCTCGCCGTGGACCTGCGCACGGCCGGGCACGTGCGCCCGGGCGACGAGGTGGTGCTCTGGGGCCGAGGTCTGCCCGTCGATCTGGTGGCTGCGGCGGCGGGTACCATCGGCTACGAACTGTTGGCAGGCCTTACTGCGCGAGTTCCGCGCGAATTGGTCGGCGCGGAGCAGGTCTGACATGGCCAAGGCGCGGCAGAAGGAGACCTGGGTCTGCCGGGACTGCGGCGCGGAGCACAGCAAGTGGCAGGGGCAGTGCGCCGGTTGTGGTGAATGGAACTCGCTGGAGCAGTTGCTCGGCGCCGGCGGCACCGCCGCCGGGCGCACGGGTAGCGGTTGGAGCGGCCAGCAGTCATCAGTGACGCGTCTGGCGGAAGTGGGGCTGGACGCCGAGACGCGCATCGGCACCGGCATGGGCGAGCTCGATCGGGTGCTCGGCGGCGGGCTGGTGCCCGGATCCGTGCTCCTGATGGGCGGTAATCCGGGGGCGGGCAAATCGACGCTGCTGCTGCAGGTGAGCTGCGCGCTCGCCGCTCGCATCGGCGTGCTCTATGTCACCGGAGAAGAATCCCTGCAGCAAATCGCGCTGCGGGCGCGGCGTTTGGAGCTGTCGCAGGACGCGCTGAAGCTGGCGGCGGAGACCCGGGTGGAGGCCATCATCGCCCACGCCTCGCGGGAGCGGCCCGGGCTGGTGGTGGTGGACTCCGTGCAGACCCTGCAGACCGAGGCGGTGGAGGGAGCGCCGGGCGGTGTGACCCAGGTGCGCGAGGCCACGGCCCGGCTGGTGCGCTTCGCCAAGGCGTCCGGGGCGGTGGTGGTGCTGGTCGGGCACGTGAACAAGGAGGGCGGGCTGGCGGGCCCGAAAGTGCTCGAACACATGATCGACACCTTCATGATGCTCGAGGACGCTGCCGACTCTCGCTACCGGACGCTGCGTGGTCACAAGAACCGCTTCGGTGCGGTCAACGAACTCGGCGTGTTCGCCATGACCGACCGGGGCCTGAAGGAAGTGGCGAATCCGTCCGCAATCTTCCTGGCCCGGGACAGTGAACCGGCGGCAGGCAGTCTGGTGGTGGTGGTCTGGGAGGGCACCCGACCGCTGCTGGTGGAGGTGCAAGCCCTGGTGGACGACGCTCAGGGTGCGCATCCCCGTCGGGTCACGGTCGGCGTCGAATCGAACCGACTGGCGCTGCTGCTGGCGGTGCTGCACCGGCACGGAGACGTCAGCCTCGGGGTCAAGGACGTGTTCGTGAACGTAGTCGGCGGTATCCGGGTGGCGGAGACCGCCAGCGATCTCCCGGTGCTGCTGGCAGTGTTGTCGAGCCACCTGAACCTACCCCTGCCGCGGGACCTGTTCGCGTTCGGGGAGGTGGGGCTGTCCGGCGAGGTCCGGCCGGTGCCGAACGGCCAGGAGCGGCTGCGGGAGGCAGCCAAGCACGGCTTCACCCGGGCGTTCTGCCCCGTTGGCAACAAACCGCGGGAGAAGATTCCAGGTCTCGAAGTACAGGCCGTAAGCACGCTGAAACAGGCGATCAACGCCCTGTTCCCCTGAACGATCTCCCGCTTTGGCTGAGGAGCCGCCCATAGACACCAGGGTGCAAGGATTGTCCAGAGTACTGGCCACCGGTGGCAGCTTGCTGCTGTTGCTGGCGCTGGCGTTGCTGCTGCCCGCCCGCAGCTTTCTGCCTGGCGATCGCCTGCTCGTCGAGACCCTGACCAGCTTTGCCCCCCAGTACGCGCTGCTGGCCGTGGTCATGGCGCTCTGGCTGTGGTGGCGGCGCCGGTGGCTGCGCGGCCTCGCGTTCATGCTGCTGCTGGTCCCTGAGTTGGCAGGCTTCCTCGGCAGCCGCCCCGCCCCGCCCGATGACCTGGCGTCCGCCCATCCGCGGCTGATGGTGTTCAGCGCCAACCTGTTCGAGAGCTCGCGGGCGGTGCGCTCGGCAGTGGATCAGGTGGAAGCGCTGGATGCGGACCTGGTGTGGTGGAGTGAGTTTCCTCGCGATCTCGATCCCGACACCCGTGCCCGAGTGGGTGAGCTTGATGCCCGTTACCCCTTCGGCTTCGAACTTGCCGCGGCGGACGGGCGCGACATCCGTTTCCTGAGCCGTTACCCGTTGCGCACGCGGCAGACATTCGAACCGCCGCTCACCTCCGGGCGGCCGGCACTGAGGCTGAGTCTGGACGTGCGTGGGCAGCTGCTGACGGTGTTCGCCCTGCACACCCATCCCCCCACGTCCGCATGGAGTCTTCGCGCCCGCAACGAGACCCTGGACTGGCTGCAGGACGAACTCGCGGCGCTGGAGGGTCGTGCCATCGTCATGGGTGATCTCAATACCTCGGCGTTTGCACCGCGATTTGCTGAATTGATCCGTGAGGGAGGCCTCGACTGTGCGTCGCCCTGGCGCTGTGCTGTGGCGTCCTGGCCTACGTTCGTACCCGTGCTGCTCACGCCCATCGATCACATTCTGGTGGGCGGCGAGCTCGCCGTCACCCAGCTGCGTCGTGGTCGCTTTACGGGCTCCGATCACTTTCCCGTAGTGGCGGAGATTGTGTTTCTGTAACGATCTGCTTCTTGACTGCGGGGAATGGACTCTGAAACCATCCTGAAACAATAGTAACGAAACGATCAGTAAATCTGCAGCCACCGGACGTAGTGCGCTCGAAATGACATGTCGCCTGGGTTTCGCCAGGCGCGCTCAGTCGATGCGTTCAAGCGTGAATAAACCGGGGTTGCTTCATTGAATGGGGAGGGGTTATGCGGCCGAAGAACCGTCATCACGAATCCACGCCAAAGCGAAGCCTGTTGTTGCGGACCTCCATTGCCGCGCTGATTGCCGGCGTCGCGTCACCCGTTATTGCGCAACAGCCGGTGGAAACGGCGTCGCCGATGCTCGAAGAGATCGTCGTCACCGGGTCTCGCATCGGTCGCGATCCGAATCTGGCTTCGCCGGTTCCGGTTCAGGCCGTGACCGCGGACGACATGCGCATGTCGGGCCAGCCGAATATCGCCGACGTGCTGAACCGGGTTCCCGCTCTGATCGGCTCCACGAGCGCCGAGGCGAACATCACGGGCACGAACGTACTGAATCTGCGTGGCCTGGGTGACCGGCGCACGCTGGTGCTGGTGAACGGTCGCCGCACCGTAGGTGGCGGGACCGAAGGCAGCGCCTCGGTGGACATCGGCACCTTACCGAACGCCTTGATCGAGCGCGTCGAAGTTCTCACCGGTGGCGCTTCGGCCATTTACGGGTCCGACGCCGTGACCGGGGTGGTCAACTTCATCATGCGTGACGACTTCGAGGGCCAGGACCTCAACATTCGCGCAGGCATGTCCGGACGTTCGGATGCAGAGTCCTACAACATCGAGTACGTGGCAGGGCGCAACTTCGCCGAAGGTCGCGGCAACGTCACATTCAGCGCCGACATTCGCAGGGACCGGGCGCTGCGCGCCGGCGACCGTTCCTGGTCGCGTGACAACGGCATCGCGCGGGATCAGGCGAATCCGGCCCGGCGCTTCCAGCAAGGCGATCTCGACCCGGCCCAGACACCGCTGTTCTCGGAGTTCTACAGCCTCGATGAGTTCCGTTATCCCTATGGCCTGTTCATTCCGGACAGCGCCGACGGCTTCCTCGATCGCTACAACACCATCAACGGCACATCGCTCACGGCGGCTGACCTTTCAGCGGCCGAACTCGCCTTGATCGAACGTCGCAACGACGCGCCGAGTCGGGCCATCCTGCCTCAGCCGACGTTCTCCATCAGCAACGCACCGGGGATCATTGCGCCGTTCAACCCCGACTTTCCGCATGAGATCGATCTCGACGGCGACGGCGTGCCCGATTGCGATCAGTCCTTTGTCGGATTCAACAATCAGTTTTACCTGCCAGGGTTTTTTGGCGACCCGAATCCGGGCGCAGATGGTGCGTTTCCGTTCGACTATGCTGGCGGCTGCTGGACGCGCACCGGCAACGGCCCGCTGCGATCCTATGAAGATGGCCTGGTGGCGAGCAGCTTCAACCAGTTCGGCGGTGACGGGGTTCCGGATCGCTATAATCAGGATTCACTTTATCCCGCCACGCGTCAGTACGTTCTCGATCTGCGCGCGCACTACGATCTGCGCGACAACCTGCGCATCTTCGGCGAACTCGGCTACACGTCCGGTGAGAGCCGGCGTCGGGTGATCCAGAACGGCTTCTTCGACCTGCTGTATGGCTCGCCGGAGAATCCTTTCCTGCCGGAGGAATTGCGCAACAGCAGCGCCATGTTCACGGGTGGCTTCGCCGACTTCACCGGGCTTCCGGGAGGCCTGTTCATCACCCGGGATCCGACGGACTCGGGCGGCTCGCGGACCAACGTCGATCGGGAAACGATCCGCGCGTTGGTGGGCGTCGAGGGCGAACTCGATAACGGCTGGACCTACGAAGTGGTGGGTTCCTACGGCAACTTCGAGCGCAAGGACAACTTTAACACCATCATCCTCGACCGTTTCTTTGCGGCCATCGACGTGATCAGCGACCCGGTGACCGGCGAACCGGTGTGCCGATCGGATGTCGATCCAGACGCGGTTCCGTTCACCACGCTGTTCGATATTCCGACCTTCGATGCAGGCATCTACAGCTTCACGCCCGGCGACGGGCAGTGCGTGCCCGCGAACATCTGGGGCGGTCAGGACTCGATCAGCCCGGAGGCCGCGGCGTTCTTCAACCCAGGGCTGCGCGACAAGTTCGAGTATCGGCAGAACGTCTTCAGCGCTTCGCTGATCGGCGATACGGCGGACTTCCTGAATATGCCGGCCGGCGCCATCGGTTTCGCGGTCGGAATCGAGTACCGGGAAGAGCGCGCCAAGACCACGCGGGATCCGTTTTTGCGGGGCGTGCTTCCGGAAGGGTCCCCGTTCCCTGACGGTACGATGATCTCCGAGGTCAGCGGGAACAACTCACTCGGGTTCGATAACCTGTTCATTTACGAGGACTCCTCGTCCACGCTCAAGTCCCGCGAGGCGTTCATCGAGGTGAGCGTGCCGCTGCTGGCTGATCAGGCGTTCGCGCGCGAGTTGACCTTCGATGCCGCGTGGCGGGTAGCGGACTACAACACCGTCGGAACCGTCGACGCCTGGAAATTGGGCCTGATCTGGACGCCGATGGAGGACGTGAGCTTCCGCAGCACGCTGTCCCGTGCGGTGCGTGCGCCGAACCTGCGGGAGACGTTCATCACCAATCCTGGCACGTTCCGGCCGGATGATCCCTGCGATGCCTCAGAGATCGGTAATGCAGCGGATCCGGAGCTGCGCGCCGCGAACTGCCAGGCGGGTGCCGAGGCGGCCGGGTTGCCGCTGCCGGCGCTGCCATCCGGGTTCACGGATCCGCTCTCGGCCCGCTTCCCCGGTGTCGTCGGCGGCAATCCGGACTTGGAGGAAGAGACGGCTGACACGTTCACGTTCGGCGCCGTCTTCACACCACGCTTCCTGCCCGGCCTGGCGATGACCCTCGATTATTGGGACGTTGAGATCGACGATGGTATCGAACTCGTCACCGCCCAGGAGACAGTGGATACCTGCTATGACGCTACGAATTTCCCGAACAACGACTTTTGCCAGTTGTTCACGCGTGAGACGAATCCCAACAGCGCCCAGTTCGGCGGTTTCAGATTCCTCAATCAGACCTTCGTGAACTTCGCATCGCTTGAGGCCAAGGGGGTCGACTTTGCTGCGAACTACAGTTTCGATCTCGGCGCCAACGAATTCGGTCTGCGCTTGATCGGGTCGCGTCAGCTGAAGCTCGACCGCTTCACCAACCGCAGCGACCCCTCAGTTGTGGACCCGCGCCTGGGCGAACTCAGAACGCCGAAGTGGAACGCTCAGGCCAGCCTGAACTGGCAGCGAGGACCGATCTCGGCCACGTGGCAGACCCTCTACCAGAGCAGTCAGGCGCTGGTGACGGGAGACGTCGACCAGACGCGGACCCAGTTCGGCCCTGCCGGCTTCGCCAGCAGTTCCTACGTCCACAACGTCAACGGTTCGTACTGGTTCGACGATGGGCTGCGGGTCTACGGCGGTGTCAACAACCTCACCGATCGCGACCCGTTCAGCACGACGGCAAGTTGGCCGGTGGGTCCGCGGGGTCGGTTCTTCTTCCTGGGGGTGCAGGCGCAGTTCTGATCGACTCGCACGTTTGATCGAGCGTGAGCAGAAGAGGCCGGAGCGGCGATGCTCCGGCCTCTTCATGAGGGGGGCCGGTTCCGATCATCGCTGACTCGGCCCGCCGGGCCAGTCCTCAGGCCGACAGACCGCCGTCGACCACGAGTTCCGTGCCCGTGACGTAACTCGAATCGTCGCTGGCAAGAAACAGGACCGCATTCGCGATGTCCAGTGGGAGGCCGGCGACGCCGGTAGGGACCGCGGCGGCCGCCATGGCTGCCACGTCCAAGGCGTTGGCACCAGGCTCGAGCTCACCTGGCGCCACCTTGGTCCAGATCGGCGTATCGATGATGCCTGGATGCACGGAGTTCACCCGGATGTTCCAGCGCGCCTGGGCGCATTCCAGGGCAACGCCCTTGGTGAGCAGGCGTACGCCGCCCTTGGTGGCGTTGTAGGCCGCAAGACGGGGGCTGCCCTTCAGCCCCGCCACGGACGACATGTTGACGATGGATCCGCCGCCCGTAGTGCGCAGCAGCGGGATCGCATGCTTGATGCCGAGGAAGACTCCGTCGAGGTTGATCGCCTGCTGCCGCTGCCAGTCCGCCAGCTTCATCTCGACGATACTGCCGCCGATGCCGATTCCGGCATTGTTGACGAGGACGTGCAGGCTTCCGTAGCGCTGCTCGATGCTGCGGATGACGTCGATCCAGGCGTCTTCGCTGGTGACGTCGTGGTGCAGATAGGTGCAGGCACCGCCGGCGGCGGCCGCCGCTGCGGAAATCTCCTCAGCTGCCTGGCGTCCAAACTCATCCTGGACGTCCGAGATGATCACCGTGGCGCCTTCCTCGGCGAGGCGTGCGGCACAGCCGCGGCCGATGCCTGACGCGCCTCCCGTGATGAGTGCCACTTTGCCTGCGACTCTTCCCGCCATAGTTCATACCTCCGCGTCGAGTGAGCGCGGAGCTTAGCGGCTCGCGCGACGCATGGGCAGGTGCGAAGTGCGCGAGTGGCCTACTACAAGCTGCCGCTGCCCCAGGGGCTCTGCCGGCGTCGCAGGCGCGGCAGGATGAGGCCGAGCAGAATGCCGGCCGCCAGCACACCCGCCCCGATCAGGAACCACTCCTTCAGGCTGCGGTCGGCGAGAGCCCGCTTCTCCTCCAGCAATTCCGCGTTGCGCTGTTCGAGCGCCTCCATGGCCGCCTCCATGGCCTCGTGGGTTTCGAACAGTTCGAAGCCTCGGCGCGCGGCAGCGAAGCTGTCTTCCAGTTCCGCGATGCGCTCTCGGCTCGCCTGGAGCTCGCGCTCGAGATCAGCCTGCTCGCGGTTGTGCGCACCGACTTCGGCCGTCAGTTCTTCGACGCGCGCCCGCGCGCGGTCACGTTCCCGCTCCACCGTCGTAATGCGCACCCGCGCGGGGGGCTCGTCGACCAGGTACTGCTCGCGAGCCCAGCCTTCGTTGCCGGCGCCGTCCCGCAGGTACAGCCAGCCATCGATGCTGGCGCTGGGGAAGCGATCCGCTGGGGGGGAGGCCGGTTCCAGGCGTGCGCCGGTGTTGAAGTGACGGACGATGCGGTACTGGTCGCCGGGGCCCGCGCGAAACGTAATGCGGATCTCGTCGTTGACCCAGCGGCTCTGGGCTTCGGCCGCATGGGGAACGAGGCTGGCTGTGACGGCGGTCAGGGTCAGTACGGTGGCGAGGACTGTGGCTCTGAGCACGATGACGGATACGACTCCGGTGGCTGGGTGGGCGCCCCTGAGGGCCTGATTGCAGATCGAACAGCCGAGGGCGTTGACATGAAACCGCAGACGGACCCTTTATGCCATGGCTGGACGCTCTCCAGCATGCCTGACCTGGGCGCTGATGTAAGTTGCAAGCGTCACAGCCTGCGCAGCTGGCGCAAACCCCTGCTCAGCGTAGGGACGCCGTCGACTGCGAGATCCCGCAGACACTGCCGCCGCTCACTCCGATCCCGAAAGCGTTGCAGTACTTCTGGCGCTGCCGGTCGCTTGGCATGGCGCAGCTGGGCCGCCAGGTCGGTGGTCTTTCGGGGTTCAAACGATCCACCCGCTGTTTGCGCGGCTCCTGTCACCAGGGGAGGGCAGGGCCGTTCAGGCGTTGGCGCCCATCCCCGTTCAGGCCAGCCGCTTGTACTTGATGCGATGCGGCCGGTCCGGGTCCTCGCCGGCAGCTTCGAGCCGCTTGCGGTGGTCCGACTCGTACTCCTGGTAGTTGCCTTCGAAGAACACCACCTTACCCTCACCTTCGTAGGCAAGGATGTGGGTCGCAACGCGGTCGAGGAACCAGCGGTCGTGGCTGATGACCAGCGCGGTGCCCGGGAACTCCAGCAGCGCCTCTTCCAGCGCCCGCAGGGTCTCCACGTCCAGGTCGTTGGTGGGCTCGTCGAGCATGATGACGTTGGCGCCCTGCTTGAGCAGCTTGGCGAGCTGCAGGCGGTTGCGTTCACCACCGGAGAGGTCGCCGACCCGCTTCTGCTGATCGCCGCCGCGGAAGTTGAAGCGGCCCACGTAGGCCCTTGAGGCCACTTCGAAGCCGTTGATCTCCATGATGTCGTGGCCCTCGGAGATCTCCTCCCACACCGTCTTCTTGCCGTCCAGATCGTCGCGGAACTGCTCGACGTGGGCGATCTTCACGGTGTCGCCGACGATCACGCTGCCCGAATCGGGCTGCTCGGTGCCGATGATCATCCGGAACAGCGTCGTCTTGCCGGCGCCGTTCGGGCCGACGATGCCGACGATGGCCCCCGGCGGAATGATGAACGACAGATCGTCGATGAGAATCTGATCACCGAACCCCTTGGTGACGTGATCGAATTCGATCACCTTGTCGCCGAGGCGCGGTCCCGGCGGAATGAAGATCTCGTTGGTTTCGTTGCGCTTCTGGTACTCCTTCGAGCTCAGTTCCTCGAAGCGCTGCAGCCGCGATTTGGACTTGGCCTGCCGGCCCTTCGGATTGGCGCGGACCCACTCCAGCTCGGCCTTGATGGCTCGCTGGCGGCCCTGCTCCGATTTCTCTTCCTGCTTCAGGCGCTTCTCCTTGGCCTCGAGCCAGGTGGAGTAGTTGCCCTCGTAGGGAATGCCACGGCCACGGTCCAGCTCCAGGATCCACTGGGCGGCGTTGTCCAGGAAGTAGCGGTCGTGGGTGATGGCGACCACGGTACCCGGGTACTCGAGCAGGAAACGCTCGAGCCAGGCCACGCTCTCTGCATCGAGGTGGTTCGTGGGCTCGTCGAGCAGCAGCATGTCGGGCTTCGACAGCAGCAGACGGCACAGCGCCACGCGCCGGCGCTCGCCGCCGGAGAGCTTGGTCACATCCGCGTCCCAAGGGGGCAGGCGCAGGGCGTCGGCGGCGATTTCCAGCGTGCGCTCGAGTTCCCAGCCGCCGCTGGCGTCGATGGCGCCCTGCAGCTCGCCCTGACGCTCGAGCAGCTTGTTCATCTCGTCGTCGTCCATGGGCTCGGCGAAGCGGTCGCTGATGGCGTTGAACTCGTCGAGCAGCGCCTTGACGTCCGCCACGCCCTCCTCGACGTTGCCGCGCACATCCTTGTCCGCATTCAGGGGCGGTTCCTGGGGCAGATAGCCGATGCGGATGCCGGCCTGCGGTCGGGCCTCGCCTTCGATCTCCGTGTCGACGCCGGCCATGATTCTGAGCAGCGTGGACTTGCCCGCGCCGTTCAGGCCGAGGACGCCGATTTTTGCGCCGGGGAAGAATGACAGGGATATGTCCTTGAGGATCTCCCTTTTCGGCGGCACGATCTTGCCGACGCGGTTCATGGTGTAGACGTACTGAGCCATGGACGGCACAACTCCGAGGGTATCGCGAGGGAGCGCCACGCTAACCGAATCGCCCCCGCCTGACAACGCGCCATGAGCCCGCCGCAGCGTCACCTGCGGTCCCTTCAAGTGCCGTCGACGCTGGGGTTCGGGTACAATCATCATCTGAATCGACGCGCTGCGCACAGCGCCGCCCTCAGCCGACGGAATCCCCCATGTTCGAACCCAACATGACCATCGCCGGCTTCGACGACGAGGTGGCCGACGCCATCCGCAACGAGGCCCGCCGCCAGGAAGAGCACATCGAGCTGATCGCCTCGGAGAATTACACTTCGCCGCGGGTGCTCGAAGCCCAGGGCAGCGTGCTCACCAACAAGTATGCCGAAGGCTATCCGGGCAAGCGTTACTACGGTGGTTGCGAGTACGTGGATCAGGTGGAAGTGCTGGCCATCGAGCGGGCCAAGGCCCTGTTCGGTGCCGACTACGCGAACGTGCAGCCGCATTCCGGCTCCCAGGCCAATGGCGCGGTGTATCTGGCGCTGCTGCAGCCGGGCGACACGGTGCTTGGCATGAGCCTCGACGCCGGTGGTCACCTGACCCACGGTGCCAAGCCCAACTTCTCCGGCAAGACCTATCACGCCGTGCAGTACGGCATCGATACCAGGACCGGTCTGATCGACTACGACGCGGTCCGCGCCCTGGCGCTGGAGTGCAAGCCGAAGCTGATCGTCGCCGGATTCTCCGCCTACTCGCGGGTGCTGGACTGGAGCCGCTTCCGGGCCATTGCCGACGAGGTGGGCGCCTACCTGCTGGTGGACATGGCGCACGTAGCGGGCCTGGTCGCCGCCGGCATCTATCCGAACCCGGTGCCGCAAGCCGACGTGGTCACGTCCACGACCCACAAGACCTTGGGCGGTCCCCGTGGCGGCATCATCCTGGCGCGCAGCAATCCGGAGATCGAGAAGAAGCTGAACTCGGCGCTGTTCCCCGGCACGCAGGGCGGCCCGCTGATGCACGTGATCGCCGCCAAGGCGGTTTGCTTCAAGGAGGCCATGGCGCCGGAATTCAAGGCCTACCAGCAGCAGGTGCTGGTGAATGCCCGCGCCATGGCGGAGACGTTCATCAGCCGTGGCTTCAACGTGGTCTCCGGTGGCACCGACGATCATCTTTTCCTGCTCGACCTTATCGACAAGGACATCACCGGCAAGGACGCGGACGCCGCCCTCGGGCGGGCCAACATCACCGTGAACAAGAACGCGGTGCCGAACGATCCCCGTTCGCCGTTCGTGACCTCGGGCCTGCGCATCGGGTCGCCGGCGGTGACCCGCCGCGGCTTCGGTGAGGCCGAGTGTCGGGAACTCACGGGCTGGATGTGCGACGTCCTCGAGCACATGGGGGAAGAGACCGTGGTGGACGCGGTGCGGGAGAAGGTGCTTGCCCTGTGCGCCCGCTTCCCGGTGTATACAGGCCTCGGCGAAGCGCCCCTGAAGCAGGCCGCGAGTCGCTGACCGCGGCGCGGGCACGGGCGCTTCCTCATGCATTGCCCCTTCTGCAGCGCAGAGGACACCAAGGTCATCGATTCCCGGCTCGTCACCGGCGGAGATCAGGTCCGCCGGCGCCGGGAATGCCTCACCTGCGGCGATCGCTTCACCACCTTCGAGGTGGCGGAGCTGGTCATGCCGCGCATCATCAAGCGTGATGGCAGCCGCGAGCCCTTCAACGAGGACAAGTTGCGTGCCGGGCTGCAGCGGGCTCTGGAGAAGCGTCCGGTAAGCGTGGAAGCCATCGAGGCCGCCATCAATCAGGTCAAGCACGCGTTGCGCAGCCAGGGCGATCGCGAGGTGTCGGCGCGGCAACTCGGGGAGCGAGTCATGGAGGTCCTGCGCGGACTCGACGCAGTGGCCTACGTACGCTTCGCTTCCGTGTACCGGGATTTCCAGGACGTGAGCGAGTTCCAGCAGGAGATCGAGCGTCTGGCCCGGGATCCGGACGCAGGCCAGCCTGCCGACCGTGGCTGATGCCGTGCCGTCCACACCGTTTTCCCAGCACGATCGTGAGTACATGTCGCGGGCGCTGGCACTGGCGGCCCAGGGGCGGCTGACTACGCGCCCGAACCCCAGCGTCGGCTGTATCATCGTTCGCGACGGTCAGGTGCTCGGCGAAGGTTTCAGCGCCCCGGCTGGTGGCCCCCATGCGGAGATCCGGGCCATGGAGACCGCCGGGCAGGATCTGCGCGGTGCCACGGTCTACGTCACCCTCGAACCCTGCAATCACTTCGGGCGTACGCCGCCCTGTTCGGACGCGTTGGTCCGGGCGGCGCCGGCAAGGGTCGTCGTGGCCACCCGGGATCCTCATCCCCGGGTGGCCGGTAGCGGCATCGACCGCCTGCGCGGGGCTGGCATCGAGGTGGACGTCGGCCTGCACGAGGCTGAAGCGCGGGCGCTGAACGCAGGCTTCATGGTCCGGCACGAGCGGGGGCGGCCCTTGGTGCGGCTGAAACTTGCTGCCTCCATCGACGGGCGCAGTGCCATGGCCAGCGGCGAGAGCCAGTGGATTACCGGAGTTGAGGCGCGGCGGGACGTGCAGCGTCTGCGCGCCCGTTCCTGTGCCATCGTCACCGGCTCCGGGACGGTGCTGGCGGACGACCCGCGGCTGACCGTCCGCCGGGAGGACCTGCCGGAACTGTCCGCGTTCGATGCTGCGTTTCTCGAACGGCAGCCGCCGCTGCGGGTGGTGCTCGACCGGGAGCTGCGAACACCGGTGGACGCCCGGCTGCTGCAGACCCCCGGCGTGCTGCTGTTTTCCGCGGCAGCGGCCCCGAAGCAGCGGCGCGCCGCACTGCTCGCCGCGGGGGCGGAGTGCGCGAGCCTGCCCGAAGTCGCGGCAGGGCTGGATCTCGCGGCCTTGCTCGGACTGCTGGCAGGGCGGGACTGCAATGAAGTGCTGTTCGAGTGCGGTCCGCGGCTGGCGGCAGCCGTGCTGGCAGCAAACCTGGTAGACGAACTCTGGCTCTATCAGGCGCCACTTCTGTTGGGGGCCCGGGCACGTGCCATGGCGGATCTCGGCCTCGAGCGTCTCGCCGAGGGGCTGCGCTTCGAGTATCGGGAAGTGACGCCCATGGGCGGCGATCTGCGCCTGGTCATGGTGCCCGCGGAAGCCGCCTCCGGTGGCCCTGGGCCCGGCTTGTCAACCTCGGCCTGACGCCGCATAGTGCGGCCCCCGCGCCCGGTACCATAGAGCCATGACATTCAGTACGGTGGAAGAACTGATAGCGGAAATCGGCGCCGGCAGGATGATCGTCCTGCTCGACGACGAGGATCGCGAGAACGAAGGCGACCTGGTGATGGCCGCCGAGCACGTGACGCCGGAAGCCATCAACTTCATGGCGAAACACGCCCGCGGCCTCATCTGCATGCCGATGACGGCCGAGCGCTGCCGGCGCCTGCGACTCACGCCCATGACCACGAGCAATCGCACCCTCCATCACACCAACTTCACGGTCTCCATCGAGGCGGCAGAAGGGGTGACCACGGGCATCTCCGCGGCGGATCGTGCCCGTACGGTGCAGGTGGCCGCGCAGGAAAACGCCGTTGCCGACGACATCGTCACGCCGGGCCATGTCTTTCCGCTGCAGGCGGAGCCGGGCGGCGTGCTGTCCCGGGCCGGACACACGGAGGCGGCGGTGGACTTTGCCCGTCTCGCCGGCTGTGCGCCGGCGGCGGTGATCGTCGAGATCATGAACGAAGACGGCACCATGGCGCGGCTGCCGGACCTCGAGCAGTTCGCCGCCACCCACGGGCTCAAGCTCGGCACCATCGCCGACCTGATTCACTACCGGGCGCTGCACGACTCCACCGTGGAGCGGGTGCTCGAGAAAGACATCGAGACCACCCACGGTACGTTCCGGGTGGTGGGGTTCCGGGATACGCTCAGGGAGCAGACGCATTTCGCCCTGGTCCGTGGCGAGATCGACGCCAACAAGCCGACCCTGGTGCGCGTACACGTGCCGAACATGCTGCTGGACCTGATCGGCGCCGTGCGTTCGGGGCCGAAGAGCTGGAGCGTGGATCGAGCCCTTGCGAAGGTCGCGGAGGAGGGCTCCGGCGTGGTGGTGATCCTCGGCGGCACTGAATCCGCCCAGGAGAACATCGAGCGACTCGATCTCTTCCCGAAGACGCCAAGCTACAACCGCAGCCTGCGACCGGACGGCTCCAGCGTCTATCATTCGGTGGGCCTTGGCTCCCAGATCCTGCGTGATCTCGGCGTCAGACGCATGCGCCTGATGTCCTTCCCCACGCGCTACAATGCGATTTCCGGATTCGACCTGGAAATCGTCGAGTACATCACCTGCGAAGGCGAGACCATAGCGGCCGCCGATGCGGACAACACCGCCGAGACGGAAGGGCGCTGAGCGCCGCGTGCGAGGAGAGACACCCATGCAGGATCTCACGACCATCGAAGGCGACTTCGCTGCGACGGATGCGAACTTCGTTCTGATCGCCGCCCGTTTCAACGCCTTCGTGGTGGATGCGCTGGTGGCCGGCGCGGTGGATGCCCTGGTTCGCCACGGTGTGGCCCGCGACCGCATCGAGCTGGTGCGGGTACCGGGAGCCTGGGAACTGCCGCTGGCCGCAAAAGAAGTGGCTGCGGCCGGCAAGACCCACGCCATCATCGCCCTCGGAGCCGTGATCCGCGGCGGTACCCCCCATTTCGATTTTGTCGCCGGCGAGGCTTCGAGCGGTCTGGCTCGCGTCCAGGCAGAGAGCGGGGTGCCGGTCGCCTTCGGTCTGCTGACCACCGACTCCATCGAGCAGGCCATCGAGCGCAGCGGCACCAAGGCCGGCAACAAGGGCGCCGATGCGGCCATGACCGCGCTGGAAATGGTCAGTCTGCTGCGCCGGCTGCGTTGATCGTGACCAAGCGAGACGGCGGCGAGGCGCCCCCGCGCCGGAAACGTCCGCCGAGTGCATCGCGGGCACGACAGCAGGCCCGCCGCCTGGCCGTTCAGGCCCTGTATCAGGATCAGATCAATCCGGCCTCGGTCCACGAGCTGGTGGCGGAATTCCGCGTCCACCACGAATCCGACGATGCGGACCTGGAGTATTTCGCCGCCGCTGTCACTGGAGTCAGTCGCGCGGCGCGGGAACTCGACACCCTGTACGCGCCATTGCTCGACCGTGCGCTGGATGAGCTCGATCCCGTTGAGCGGGCCATTCTTCGCCTCGGCACC
>REEU01000129.1 GCA_007694905.1 Gammaproteobacteria bacterium | reverse complement strand
CCCCGCCGTGTACTCATGGCTCCGCGGCCTCTCCCAGGTGTTGTTCCAGCCAGATCTTGGCCAGTTCCCAGTCACGCCTCACCGTGCTGACGGAGATGCCCAGCGCCTCACTGGTCTCCTCGGTCTGGAGTCCGGCAAAGAAGCGACATTCGATCACGCGCACCTGGCGGGGGTTGCTCGCCTCCAGCGACTCCAGCGACTGATGCAGGGCAAGCACATCGGTGGCCAGCGACTGGTCGGGCGCCGGCATCAGCGCTTCGGCCTGCGTCAGACCCACCTGCTGCGGGTTGCTGCCCCGCTTGGCGGCGCTCACCCGCTTGGCCTCATCGACGAGAATGTGGCGCATCGCCCGGGCTGCCACGGCGAAGAAGTGGCCGCGGTTCTGCCACTGCGGATTTGGCAACTGCACGAGCTTCAGATACGCCTCGTGTACCAGCGCGGTGGCGTTGAGTGTCTCGTTGCCCTGCCACCGGCGGCGCTGCGCCGCCGCCAGGGTCTTAAGTTCCGAATACACCGCCTCGTACAGGCGGTCGAGGGCGCCCCGATCGCCGGCTTCTGCCTCTTTAAGAAGCTGGGTAATCTCCATGGACAGGGTTACTCCGTAGCCTGTCCATGATTCTACACGCCGAATACGCCGGATCTATACCCAAGCGTACCCGCGACCCCTCATGTCCGGTCAATTCACGACACTGCCCGTGCTGCTGGTGATCGTCAGCGGCTCGCGATCTCGATCACGTGGCGCCGCGGGGGTAGTCTCACGTGCCCATCACCCTTGACGCGGTCAGTTGACCACCGACCCCCCGCCTGGTGGCGTAACCTGAATGTTCACAAAATTCCGTCCAGAAAACGCATCGACTGGACTCGTAGGCACATTGTTCCGAACCCGGATATACAGGTACGGATAGGGCGGCTCGTGCGGTGTACCATTCTGGATTTCCAAAAGCTGACCCTCACAGGAACCAAACTCGTCCGGGTCACTGCTCGCCAGCCAATTACTTGGCCTGAACGGGCCGGGCTCGCTAGCTTGGATTGTGAAAGGATCGCCGTGCCAACCGAATATCTCGACCGAAACGCCAGGGGAACTTGCACCGCACGCGTCAGCGAACACACGGATACTGTACGTACCGGCGCGATCTGTGCGGAACATGAAGTAGCTTGTCCGATTGTTCCAATACGAACTGCTTCGCCCGATCAGCTCTTCATGCATCGTGCCGGTCGGAATAAGCACCGGTGCACCTTCGCTTCCCGCGCTGAGGCGATTGGCAAGCAAGCTGGCTTCCTGAGTGCCCTCGCCACTCGCGCGGAGCGTCAGGACGTATTCCTGTGCTGCGAACAGTATATTGGTCGCGGCTTCCCTCACACCGTTTCGAAGGCCGAAGGAGCGGCCGACTTCCGCAGGGCCTCGCAGCGTCCAGGTAATGTTACTCGACCCTGACACGCCGAAGTTGTAGCTGCCCGTGACCGGTGGTACGAACCGATAGAGGATCTCTTCGCCAGGTTCGAGGCTCAGATCCTCACGTAAATTCGCCCGTGCGTATGGCCCGAGACACACCCGGGGACCATCGCGAAAGTCACACGTCTGCCCCCAGTTGACGAAGCCCGGAAAGGATGTGGGTACGCTCATACCGTACTGAGCCTGGAGTCGCTCGATGGCTCGGGCAACGATGTCTTCGGGGTCGTCGTCGATGGCGCTCATCCATGCTTGAAAATCGGCAATGCCCTCACCGGTCAGCCAACCGTCGGATTCTGCGAAATCCTGGGCGATGCGGTCGATCGCCTGTTGATCGAGGCCGGCTGAAACAAAGCCCACCGAGTACAGCAGCAGCAGCGTGCTGTCGCGGTTGATCTCTGGCTCCAGCGCAGCCATGAAAGTCAGTTCCTCGGGTGCGACGGTGAAGCCCAGGAAATCGCCCAGATACGGAATACCCCAGTAGTACTTCAGATCATCGTACTCCCAGCCGTCGGGCATCCAGTAGTCGATGTAGCGGGCAAGAATGTGCGTGAACAGATTGACGCTGCCCCTGAGCACGCCGTCCTCGGCCTCCAGCGCCGAGCGCAGACTGAGCGTGTCGGCGCTCATGTTACCGGTGGTCTCGTCGAAGTACTGTCCCGTCACGGTCACCATGCTTGGACCGGACCAGGGAACGTCGCTGAAGCGGAAGTTGCCGCGCGCATCGGTTACACCGTGTATCGGCGTTCCGGTCGGTGAGCCGTCTGCGGCCAGTGCGACTGCCGTGACTTCGCTGCCCTCGGCGAACGGTCCCTTGAGGGCCGTGCCACCGTCATCCGGCGGCGCTCCGGCATTACCGTCATCGCCGGGTGCGCCATCGTCATCGTCACCGGGGGCCCCATCATCGTCGTCCCCAGGCCCGGCATCGCCACCATTGTCATCATCGTCATCCGGGGGTGGTGCAGGGTCATCGCCATTGCCGCCTGACCCGCCGTTGTCATCCGATGGGTCTCCGGAATCATCGGAATCTCCCGAATCGTCGTCGTCACCGCCGTTGTTGCCCCCGTTGCCACCGCCGTTCGGCCCCGGCGCGCCTGCGGTGTCTTCCGGTCCGCTGGCCAGATCGTCGCTGGTGAGACAGCCGCCGATGGCGATCGTGAGCGCCAGCAGCAGTAAAGCCGGCAGTTGACGTTGCAGTGTCATGGCGTATTCCTCTTGGTGGCAGCGCAAGGCTGCTGCGATTCACGTGGATACAAGGCATCAGCCCTCTGACAGGTGTTACGACTTTGGCGCCGGGAATTGCTCATTTCCGGTCGTCTCCCATTGCGGCGAACCGTGTTCAGGCCTTACATCGGATCACTGACGACATCGAAGCGGCCTTCGACGCGCAGTGTGTCTGTGAGGTCCGGCGGCCCGTCGAGTCGCTGGTAGAACGCCATATCAGCGCTGAATCGACCGACCAGGCGCACTCGTCCTTGGCGCTGCTGTTCAATCGTCTCGACGACCACATCGGGGCTCAGGGATCGATAAAGAGAAGCCTCCATGTCGCCATCCAGGTACAACCTCAAACCGGCCTCCTCCGGGGTACAGGGGCACTGGAGATCCAGGCTGGGCAGGCGCATGGACAGCGAAATTGCGTCGTCTTCGGCGAGCAGCTCCCGGGTCGGAAACGCGTGGATAGCCACAACGATGCCACGCGAAGCAGGATTCTGTGAGTTCGACAGATCCCTCCACAGGGCTGTGTTGCCATCCTTGTTGCGGTAGGTGTTCAGGCGTACCGATTCGATATCGCCATCGTCATCGATACGCATGTCGACCTGCCCGGTCGAGGGGGTCGTGACGCGTTGCAAGAACGAACTGCCCGAGCCCTGTGCGTGCGCGGGCGTTGCCGGGACACCGAAAGCCAGGCTAAACACCAGCGCCAGCGCGATCGTCGAGGGTCGTTTCATATCGGCAAACTCCTTCATTGGAAGAACCCTGCGATCGTCGGCTGACGTCCATCGCCAAATGACAGGGCTTGCAACCACAAACGAAATTCGTGGCGAAACCTGCTCATCTGGACGGGTCGTGAACGCTCTCGGCAGCGTTGTTCGTATTGGTATAGAAGAGCCACTGACTCTCTGGCAAAGTGCCCTGGAGTCCCGCGTATCCCTCCACCGATGGAGACCGGAGCGCATGATCCGCGAGCACACACCGGAAAACGGACCCGACCCGCTGGCACTCTCTCCGGAGACCGAGGCGCTGTTGCTGGATGTGCTTGAGCAGCCGCCGGACGCGCGCGGCGACTATCTCTACCAGTCCACCGACGACCCTCAGCTGCGGCAGCTCGTCGAGGGCCTGCTCGCAGTCCACGCCAATGCCGACCGGCGCCTGGGCAGGCTGGCCCGCCGATTGGGTGGTGATTCACAGGCCTCCGCGGCACCGCCGCTGAGCTTGCCGGAGCGCGCCGGGCCCTACCGGCTGGAGCGCGAACTGGGTCGCGGCGGGATGAGCGTGGTGTGTCTCGGGCATCGCGACGACGGGCAGTTCGAGCAGACCGTCGCCGTCAAACTGCTGCCCGGCGGCCCGATGCTGGCATCCCTGAGCCGACGTTTCGACGGCGAGCGCCGGATACTCGCGCGCCTGGAGCACCCGAACCTCGCCCGCCTCATCGATGGCGGCGTCACCGATGAGGGCTGGCCCTATCTGGCGATGGAATACGTCGATGGTGTGCCCATCGACGAATACTGTGACCGCGAGCGTCTCGACGTGGCGGCACGGCTGGCGCTGTTCGAACAGGTGCTCGAGGCGGTGCAATACGCGCACCGCAACCTGGTGGTGCACCGCGACATCAAGCCGAGCAATATCCTGGTGACGGGCGACGGTCGCGTGAAACTGCTGGACTTCGGCATCGCCAAGGTGCTCGAAGACGCGGCCGAGAGCGCAGATGCCACGGAGCTCACGCGCCTGGGTGGGCGGCCGATGTCGCCGGCGTGGGCCAGCCCGGAGCAGCTCGGCGGTCAACCCGTGACCACGGCCAGCGACATCTACTCGCTGGGCTTGCTGCTCTATCGGCTGCTCACCGGCCATCCGCCTCACGCGGCGGGCACTGCGGATCTGCAGGCGCGGCGGGAGTCGATGCTCGAGCGGGAACCCACGCGACCGTCGCTGAAGGTGCTCGAGGCCGCAGGTGACAACGAGTGCTCACCTGAGGAACTCGCCCAGCGTCGCGCCAGCGGACCGCGCCGGCTTTCACGGGCGCTCGCGGGTGACCTCGACAACATCGTGCTGACGGCGCTGCGGCGCGAACCCGAGCGCCGCTATGCCACGGCCGAGCAGTTCGCTGCCGATATACAACGTCATCGCGCCGGCCTGCCCGTGCGTGCGCGGCCGGACACCTGGGGCTATCGCAGCGGCAAGTTCATCGCCCGGCATCGGCTTGCCGTGGCCGGCGCGGTGCTGGTGCCGATGATGATTATCGGCGGGCTGGTGGTGCACACCGAGCGCCTGCAGGTGGAACGCGACAAGGCCGAACTCGCCGCAGCGCAAGCCGAGCAGGCCCGCGTGGAGGCCGAAGCGGCTGCGCGCATGGCCAGTCTTGAAGCCCAGCGCAGCGACCGGGTCAGCGACTACCTGGTCAGCCTGTTTCGGGCCGCAGCGCCTGCCCAAGCGCGAGGCGATGTTGTCACGGCACAGGATCTCGTGGCGCTTGGTGCCGGGCAGCTGACCGATCTGGAGACAGAGCCGCTGTTGCGGGCTGCGTTGTTGACCACGCTTGGCGAGGTCAACGGGGCGTTGGGCCAGTATCGGGAAGCGAACAGCCTGTTCGCTGAAGCGCTGGAGATCTACCGGGGTGATCCCGATGCCGATGCGGCCCTCACCGCCGAGGCATGGAATCAATTTGGGGTCAGTCTGTTCCTTCTCGGTCAGCTGGCTGAGGCGGAGCAGGCGTACCACGAAGCGTTGAGCGTCGCGCCGGAGGCTGCAGGACAGTTGCGAGCACGCACGCTCAATCATCTCGGCGTGGTGCACGCCGACTCCAACCGTTTCGCGCAATCCAGTGATGCGCTGGAGGACGCCCTGGCCTTGCTCGAAGCCCTGGCGCCAGGCAGCGAGGACCACGCCATGACGCTGAACATTCTCGGCACGGTGCGCTCTCGGCAGGGACGTCATGACGAGGCGATCGCGATGATGCAGCAGGCGCTGGAGATGCGTCGGGCACTGTTCGGCCATGATCATCCAGACACAACCATCACGCTGAGCAATCTCGGCGTCGTGTTTTCCGAGGCTGGTCGCCCCGCTGAGGCCAGGTTGCATATCAGCGAGGCACTTGAGATTGATCGCGTGATCCTCGGCCCAGATCACCCCAGCCTGGCCACGCTGTTGAACCAGCTCGCCGCGCAGGAACTGCGGCTCGGCGAGCCCGAGGCTGCCATGGAACACTTGCGCCAGGCGCTCGACCTCCAGATCGCCCATATCGGAGAGATTCATCCGCTGACTGGATTCATACTCGTCGATATGGCTGTCGCCCATAAGGATCTGGGCGATTACCCGGAAGCCGAGAGATTCTTCAGGAGAGCCATCGAAGTCGAAAGGGCCGTCCACGGCGATGAGGCATGGGTATTGGCCCGTACCCTCCAGGGCCTGGGCGAACTGAAGACGGTGATGGGAGAGTGGGATGAAGCGGAAAGTCTGCTGATGGAGTCACTGAACATGCGGCGCAGCATGCTGGGCGATGACAGCGAAGAGGCCGCGGCGTCGCACTTGGCGCTTGCGCAACTCGACGTACAGCGTGGCAGGCGCGAGCAAGCGCTGGCACATGCGCTGGCGGCCCAGGCGACGTATCGCCAGCGGCTGGCGGCCGACGATTCCCGCAGGCTGGACGCCGACGCGCTGGTGGAGTCGATTCGTGACGACTTACGGTAACTTCGAGACCCCCGAGCCCCGGCCGAGCCATATCCGCTCGCCGCTGCGGATCTTCTTTCTCGTCATGGTGTCGTTCGTGCTGATCCCGATGGCGCTGATGCTGACGCTCGGTGGCGTGACCTCGTTGTTGCTGGGCGAGGGCGCTGAGGCTATGAGATACCTCGTTCCGGCGACGCTGGTGATCGGCGGCCTCGTGCTTCTGACGCGCTGGGCCGTGCGACGCCTGCCGGTGAACGCCGACGGCAGCGTGGGCGGGCGGGTGCTGCGTGTGAACTATCCCGACCTGGCCCGACAAGAGGAATTCCGGATGCCCGAGGCGGGTGCCGGGAAGCCGCGCACCGCGCCGGGGCGCCGGCCCGCGATCCGCTGGCAACCGGGCGGCGCGATCGCGCCCGACCGGGAGGCATGGACCGCCGGGAGTTGCCTGGCCGTGGCCATCGTCTGGCTGGTGGCGGGCGGCGGCATCGTCAGCCTCGCCACGCTGATGGCGGCCTCCTCGCCCATGTCACTGGATCCCGGTTTCTTCGTCGCGGCCGGCGGTCTGGTCCTGGTGCCGTCCATCGGCATGTTCGTGATGTCACTGGTGCTGCGTCACCGCACGCGCGACTGGCAGGCCTGCCGCGTCGAACTGCCCGATGGCCCGGGCCGACCGGGCGAGCCTTTCCGGCTGCGCGCCATCCTGCCACACCCGCCTGACCGCACCAGGCGCGTGGAAGCTGCCCTTGTGCACCGCACACGACTGCCCGGCACCAGGCGTGACACGCCCGTGCGCCATGCGGAAAACTGGCGGCAGGAGATCGTGGCCCACGCCCGCGCGGATGCCGCGGGCTCAATGGCCGAGCTGCACTTCGAGCTGCCCAAGGATGCGCCCGCCAGCAGCCAGACGCTGGGTCCTAATGCGAGTCTCTGGCAGCTGGAGCTCAAGGCTGGCGGGATGACCGCGCAGGCGCCTGGTTTACGCGGGGAAGCGCGCTTTACCGTGCCGGTGGTGGCGCGGCAGTCAGATTGAACGAGACCGGCCGACGCGGACGAGGTTGAACGACTTTGGCCGGGATTATCGTTTGATTAACAGGCAACGCCTGTCGGAGTGAACCGGCGTCATCCGACTTTTTCGATCACCTCGTACGGACTCCGTCATGCCTGCACGCCCATATCTCGTATTGCTCACCGCCCTGACTATTGCTGCATGTGGCAGCCCGTCTGATCCGGCGACCTTCAACGACGCAGGCGATGCAGGTCCATCGCAGCTGGCGGCGGCAGCTCACAAGCAGACAGCAGCCGACCTCGACGCTGCCCGCCTGTGCGAGTTGTTCAGTGAAGCAGAAATACGGGAAATGTTCGAAATCCCGACTGATCAGGCACTGCAGAGGCAACCTTTGACCTCCGAGGCCGGCAGGGTCGAGTGTCGGTATCACTGGACGATTGCAGACCCGGCAGCGTATTTCGCCGAACAACAAAGCCGCGACATGGCGCGCATGAGCGAGGCGACGCAAGCCCTGATGGCGGCCGGCGGCGACCGTACGGCCATCGAGGCGGCAATCCGCGACGGTGTTGCGGCTGATGAGGACGGATTCGGACCGCATCGATCTCTCAGTATCAGCTTCATGCCGCGTGACAATCGGTACGGGGCTCCGGTCACGTACGAAATGGCGCTGGCCGCCGTGCAGTACAACCGCACCGATCATGAGGCCCTTGTAGTCTCAGGGCATCAGGCGCTGCTGAGCCGGGAGGCTGGGGGCTATAGATTTATGGTCTTTCGGCCGGAAGGGATGTTCACGATTGCTATAGACCGCGCCTACAGCCAATCAAACGCACAGGCAGCGGGTCTCGAGATGGCACGGCGCGTCGCCGGCGCACACCAGGCAGACATTGCGAAGGGCAGGTGAAGCCAGATGCTGCGGATGGACGGATTCTCACACGACATCCTGATCTGGGGTATTGGCATCGTCGCGCTTGCCGGCGCCGATCTGGTCCACGGAGATTCTGGACGCGAAGCAACTGTCGACGACCTGCCAGTGGCATTTTCGGTACCCAGACCTCCGCCATGGCAAAACAGTCCGATCCGGATGTTCGTCTGGAAGAAGAGCTTCGCCGCTTGGGCCTCCTGATGGACGCATTCGAGGAGCTCCGGGGTTAAAGAAGACGTAGTCGTTCATGTAAAGAGTTAGGGCGCTGAGTTCAGATGGCTTC
>REEU01000270.1 GCA_007694905.1 Gammaproteobacteria bacterium | reverse complement strand
TCGGCGCGCCTTGTGTCCGAACCGCAGTCAAGCTCACAGTGCTGCGAACTTCGGGTTCGGGACACTAGATCGACTCAGTCGGTCTCAGTTACGAGGACGCAGATCCACGGTTTCCGTCTGCGGGTCGAAATCAATGATGACTTCACCCCGACGGATCTGCGCTGCAACCTGCTCCACCTTCGTAGCCAGCGGCACAGGCCGCTCACCGTATTCGGTCCCCTCCCGGGTCACAAATTCCTCGATGATGGCGATGAGCACCTCGGAACTAAGTTGGTCAGACGGGATTTCCATGACTACCTTTCTCTAGGGGATGCCATCAGTCTGCAGGATGCACCGCCGCCCAGCCACGGGGCAGTGATCATCGTACGCTGGCTGCAAGCCATCCGGCCCGCCAGCGGGTTGCGTGACGCATCGGGACACACTCGGCGCTGCGGAGAAACCATGACCGATCCCGATCACCTGATCATTGTCGAGGACGAACCGATCACCCGGTCACAGCTGCGTGCCCACTTCGAAGCGGCCGGATTCATCGTGGAGGAGAGGGAGGATGGCGTGGGCCTGCTCGAACGGGTCCTGGCAAGCGACAGTAACATTGTCCTCCTCGATATCAGACTGCCGGGCAAGGACGGACTCACGCTTGCAAGGGAGATTCGCGCTGCATCGGATGTAGGGATCATTCTGGTGACGAGTCAGCGGGACCAAATCGACAAGCTCATCGGCCTCGAGAGCGGCGCCGACGACTACGTGACAAAGCCCTTCGATCCGCGCGAACTGGTCAGCCGGACACGCAATCTTCAACGGCGGGTGCGGGCCCAGCGCAGGCAACGAACCCATGCCCACCTGCGTCGCTTTGCAGGCTTCACCCTCGACCTCAATCGTCGTGAACTCACCGCACCCGATGGCGAGCAGCAGCACCTCACGGCCGGCGAGTTTCAGCTTCTGCTGACCTTCATCGATCACGCGGGAGAGGTCATGAGCCGCGATCTGATCATGGCCCGGATCCGCAATCGGGAGTGGTACCCGGACGATCGCTACATCGACGTACTGGTGGGGCACCTGCGCCGAAAGCTGGGCGAGACCGCCAGCAATGCCACGCTCGTGACGACGATCCATGGCACCGGTTATCTGTTCTCGCCGGAAGTGATCTGACATGGTCGAGCAGGATCCGGCCTACCGCTACCAGCCCGGAACAACCCTGAAGGAGACGTCCACCACGGTCGTGCGCAAGGGACAACGCGTGCAGGATGGCACACCAGTCGTCCTCAAGAGCCTCTGCCTGGACGCTGATCCAGCGCAGCATGCCCGACTGCGGCGGGAGTACCTGTTTGGTCACTGGCTCACCGGGGATGGGCTGTATCGAGTGCTGGATTTCATCACCCTCGATGGCTGTCCGACTCTGGTCACTGCAGACGAGGGCGGCCGCTCCCTGCGTGCGTGGTGGGTCGTGGAAGGAGAGTTCTGCGCCCGTCTGCACGTGGCGATCGGGATCGGGCGCGCCCTGAATACACTGCATGCGGCGGGCCTTGTACACCGCGACCTCAACCCGGACAACATCATCGTCACGTCCGCTGCGCAACGTGTTGTCCTGACCGACCTCGGGCTTGCCAGCTTCGCTCTCAGAGAAGCCCAGGAGCCTTTGCATCCGAAGGATCTGCAGGGCGCCCTCGCCTATCTGGCGCCAGAGCAGACCGGTCGCATGTCACGCAGCATTGACCAGCGCGCAGACCTCTATGCCTTTGGCGTCACGCTCTATGAGCTCTTTACCCAGCGCCTGCCGTTCGAATCAGACGATCCGTTGGAGTTGGTGCATGCCCACCTCGCGCGAACCGCGCCCGACATGGCCGAAGTCGATCCGGATCTGCCCTCCGCCCTCTGCGAACTGGTAGGCCTGCTGCTGGAAAAGCGCGCAGAGGACCGCTACCAAACCCCCTCGGCGGTCGTCGATGATCTCGAACAGATCCTTGCCGCTGTCGTCAACGGAACCTCTCACCCGCTGCCGCCACCCCGACAGGACGCCCGCCCCGTCCGCTTCAGCCTGCCGCACCGGCTGTACGGGCGGGAACGGCAGCGTCGCCGCCTGTTTCAGTTCGTGGAGCGTACCGAGGCCGGAAGCAGTGAACTGCTGCTACTCTCCGGGCCACCCGGCATCGGCAAAGGCACGCTGCTTGGTACGGCCATGTCGCGTGCCAGAACCTACGCATTTCGGTGCGTCACCGTCAGATTTACGCGCGTTCCGCAACCGGAACCCGCTGCGCCAGTGGTGCGGGCCTTTGCCGGACTGATCCGCAGCCTGCTTGCTTCGCCCCCGGCGGCGCAGGCGCAGTGGCAGGCGCGCCTGCAACGCGTTCTGGGCCGCGACATTGACACGCTTGCGGACACGCTGCCGGAACTGCTCGAACTTTCTCGGACCGGCGGCACTTCGGAGAACGTCGGCGCGGGAGAGCGTGGCCAGCGTTTCGAGCAGGCCTTTCGCAAACTGGTGGAGGCCTGCACCGACGCCTCCGCTCCGCTGCTGCTCGTGCTCGAGGACTGCGAATGGATGGATCCCGATTCCCGACGCCAGGTTCAGCTGCTGACCGGCGAAGGCGGCGTTCCCCACGTTCTTGTGCTCGCCACAACCGGGGATGGCGATCTCGCGCGCGAATCACTCGGGGCGCTCTACCCGGAGGCAGACCCTCACCTGCTTGAGGTTCCACCGCTGGCGGCGAATGAGACCTGCAAGCTGGTGGCGGATGTCCTTAAGGCGCAGGAGGATGACGTCAGCGGCCTTGCAGAGCACATCTATGCCAAGAGCCGCGGCAACCCCATGCTGACGCTTGATGCCCTCGAGGCATTACGCACCACACGGCTGCTGCGCTACGAGCGAACACAGAGGGGTTGGCAATGGGACGCATCGGCAATCGCGGCCTCGGGGTTGTTCGATGAGGACACGAACCTTCTGTTGACGCGGCTGCAGGCACTCCCGGATGACACCCGAAACATCGTCGAGGTGGCGTCTTGCATCGGCGAGCATTTCGGCGTGCCGCTGCTTGCGGAGCTTGCAGGAAGCACCTGCATGCGTGTCCTTGAACAGTTGCGGCCGGCACTCGAAGAAGGCTTCCTGACACCCCTGGCGGCTCCTCCCGCCGGGTTCCTGGACATGACGTCGCAGCGCGCTCTCGAGGACATCGACAGTCCACTGCTGCTGCGCTTCAGCAGCAGCCGCATCCACAGGGCGTTCTATCAGCGCCTGCGCTCGGACCGGCGTGGAGCGATGCACCAGGACATCGGAACAATTCTGCTGGCGGCCGCCGAAGGCGGGGATCTCTCGCACCGGAGCAACCGGCAGCATCTGTTTCTCGATGCGGTATCACAATTGAACTTTGCCAGCGCGCTGCCGGGTGCCGGTCAGCTTCCCGGTGTGGAGCTGGCGCGCCTCAATCTGCAGGCGGGTCACATCGCCGTCCGTAGCGGACAGCCCCAGAGTGCTTTCCGCTTCCTGCGCACGGGCATGGGACAACTCGGCCGCTCCGCATGGGTCGAACAACCAGTGCTCATGTCCCGGCTCACCACCCGGGCGCTCGATGCCGCGTTTCTCTGTGCCGACGCCGTTCAGGTGGAACGATTATCCGGCGCGGCCCTGGCCCAGAGCCTCGATCCGGCCGTCCGCATGCACATGACCGCCATGCTGGCGCGCGCCTGTTTCGCCCAGGGGCGTATCGACGATGGTTTGGCCGTCGCGCTGCCCGAACTGCAGCGGCAAGGGGTCCGCCTCGACCGGAATCTGCCGGACCCGATCGGCCGGCTTCTCCTGCTGATCGAGGCCAGCGCCAGCGTCCGCCAACCCTCGCACTTTATTCGGGACCATCGCGAATCCGACAGCCCGGACAGCCTGACCCGGAGTCAACTTCTGCTCGATGTGGCCCACAACGCCTTCGTCAGCAGGCCAGGGCTGGCCATCGCAGCCGTGCGTCAGATTCTTAATCTATCCAGGAACGTGGGAACACTGCCTGAGACAGCCTATGCGCTGGCAAGCGCCAGCGCCGTTGCGATGCTCAGTGGCAGACCCAGGCTCGCCGGTAGGTTGCGTGAGGAATCCACACGGCTGATCGAACAGCAGAGCAACTGCCGGGCGGCCATCCGGACCCGCATCCTGCTGCATGGGTTCATCCTGCCGTGGATCGAGCCGACGCGCATTGCACTAAGGCCGCTGCTGGACACCTTCGCTGCCGCACTGTTTATAGGTGACCTCGACGGTGCCAGTCAGGCAGCCGCCACGTTCGCTGCAGGCGCTGTTCTGCACGGCGAACACCTGCACGCGACCTGGGAGCAGGTGCGACGCCTCGATCGTACTCTGGCAGGCTACCCGGCAGCGCCCGGTCTCAGCGTGCTCCGGGTCTACGCACGTTTCATGGAGACCCTCGAGCAACCAGATCTCCCTGCTCCGACCGGACCACAGGAAACGCAGTTCAGTTCGGATCCTGATACCTCGAGTCACAGAGCGTTGCTGTCGGCATGGCGGCACGTCCTCAACGGTACTCCAGGCGCCGCGCTCGATCTTCTGGAGCCGCTGGCGCGAACGGATATGGCAAGACTTCCATCCGCTGCCGCAAACCAGATCCACTGGCTCCTCGCTCTGGCCAGCATTGACAAGGCACGGCTGCTGACTGGATCCGAGCGTCGCCGCCTGCAGCGACAAGCACGCCATGCAAGGCGACGCCTCAAGCGCTGGACCGGCCAGGGATTGAACCGCTTTCGCTCACGGGTCACCCTCATCGAGGCCGGCCTGGCCAGCCTTTCCGGTCGCGAGCAGGCAGCCCTCGACGGTTTCACGCTTGCGATACAGCAGGCCCGGGAAGCCGACATCGCTCCAGACGAAGCTTTGGCCTGGCAGCAATCCGCAAACTTCTGTCGCACCCATCATCGCAGCGTACTCAGCGAACACTTCGTTCAGGGCGCTCTGCGCGCGTGGTCCCAGTGGGGTGCCGAGCCCCGGAGCATGGCCCTGCTCGCGGACAGGGAACCATCGACTCAACGCGAAGCTTCCTCCCCTCATGCAGCCGATGCGCACGTCGACCACATTGGACGGGCTGCCCAATGGGACACCATGGCACTGCTGGACGCGGCTCGGACCATCGCCAGTGAGGTTCGGCTCGACGAACTGCCAAGGACGCTGGTCGACCTGGCGCTGGAAAGCTCTGATGCTGAGCGCGCCGCGCTACTCCTCATCGAGGACAACCAGCTGATGCTCGTCGCCACTGCAGTCGACAACGGCGCACGCCAGCTATTCGACCCACCACAGTCGTTGGCAGCCAGCGTTGACCTGCTTCCCGTCAGTGTCGTTCAGCACGTCGCACGCTGGCGCGAAAGCGTGGTAGTCGACGACATCACCATCGAAGATGCATTCAGCGACGAGGCCTACGTCCTCGATCACCGGCCACGCGCTGTCGCCTGCATCGCCTTGCTCATCGGTGGACGCCTGCTTGGCATGCTCTACGTCGAGCATCGACATCAGACCGCCGCCTTCGGCAAGGAGCGCGTCGAGACCATGCACCTGCTGGCTGCCCAGGCAGCTATCGGCATCGACAATGCCCGCCTGTACGCAGCACTGGCACAAGCGCGGGACGAGTATCGCGATCTGTTCGAGCATGCCGCTGAAGGCATTTTCCGCACGGATGCCGAAGGTCGCCTGCAACGGGCGAACCAGGCTCTCGCTACAGCCCTGGGTTACCCCGACGTGGACGCACTGCTCGAAAGCGTTCGCTATCTGCCTCGGGACATGGCCGCGAATCCTGACGACGCAACCCGGATGCTGGACCGGATTCACAGTGACGGTCAGCTGCATGGCGAGGAACTCGAAGGTTTCCGCAACGACGGCACGCAAACCTGGTTCGCGATTTCCGCACGCCTGCTCCACAACGATGACGGTCTACCAACCGCGATCGAAGGCTCGCTGGTGGACATCAGTGAACGCAGACAACGGCTTGCGGCGGAACAGGCCCGCGAAGTCGCCCAGGCGGCCACCGAAGCCAAAAGCCGCTTTCTGGCGAACATGAGCCACGAGATCCGCACGCCCATGAATGCCATCCTCGGCTTCTCCGAGCTGATCCTCGGGACCGATCTGGAATCACGCCAGCGGGAGTTCGCCACCACCATCCATACTGCGGCGGAGTCCCTGCTGCAGCTCATCAACGACATTCTGGACTTCTCCCGCATCGAAGCTGGCCAGCTCAGACTGTTGGAAGACGCCGTCGATCTCCCTGGACTGCTGGCCGAGCTGGAGAGTTTGTTTGCCAGCAGCGCACGCCAGAAGGGGCTGCAACTGATCTGTCAGGGAGGCGACGAATTGCGTGGAGCCTTCACCGCCCGGCGGCCATTGGGCGACACAGGACGATTGCGACAGGTCCTGATCAATCTTTTGGGCAATGCCCTGAAGTTCACCGATCAAGGACGCATCCAGCTGTCTATCCTGCCCGCAGAGGTCGGTGACAGCAGCGTCGAGCTCTGCTTTGACGTGCAGGACACGGGAATTGGTATCGCAGCTGCGGATCAAGCGCGACTGTTCCGTTCTTTTGAACAGATCGATTCGGGACGCAGCCGCAGACATACCGGAACCGGACTCGGCTTGGCCATTTCCCATCAACTTGTGGAGCTGATGGGAGGTCGACTCACCGTGACGAGTAACCTTGGCGCCGGCAGTCGCTTCAGCTTCCAGTTGACGTTGCCGCTCGCGCCAATCGTGGAACGCAATCACGATCACGGCGCATTGCCTGAACACGGAACCTTGATCGGCCGCAGGTTCCTGCTGGCTGAAGACAACCGGATCAACCAGCAGCTTGCAGCAGAGTTTCTGCGCCAAGCCGGCGCCGATGTCCGGATCGTCGACTCCGGCGCTGAAGTGCTTCGGGCTGCCAGGGTAACGGACTTCGATGCCATCCTGATGGATCTGCACATGCCCGGAATGGATGGGCTGGACGCCTGCCGCGCGCTGCGCGCGGACCCCAGGATCCGGCACCTCCCCATTATCGCGGTGACTGCCGACGCCGCAGGCGACAGCCTCCTGCGGGCGCGCGACGCCGGGTTCGATGACTACGTCGTGAAGCCCGTGACGGCAGCCATGCTCATCGGCGCCCTGAACAAACAGCTGCGCGTGCATGCCGACACCGGTGACCGATCAGAGCCCGTCCAGTCCACCCGGGAGTTGCCCCGACTTGCGGGGCTCGACCTGCGACGGGCCTTGCACAACCACAACAACGATCCCGGGCTGCTAGCGCGGCTGGCTGAACAATTCGTGTCCCTTTATGCCGATGCGCCCGCTGACCTTGCGGCACAAATCGCAAACGGACATCCCGACCGGGCCATCCGACTCGCACACAATCTGCATGGCGTCGCCGGCAGTTTCGGGGCCGAACGTCTGCGCCTTGCAGCGCACCGAATGGAACAGGCAATCGAAAGGCATCCCGACCTCGAGGCGGCCCCTGTTCAGGAGTTCAGCGCAGCTCTGGCGGAAGTCGTTGCAGGAATGCGCTGGCTGGTCGCCGAAGGGTCCCGCAACGAGTCCTTGGCCTGATCCCTACGAGAAGCCCGGCGGCAATGGCTTGTGCTAGGGTTGCGGCCGCACGCAGTGAGTCTTGATGCATCCAGGGCGATGGACGATTGGACGATGGCGGTTTCCCGCAGCTACGACATGAACAAGCTTCACAAGCGCCTGCGGCGCTTGGCCGGTCAGGCGATCGTCGACTACGGCATGATCGGCGACGGCGACCGGGTCATGGTCTGCCTGTCCGGCGGCAAAGACTCCTACACACTGCTCGACATCCTGTTGAGTCTGCAACAGAACGCGCCCGTCAGCTTCGAACTCGTCGCCGTCAACCTCGACCAGAAACAGCCTGGCTTTCCGCAACACGTGCTGCCGGACTATCTCGAAGCGCAGGGCGTCCCCTACCAGATCCTCGAACGCGACACCTACTCGGTGGTCAAGCGCCTGACGCCGGAGGGCAAGACGTTCTGCCCGGTCTGCTCGCGCCTCCGTCGTGGGTCGCTCTATGAGCACGCACGCCGCATCGGCGCCACGCGCATCGCCCTCGGCCACCACGCGGATGACATCATCGAAACGCTGTTTCTCAATCTGTTCTATGGCGCGCGGCTGGCGGCAATGCCGCCGAAATTACTGTCCGACGACGGCCGCCACGTGGTGATCCGGCCGCTGGCCTATTGCCGTGAGAAGGACATTGCCCGCTGGGCCGAACACCGCGCGTTCCCGATCATTCCCTGCAATCTTTGCGGCAGCCAGGACCACCTGGCGCGCGTAGCAGTCAAAGAGATGCTCGCAGGATGGGACAAGGCTCATCCTGGTCGGGTGCAAAAGATCGCTCGGGCACTGCGGAACGTGCAGCCGTCCCATCTGATGGACCCGAGTCTTTTCGACTTCGCCGGACTGGAAATCGAAGACTCCGAGAGCACGCAGAACGATGCCATGGTGCAGCTGGTCAATCTTTAGCGGAGCAATCCGTCTCTGCAGCCTAACCCGCATATCTCACCGATGCGCGAAGTGAGATCGTGGAGATGCCGGTAAAGACAA
>REEU01000267.1 GCA_007694905.1 Gammaproteobacteria bacterium | reverse complement strand
TGCTGCCCACCATCAAGCAGGGCCTCGCCGCACCCAGCGACCTGATCGATCTCGGCCAGCTCGCGGACCTGAAGGGCATACACGTCTCCGCGGAGACGCTCACCATCGGCGCGATGACCAGACACGCCGAAGTCGCCGCTTCCGCGGAAGCGCGCAAGGCGATCCCTGCGCTGGCCCACCTCGCCGGCCTGATCGGCGACCCCCAGGTGCGCAACACCGGAACACTCGGCGGTTCACTCGCCAACAGCGATCCCGCCGCCGACTACCCGGCCGCCGTCATGGCACTCGGCGCAACCATCCACACAAATCAGCGCAGCATCGCGGCCGAAGACTACTTCCTCGACCTGTTCGAAACCGCCCTCGAACCGGGCGAGCTGATCGTGAAGGTGGAGTTCCCGATCCCGCAGCGCGCCGGCTACGCCAAATTCCCGAAGCCAGCTTCGCGCTATGCCATCGTCGGGGTGACGGTGGTGGAAACGGAGAATGGCATCAGAGTCGGCGTCACGGGGGCAGGGCCGTGTGCGTTTCGCTGCACGCCGATCGAGGATGCGCTGGCGAAGGGTTTCTCGGCGGAGGCGGTGAAGCGTGTGGCGATCGATCATTCGCGCTCCAACAGTGATCTGCATGCTTCGGCGGAGTATCGGGGGGCGTTGGTCACTGTGATGGCGGGGAGGGCGGTGGCAGCGATCGGCTGATCGCATGCCACGGATGGTCCCCAAAGTTACAACGTTGATCCGTTCTGGCGCCTGATCAGTTCTGCGACTTCGGACCGGCGCTGGTGTAACGGGTCCCGGGCGGGTCGACTGCCCAGGCGGGCGCCTCACCCCAGCGGTCGGCGTAGACCAGCTCCTCCATGGGTCGACGCCTGACCGGGCCATGGCGGCCCATCGGTTTGCCGAGGGTCACCGTGGCGCTGACGAAGACGTTCTCCGGTATCTCGAGCAGCGTCCGCAGTTCCTGCTCGACGAGGCCGTGAAAGCCCGTGATCACGCCACCGTAGTTGAGCGCCCGGGCGGCGAGGAGCAGGTTCTGCACCGCGGGATAGACCGACGCCCCTTCCATCGGGCTCGGTTCCCGGTAGCGGACCAGACAGGGCAGGATCAGACACGGTGCCCGGTACAGGTTGTCCACGTATTCCTGCATGGTCCGCGCCATGCGTGACTTAGGCGAGTCGGGGTCGGCGCCGCTGCCCTGATCGTAGCCATCCGCCTCGCGCTTGGCGGCCCACATCTGCTGTGCGGCGTCGCCGATCAGACTCTTGGCCTTGCGGGCGCGCTCGCCTTCGGTGAGCACGAGGAAGCGGAAGGGCTGGCGGTTCGAGCCGCTCGGCGCGCGGGTTGCGGCGAAGAGGATGTCGCGCAGAACCGCCTCCGGGATCGGCTCGTCGCGGTAGCGCCGGATTGCCCGGGTGCTGGCGAGCCCCTTGAGCAGTCCCACCGAGTCGCTCGCCACGGGTGTTTCAGCCAGGGATAAATGCTTGTTCACGTGTCTGTATCTCCTTCCAGCGTTTTGTAAACGGGGGTGCATTCGGTCGGCGCGGGACCTCAGGTTCGAGTCTGCGGGCAATGCTCGTCATCGGTCGGCGCTTCGTCGAGGTCTTCAGGCTCCACAGCAGCGCCAGAAGAATGGGGTCAGACCAGGATGTCTAGAAGAATGGGGTCAGACCAGGATGTCTTGAGAAGAATGGGGTCAGACCAGGATGTCTTGAGAAATCTCCTCATCCTATGGAAAAAGCAAACGCCCACTGCTCGCAATCTCAGCACTTCCTTAGCAGTGCGATTTCGGTGTCGAAGGTGCATCGCTAAGCGGCGGCGGCATGGCTCGTTTCTGAGGTTCGCAAATGTTGTTCACAGGCACGATCAATAATCTGCCAACCCCAGGGTAGCTGGTCAGAAGCCCTCGCCGCGGACCCGCACGATCTGCACCCATGTCCCTTCAAGGATTTCGAGCCGCTGCAGATCGACGAACGGGGAGTGCACACTCACGCCCAGGCTGCCCATCCCGTCATCTGGCATCAGGTGGTACTCCTGGCGAACCAGCGGGCGACCGGAAACAGTGGCGGCCAGGGCAAGGGCACGGTTTGTCCAGCCCCGGCCGAGCCGCACCTCGAGGTCCCCGCCGAGCATCTCTGCAGTGGCCTCGAGGGACTCGCCAAGATCCAGCTCCAGGGCGTATCCCGATGCAAGTTCATGCGGCCAGTCCATGTCATCGTAGAGGCCCGCCGGCGGTGGATCCCCGGGGACGCGGGCAACCCAAGCACGAACCTCTGCGTCACCGACGTCCATTTGCGCGACCATGATCTGTGTTGCGGCGACAACAGCATTGGCGAGCGTTGTATCCCATGCTGGCGGTGCGTGCGGCGGCGTGAACTGGATGGGCACCTCCGACTGCACCTGAGGCTGGCCAGGCAGAGCAAGCAGACACAGCGCCATGAACAACGCGAGCGCCTTGAGATTCTGGTTGTTCATCGTGCACTCCTTGTGGGCGACCTGGGCTTTGCCATCAAGACGACACGCTTGCTGCCGCCTTCGGTGTCCTGCTCACCGACTGCCTTGAAGCCGAGGTGCTGGTGAAAAGCGAGTGACTGGTGGTTCCTCGGTCGGAGGTTGATCTCGCAGGTGAGCAATGGGCAGTCACCGGGCAGGCTGCGATGGAGGTCCTGGTACAGCGCGGCGCCAACCCCCGCTCGCTGCGCGGTCGAGCTTATGACGATCCTGTCGATGTAGGCGAAGCGCGGGAAGTGGCGCTGGAAGTACCCGAAGTTGAGGCTGTCGTAATCGGCGGTTTCAAGCATGGCGAGCAGAAAGCCGATGGGTGAGCCGGCGCGACGCGCCACGCCGAAGTAAGTGCTCTGTTGATGCAAATGCATCAGCTTCGCTAGCGGAATGCTGTTGACATGGGGCACTGCGTCTTCGTTCAAAGCCAGCAATGCCGCATAGTCGTCCGGCAGTGCCGCGCTGATGTTGATGTCGTCCATGGAAAGCCTGTCTTGTATCGGCGAGTGTTAGGTCGTTGTGTTCCAAGCCTATCGGCGAGTAGCCCTCTTCGCTTGTGTCGAGAAGGGTACAGCGCCTCCTGCGTGGACGTCGCGAACAGCCAGGTCACGCCGATAGCGCCCGGCAGCAGAAACCCGAGCAGCACCATCGAGCCGATCAGCTTCGAGCGCATGGCCGTTTCTCCAAGGGGAGACGGCCGACATTCGCGTCACAGGTCGGGTCGCGCGCCTCCGACATGGCCCACCTCGCGCAATTGCGCCTCGAAGGCCTGTGACTCGCGGAACAGCGTGGTCTGGTTCATGACCACCATGTTGAGCTCCCTGACCCGGTTGGGATTGCCCGCTGCGGGTACCACTTCCCCGCGAATGGTGAGACCACAGCCGGATCGCCACTCGCTTTGCGGATTGAACAGCGGCGTGTTCCAGCTCTTGCGTGTGCCGAACCATGGGGTTGGGCCATTGATGCAGTTGCGGTAGGACTCCATGGCGCGCATGTCGCCCGTCGGGCGATTGCTGACGGCGCCGGATGGATGACGGTAGTTCCAATACAGGGGAAGTGACCCCGCCCGGATTTTGGCGATGTAGAAGTGGTGGCCCGAGCGGTCCAGATGCGGTGCGCCGTACTTTTCCGCAAGGCTGGCCAGGAGATCGTTCGTGACCGGATAGTCACCTTCCGCGAATGATTGGTGGCGCCATACGGCATGGGCGCGCTCTTCGCCCGGGAGCCCGGTGAACACCACGACCAATTCCTGAGTGAAGTCTTTCAGTGGCGTCAGTCTTCCGGCTGCATCCTCGCAGATCGCGGGCGATCGCTGCGCTTCGGCCTGCGTACAGGGCACGCCATCGGAGGCGCGCAGCAGCTGACGGGTGGGAACACCGAAGTTTTCGGCAAGATTGAACAGCGGTGCGTACTCGATGTGCGGGACATCACCCCTGCAGGCGAGGATGGCCACGACCTGGTCGAAGTTCATGCCCGGACGTATGCCGACGATGTCCTGGACCGGAACGTTGGGGCCGAGCTCCGGACTCGCCAACTTCGGTGGACAGCTGATGTCTGCAGGCGAGATCAGGAAGTCGCTCCCGGCGCCGCGCGGGTTGTCGCTGCAGGCTGAGAGCAGGAGCATGGTGAGTGCGGTAAGGAAACAGCGGGGCAGATGTTCGAGCTTCCCTGACGTCATGACGTGTCCCCCCGTCAGCCACGGAATGTGACCTACGAAGCCTATCTCAAGCAGATCGAACGATGAACGCGTTTCGAGTCTCGGCGGGTCCCTGTCAGGTTGCACAGTAGTGGAGTGCCGGGGTCTGCGTGCGAATGCGTTTTGCGTGTCCATCGCCGGCGTTGGCGGTTTTTACCGATTTCGAGCGATATCGGCCATTGGGTCGTCGGTTCCGCCGTCTGTTCAGGACGCGCCTGCCAAACAAATCCTATACATTTCAGTGTTTTGGCTTCGGCCGCATGCGTGGCATAAATGGTGCAGATGACGTCGGCAATGAAACGTTCCGATCCCGGTGAGGAGACGACATGGAGCAATCTCCGCAGGCGCCAAAGCCCACTTCGATCGCCAGCCATGCTCAGTGGCGCGACAGACAGGATGCTGGGTCACCTTCCGAGCCGTTGCCGTCCAGGCTGCCGGCCGAGTTTCTCGAACGTGTCATCCGGCGCGCCGCCCAGCTGCAGAATCGTGACGAGACGCAGCCTGGTCAGCTGACCGCCGAGGAAATCGTCCGCATTGCCGAGGAAGTGGGAATCAGTGCGCCGCACGTCCGACGTGCGTTCGCCGAAACCCATGCCGAAGTGCTCGCTGAAGCGCTCGCACCGGAGACGGACCCGGAGAACCGTCTGGTAGTCGCGTTGTTCGGCTCCGGACACGTAGCAGTCCGCCGTGTTATGGCTGGCGGGGCGAACGTCATTCAGCAACGCATCGAGGCGCTGCTGCGCGAGCATGCTGGTCTCGCTCCGCTGCGGCAGCGGCCGTTGCGCTCATTGTGGGAACGTGCCCGCGGCAGGTCGTCTGCACAGAAGAAAAAGCGCAGCGAGCGCGACGTGATGCTGGCGAAGTGCCGCAGCGTCGATCTCCGCGTCGATGAGCTCGAGTCGGAGTGGACGCTGGTCATCCTGACCGCTGACATCACGAATCACCGCAGGGACGCGATCAACGAGCAGATCTGGTGGCCACCTCTGGCTGCATTTTTTGGCGCGAACATTCTGGGCAGCTGGTTCGGTATCGCTGCATCGTCCGCCGGCGGCTGGCTTCTCGGTCTGGCCGCATTCGGGGTCTTCGCCGGGGTCGCAGCCCACTCCGTGATGCAGAAGATCAGCGACCGACGCCAACGGGTCACGGTTGCCCTCGATGATCTCCTCGACCGGGCGGCGTGATGGTCCTGGCGGGTTGTGGCACAAGTGGCGGACCAGGCTCGGGCAAGTCCACCCAGCAGCAACGGAAGTGGCTCCCTGTCCGCTGAGCGCTCTGGGGAGCTGTGTTTGTGCCCGAAAACACAGTGTGAAGGGGGAATTCGAGGCGATTCGAGGACACAGTGGACCTTCGATCTCAGGGTTGCTGAGGTCTGAACCCGAAGGGACTCTGGGAAGGGATCAGCAAGTTCCGTAGTTTTTCCTGTCTCCGGGCGGAGATTGGCCGGCATGAAGAACCACAACGACACCGCTGTGCCCGTGATCCGAACCGAGCGCTTCGAATCACTTGATGTGCTGCGCGGCTTTGCCTTGCTTGGCATCTTGGTGATCAACATCCAGTTGTTCGCCATGCCTGAGGCCGCATACAGCAACCCAAGCGTCTGGGGAGATCTCTCTGGCATCAACTATCTGGTCTGGCTGCTGAGCCACGTGCTCGCCGATCAGAAGATGATGACGATCTTTTCCATGTTGTTCGGTGCCGGCATCGTCCTCTTCATCGAACGCGCCGAGCAACGCACAGACGGCGCAGTCGGCCTGCACCTGCGGCGCAGCTTCTGGTTGCTGCTGTTCGGCGTTCTGCACGCGTACCTGCTGTGGTACGGGGACATCCTGGTTCTGTACGGCCTCTGTGCTTTCGTCGTCGTCTGGTTCCGGCGCTGGCGTCCCGTGACCCTCATCCTCGTCGGCACCGCGTTCCTGGCAGTCTCCACCTGCATCTACCTCTACGCAGGCTGGTCAATGCCTTACTGGCCGGAGGAGGTTAGAACGGCGTTCCTAGCAGAGACCTGGCAGCCTGAGCGGGACAGCACGGCTGCCGAGATCGACGCGTATCGAGGTGGCTGGCTCGACCAGATGGCGCATCGGGTGCCTGCCGCGCTGGCAATGCAGACCTTCGTGTTCCTCATCTGGGGCTTCTGGCGCGCGGCAGGATTGATGCTGATCGGCATGGCGCTGTACAAGCTGGGCGTATTCAGCGCCCAGCGTGCTCCGGCCTTCTACACCGGACTGATCGTCGTCGGCCTGCTGCTTGGTGTGCCATTGGTCGGGTACGGGGTGCATTGGAACTTTGCCAACGATTGGGGCCCGTTGTCGCTGTTCTACGGCTCGCAGTTCAACTACTGGGCCAGCGTGCCCGTCAGCCTGGCCTGGGTGGCTCTGGTCATGCTGGCCTGCCAGCGTCAGCTGCTGCCCAGGCTGCTGGCGCGCCTGGCCGCTGTCGGACGAACCGCCTTCAGCAACTACATTCTGCAAACCCTGATCTGTACCGGCATCTTCTACGGGCATGGTCTGGGCCTGTTTGCCGATGTCTCCAGAATCGGGCAGATCGGCATCGTCCTGGCGGTCTGGATCGTACAACTGCTGGTATCGCCCCTGTGGCTGCGCCACTTTCGCTTTGGGCCGCTGGAGTGGTTGTGGCGCTGCTTGACGTACTGGCAGTGGCTGGGAATGCGCACCACGGCACCTGCAGGCAAGCTCGCGTAGGACGTGGACCTTCATCGGCGCTGACCACGTCGCGCCGCGCCATCAGGATGACGTCTTCGGCAGCGAAGTGCCGCGGCTGCTTTCGCTGCGGGTCAGACCAGGGCGATTTGCAGTCGGCTTGAATCCGAACCCTTCCACGGCTTGCTGGTGGCATGACATTCGTTATATAACGAGTGTTACAACAAGGGAGGTGGCGGATGAAGCTCGACGTCTTTACCGAGATCCAGAAGCGGGACTGTGATCTCAACGGGGGGTTCTCACATCTCCTCGAAGAGTCATTAGAGCAGGCGAGGGTGGCGGACGAAGTCGGGTTCGATTGCTGGTGGGAGGTGGAACACCACTGCACTCCGGACTTCAGCTACAGCTCCTGTCCGGAACTGATCCTCGGGGCCATCGCACTGAACACGAAGCGGTTGCGCATTGGTCACGCGGGGGTACTGGCTCCATTCGGCATCAACCATCCGCTGCGCGTTGCTGAACGGCTGGCGTTGCTCGACCACCTGAGCAACGGGCGTCTGGAAGCGGGCCTTGCGAAATCCGGCGGCAAGGAGTGGGAGACGTTTGGGATATCGGAGGCCGACGCGTCGCTCGACCTCCAGGAGGTCACTCAGTTGCTCCCGGCCGCCTGGACCCAGACTCCATTCGAGTGGTGCTCGCCCCGCTTCACCGTCGAGTCCCGGGACGTTCAGCCCAAGCCGCTTCAGCAGCCACATCCACGCCTCTGGCACACGTGTTCGAGTCCGCCATCCTTCGAGCGGGCGGGAAGCATGGGCGTCGGCGTCCTGGGCACGACGCTGTTTGCTCCGCTGGAGGCGCTTGCGCAGATGATCGAGACGTATCGGTCTGCCATCGCCGGCTGTGAACTGGCCGACGGCATGCAAGCGAACGATCAGGTCGGCGTGTTCACTTTCGTCCACGTGGCGGAGACGGAAGCACAGGCCATTGCATCCGGCGCGCCACGCTCGGCGCTGTGGTACGTCAGTTCCGCACCACGCGTGTTCAATGTCCCGCGGAACATTTTCTACGATGCGATCCGCGGCAATACCGATCCGCGTTCGCGCCCATCCACGGCGGCGCTCGCGGTCCCGGAACGCCCGGATGATGGGGACGTCGAGGACAGCAATCCGGTGGTGAGCCTGCTCAAGCGCGAGTTCCGGGGCGAGGAACTGTCCAATGAAGAGATCTACGAAGTGCTCAAGGATCTCGATTCGGTGATCATCGGCGACGTGGCCACCTGCCGGCGCAAGATGAGTGGTTTCCGGGACATAGGCGTGGACCGACTGATGTGCCTGATGCAGATGGGGGAAGTGCCGCACGATAAGGTCGTATCCAGCATGCGCCGCATCGGTCGGGAGCTCATCCCGCACTTTGCAGACTGAACAGGGGACCGCCTGCATGTCCGATCATTTGCCGGAAGTCACCAGCGCTTATTGCCAACGGCTCTGGAAAGAGGTCTCCAACTGGGGCCGCTGGGGTGACGATGACCAACTGGGCGCGCTGAATCTGATCACACCGGAGATCCGTCGTGCGGCCGCCGAACTGGTCAGCGACGGTGTCGTTGTCGGCATCGGCAATCGCTGGCCCGTCGATCCGGCTCCGGAGAACCCCTGGCCTGCCGAGCATCGCATCATTCGGGGGGGGGACGATCCCGACTACCCCGGCATTCCCGGACTGTCGGTGGCC
>REEU01000265.1 GCA_007694905.1 Gammaproteobacteria bacterium | reverse complement strand
AACCTGTTCAGGGGGCGGGAGCGACAAGGGGGCGCGGGGACCACCGGGGAGGGGGAGGGGGGGAGCAATCCCCGCGCTTTGACCTTTAGGCGCTCTGCCTGTTTGCTCTTTGCTCACTCCGTGTTCGCTGTATGGGACGTAGTAGACAGCATGCTGGTTCGAGCGTCAATGATTTGTCTAGACAAATATTGATTAATTGTTTGAATCGGAACGATAGATGGAAGCTGTCGATCAATTGTCGAGGTTCGGGCCGACGCGGTACGATCTCGTTGGGCCTTTGGAGCCGTCCCCGCCATCTGCCAGGCCCACGGGCGGAAAGCCGAAGCAGATGGGGGAACGACAAGGGGATGCGTGGGTGAGGGTGAGGGGGAGACGGAGGATCCCCGCACCCACGCATGTAACCGATGATCTATGTGTCTGGCGGAAGCCTTGGAAGCCGCTTCCCGCCCCCATCCGAGGCCACGGGCGATAACCTGTTCAGGGGGCGGGAGCGACAAGGGGGCGCGGGGACCACCGGGGAGGGGGGAGGGGGAGCAGCAATCCCCGCGCTTCGACCTTTAGGCGCTCTGCCTGTTTGCTCTGTGTTCACTCCGTGTTCGCTGCATGGCGTGCATTCAACGGCAAATCAGACAGTCTGTCAACGTTTTGTCCAATAAAAAGTCCAATAAAATTCCGAATGGTCGCGCGTGGAAGCGTTTGTCCACATCTTGTTTAGGGTTGGCCGGCTTCTGTCAGGGTCACGTAGCGCTCGAGGGTGTCGCGGATGAATGCCCGGGCCGCGTCTCGATCGAAGGGCTCGTCGTCACGTTCGAGCAGCGCGGCTGCGTACTCGAACATCGGAACGAACAGGGGTTGCCCATCCACCCGTCCGCGCAGCTCGAAGGTCCCCTGTTCAGCCAGATGCTGACGCCACCAGCCACGCACCTCGGCCCAGTAATCAGCGGTGGCTCGCCAGTAGTCGCGTCCCGGCTGGAAGTCGTAGTCGACGATGCGGGTATAGCGCGCTACACCCAGTTCCCTGGCGACATAGGGCGTGGTCGCATCCAGCTCGCCGTTGCTGACCACAGCTTTGAGGCTGTCCTGCTCGTGCACCCATCCCTCTGGCGTGACGTTGATCCGGTGCTCACTGGCCAGTGCCTGGTAGTCGTCGCGCCTGCTCGATTCCCTGCGCGGCAGCGGGCGCCAGGCGCGCTGTGATGTCCAAGTGGCATGGTTGCCGCGATGCGTCCAGCGGCCCGTCGCCGCATAGCGCGGCGTGTCGTCCACCTGGAACACGGTCTGCGTCCAGGTGCCGGGTTCGGGTGTCGTCGGCCGTACCGACCAGCGGCGCTCGCCGTGGAATTCGAGGATACGGTCCGCCTCGTACTGCCAGTCCTGACGCCAGTGCTTCTGGACGAAGGGTCCTCTGACTTCGTTGTCCTGCAGGTAGCTCATGACCATGATGTGCTGCAGCGCGATGAAGTCGGGTCGGTCTTCGAGGACGAACACGAACTCCGTCGCCCAGGACTGGTAGGGCTGAGCGCGGTCGAGTCCTGGCAGATAGGTCAAGGTCTCGACGAAGTCGAAACCGGTCCGGAAATCCCCGGCCAGGGCCAGAATGGCGCGCCGGTCACGTTCCTTGGTGTCGAGCCCGCTGGCCTGCAACGCGACCCAGGCGTCGTCGGGTTCGGGCGCAGCGGTGACAGGGACGCCGGCGGTGGTCCCGCCCCGGGGACTGGGTCCGCCTTCGTCGGTGACGGGCCAGCTGAAGGTGTACCAGCGCGGTGCCGTATCTGCGGAGGCGGCCAGCGACAGAACGAGGGTGAGGGCAGGGAGCCAAGGCTTCACATCGAACTCCTGGAACGAGGGGCAGGCGCGTTACCGTAATCCGCGCGGCCGGATTCGCAAAGTCAGGGTCCGGCTGCCGGCGCCAGTGCAGGTGTCGCCCAGGCCTTGGGACACTGGCTTTCCAGGCGCATCACGCCGTCGGCCTGCGTGCGCAGCAGTCCGCCGCCCTGGATCAGGCCGGCGTGACGCACCAGCACCGCGCCTGCGCTTGCTGCCGTAACCGTTGCCGGAGGGAGCGTCTGATCCTGGCGTCGCCGCCAGCATTCGAGCTGTGTCGCGTCGAGATCGATGACGTTGCGACGCGCTTCGCTGCCGAACGTGAGCAGGCCACCCGTGGCCAGGCGTGCCCGCTCGCCGCTCAACTGGGCGCACTCGAGGCCGATGGCTTCGAGGCGGATACCGGCCGGCGGTGCATGATCCCGGGGGATGAGACGCAGGCTGCGCCCGGTTGCCCCGAGCTGCATGTCGTCGAGGACGTTTAACGGAATGCCGAAGCGCTCGAAGCCATCGGCCAGCAGATGCGTCGGCGCCGGGGGCGGCAGGGATTGCATCCGCGGCGGTCGTTGCGGCGCCGTGGGTGCATCGCAGCGTTCGAGCAGGATGGCGAAAAAACCGCCGGTGCCGGTGCGATGTGGCCACAGACGCTGGGCGTGAACCAGATCCGGGTGATAGCTCCGCCCGCCGAAGGCTTGGAGTCCGGCTGCGGCACCGGGCACCGTGACCGGGGCGGGCAGGGCGCGCAGCCTGCCTCGAGACGTCTCGAGCACCTCGCTCACCACGGCCTCGTTTTCTTCCGGCGCGAACGTACAGGTGGAGTAGACGATGCGTCCGCCGGGGCGACACAGATCCACGGCACGCCTGAGCAGGGCCCGCTGCTGGCCCTGGATGAAGGTCCGGAAACGGGCGCTGGAGGCACGCACGTGGCCGCGCTGGGCTTTGCCCTCGCTGGTGCACGGTGCATCGACCAGGATGCGGTCGAACTGGGCGTCGTCGACAGGATAGACGCTGCCGTCGTGGCCGCTGATCGAGATATTGCTCAGGCCCAGGCGACGACAAAGGTCGTACAGCGCCTGCAGGCGGGGCACCTTGAGGTCATTGGCAATGACGGTTCCGCGATTGCCCAGGGCAAGCGCGAGGTGCGCCGTCTTGTTGCCGGGGGCGGCGCAGAGATCCAGCACCCGGTGGCCGGGGCGCGCAGCGAGCAGCCGCGCCGGGAGCAGGGAGGCCTCCTCCTGCACCGTGTACAGACCGGCCGTGAACCCCCACAGCCGGCCCGGACGATCCTCGGGTGACAGGCGCCAGGCGCCGGGGCACCAGGGAACGGGTGTCAACTCGATCTGGCTGGCGAACAGCTCCGGGATGCGTGCGGGCTCGATGCGCAGCGAGTTGACCGCGATGGTCTGCGGCAACGGGCACGACAACGCCGTGGCGAACGCGTCGAAATCGTCGATGACAGACGCGTAGCGCGCGAGATGGTCTGGGATGGGAACGGTCATGGCCGGCGCTTTCTACCGCTCGCCTCGATGGAACACAAGCGAAAAGAGCGGCAAGTCGTTCATGGGACTGGCGGTGGCGCCGGGCTTCTGCGACGCTCGTGTGCTCCGCTGTACGCTCCCCGTGGATCGAATCGCCGGTGAACGTGTCCAAGCGTCATATCCTCCAACATCACGCCCGCAGGAATCCCATGTCCAGCTCAACTCGCTCCGAGCTTTGCCGTCCCCGCTCGATGATGCAGGGCCGTGCGCTGCCGCTGATCCTGCTCGCGGTGGTGATCGGGCTGTTCGTCATCGTCGCGGTCTTGCCGATGTTGCTCTCCACCGGCCCCGGGCGCGGATTCGTGCTCGGGATGGTCAACGACCGCGTTCCCGGCAGCGTGGAAATGGAGAAGCTGTCGCTGAGCTGGTTCGGCCATCAGCGCGCCTCCGGTGTCCGGCTGCGTGATCCCGAGGGTCGGGATGTGGTGGCGCTGGAATCCTTCGACACCGAGCTCACCCTGCTGCGCGCGATTCGTGGTCGCCTGCTTCTCGGCGAGACGCGGCTGACCGGGCTGCGGGCGGAGCTGGAGGTGGATGCGGATGGCCGCGACAACCTGAGCAAGGCCTTGGGGCTGGGGCAGGTCGATGACGAGCCGCCCGGCAGAATCGTCATTCCGGTGACGGGGCACATCATCCTCGAGGACGGCTACCTGTCCTGGACCACCCCTGAGTTCGAGCCGGTGGTGCTCGATGATCTGGCCGCGGAGGTCCGGCTGGACCCGACCTCCCGGGACCTGGATCTGAAGCTGAACGGCCGCAGCCTGCAGGGCGACATGGCGGGCAGCCTCGCGGTGGAGGGTCAGATCCGGCGCTGGCTGGACGACCGCGGTGTGCTGACTCCGGCGACCATGGAACCCGATCTCGATATGCGCCTGGACAATCTGCCGGTTCGGCTGCTGGACGGCATGGCGGGTTTGGACGGCCTTCTGGTTGCAGCGCTCGGCGACAATGTGGCGGTGCAGCTCGACAGTGCGGAGCGGCGCGTGGACCTCAGGGTCGATGCCCCGCGCCTGGCGCTGGACCTGGGCGCGGAGCTGCGGGACCTGAGCATGGTGCTGACTCGTGCGGCGACGCTGAATTGGACCCTCACGCCTGAATTCGTGGCCCGCCTGGCCGAGGGTGGCGACGACCCGCTGCGACTGCATGAGGCCGTGGACCTGCGCCTGGCGCTGGAGCGCCTCGAAGCGCCTCTGGTCGGTTTCGATCCGGCGCGGGTGGCGATGCGTGGCCGTTTCGACAGCTCGGCCCCGCTGCGTCTCGCAGGTGGTGGGCTCGGAGCGTTGCGCCTGGAAGGACTGGGCGCCGAGGTGATCAGCGACGTGCTGTCCGAGGCGGTTACGGTGACGGCGGGTGTGGATATCCACAGCGAAGGCCGGGTCGGGCGCTTCGAACTCGACGCTGCACTGCGGGAACTGTTCGACCTCGATGGTCGTCTGCAGCCCGATCGGCTGCAGGTGGACGCCACTGCAACCCTTTCGGATCTGCCGACACCGCTGCTCGATCGCCTGGCCGGCGGAGATGGCCTGCTGCCAGCTGTGCTCGGTCCCCGGATCAATCTCGCCGCGCGTGCCAGCAGCACCGACGGTAACCGCATCGATGCGTCCCTCGACGTGCGTTCCGAGCATCTTCAGGCCGAGAACATCCGCCTGCGGGTGGCTGATTCGATTGCCCTGATCGAGCCGGCGCGGATGCAGTATCGCCTCATGCCAGCCGTATTGGTGCGGCTGGCACCGGATGCCACGACGCGGCTACGCTCCCCCGCTGATCTCGACCTGACGGTGTCAGAGTTCCACGCACCGCGTCCCGGCCCAGGCGAGCCCGCGTTGCAGCCGGAGGCCAGTCGGTTGCTGGCTCGCTTTGCCACTGCAGCCATCGAGCTCGAGAATACGGAGGGTGTGCGGACGCGACTCGGTGATGTGCGCATGGAGCTCAGCGGTGACTCGCTGGCGGCAATGGCGCTGCGCGGTCAGGCGGCTGTGACCCAGACGGCGCCCGGTCTTCTGGCGGCGCTTGCCGCATCGCCATTGAACGTGCGCCTGGAGGCGGATTCCGGGCTGGCAGCGGACGGCTCGTTGCAGCAGACGGATGGCCGTCTGGAGCTGCTTGGTGGAGCGGTCGATGTGCGGCTGCCTTTCCGCATCAGCGCCGGCATGAAAACGCTGACGCTCACGGCACCGGGGCGCATTCATGTTCCGATCACGCCGGCGTTCGTGGCCGGCTTCCTGACCGCAGAGGACGGTCAAGACGAGATCCGCATGGCGGACATGGCGTTGCTGCAGATCGCACTCGACCGGCTCGAAGTCGGCCTTGAGGAGCCCGCCTTGAGCACAGTGCGGGCGGAGGGCAAGGCGGAACTCGGGCGCATGCGTTTTCTGTCCGGCAATCGACCGTTGGCCGCCATCGAGGGGCTCACGGCCGGGCTCCAATTGCAGGGTGCGGAGGGTCGCGGCCGCGTCAACCTGGACGGTCGGGTGACCGCTGAAGGCAGTGAGCCCGGCATCATCAAGGCAAACGTGGATCTGGAGAACCTGCGCCCGGACGGCAGCGGCACCATGAAGCTGGACCTGGACCTCGCGCGTCTGCCGGCGGCGCTGCTTGCTGCGTTTGCCGATCAGCCTGCGCTGCCAGAGGTCTTGGGGTCGGCACTCGATGTGAAGCTGACCAGCGAAGTCGCCCTCGGTGAAGTGCCGCGGGGCAGCACCAGCCTGCGCGCGAATGCCCGCCATCTGAGCGCGGATGCGGAACTCGATCTCGGTGATGCCATCCGTCTCAAACAACCTGCGCAGCTGCGGCTGACGCTGACGCCTGCGGCGCACGCTGCATTGCAGCCGCCCACGGAGTCGCCTGACCTCGGACGGCTGCTGGTCGTGGCGGATACCGTCATCGATGCCACGGTGACTCGGCTGAGCCTGCCGCGTGGCGAAGCAGGATCGGGACGGCTGCCGGACCTCCAGGCTCGGGTGAACGTGGCGGAAGCCCGCATGCAGCACAGCCGTACCGGTGAGCGCTACCTGCTGCAGACGCTGGTGGCGAACGTGGGGACCGAAGAGGCTGGCCAGCAGCTGCGGGCGAAAGTCACCGGCAAGGTGGCCGAGCACGACGCCACGCCGGGTGACCTCGATTTCGAGCTGCGGGTGTCGAACCTGTTCGACGCCGACGGCGCATTCTCCGCCGACCGTTTGTCCATGGATCTGAACGGACGCATACAGCAGCTGCCGGTGGTGGTCATCGACCGTTTCATGGGCATGGACGGGCTGGTCGTGGCGACGCTGGGGCGGACCCTGGAAAGCCGCATCACGGGCGAACTGCGTGATGGCAAGGGTCCGATCACGCTGGAGATGCGTGGCGAAAACGCCCGGGCGGATCTGGCCGCGCGACTCGACGACGGCGTGCTGACGCTGCGCGAGACGCTCAACGCACAGGTGCAGCCGACGGAGGAATTCGGCCGTGCGGTGCTGGCGCGGGCCCACCCGCTGTTCGAGACCATGCGGGGCGGGGAGGAACCGATCCGCTTCGTGATGCCCGCCGAGGGGGTCGTGATCCCGTTGCGTGACTACGCCATCGAGAACGTCCGGATTCCCGAAATGCAGGTCATTCTGGGTAAGATCGAGTTGGAGAGCGGGCCGATGTTGCAGGGTCTGGTGACGCTGGGGCAGCGTTTCGGCAATCTGCGGCCCATGGGTGACACCTGGACTGCGGAGTTCACCCCGGCGGTGATGTCGGTGCGCGACGGCAAGTTGGCGTATACGCGCCGGATGGATGTGTTGGTCGGCGATCAGCTGCACTTTGCCAGCTGGGGAACCATGGATCTCGCAGCCCAGAGGGCGGATCTCATTCTCGGCATCATGCCGCTGACGCTTCGCAGTGTGTTCGGGATCGCCGCCAGCGAGAACGATGCGTTGCGCATCGCAGTCACCGGTGGCGCAGGTACGGCGTCGATTGATTTTTCCCGCATCGGTTCGGAACTCGGTCGCCTGCAGGCACAGCGGCAGCTCGGGGCTTCGAACCCGCTGTTTGGTGCGCTGCTCGGCGCAGCGGCCGGTGGGTCGACGCCGGGACTTACCGGGGCGCCGACACCATCAATCAGCCCGCTGCCCTGGGCCGAGCGTCTGGCGGCACAGGCCGAGGAAGCGGCCCGGCGTGCTCGCGAGCAGCAGGAACAACAGCAACAGCAACAGCAACAGCAATAGTAGCGTCGGATCCGACGCGGTACCGGCGGTGAGCAGACGAAGGGGGTGGGGATGCGCAATGGGCTGATCGGGATCCTTTGGAGCTGCATCATGTTGCTGACTGCGGCCGCCGAAGCGTCGTCAATCGCCGCGCCGGATCCGGCCCGCCTGTCGCTGGCTTCGGTTCACGCCCAGGTGGTGGCGCTGGACAGCGGCGAGACGCTTTATGCCAAACATGCAGACACGCCCGCGCCCATAGCTTCCATCACCAAGCTGATGACGGCGCTGGTCGTGCTCGAAAGCGGTGAGGACATCGACGCCTGGCTCCCTATTTTAAAGAGGGATCGCGTCGCACCGGCCAACGCGTATTCCCGGTTGCGGATCGGGTCCGAAGCCCGCCGTCGGGACCTGCTGCTCATTGCGCTGATGTCGTCGGAGAATCTGGCGGCCCACCTGCTGGCGCGTCACCATCCCGGTGGGTTCGATGCGTTCGTCGCTGACATGAACGCCAGGGCGCGGGCGCTCGGTATGAATGACACGCATTTCGTGGATGCAGATGGTCTGTCCAGTGAGAACCGCTCGACCGCGGCTGATTTGGCTAAATTGGTGGTGGCTGCATGGGAACATGAGCTGATCCGGACCTACTCGGTGACGACGAATTTCCAGGTTCGCTTCCGTAATCCGGTCTACAGCTTGCCTTACGGCAACACCAATCGCCTGACCCGGAACGGCCGCTGGGATGTCGGGCTGAGCAAGACCGGCTACCTGAACGATGCGGGCCGCTGCCTGGTCATGGTGACGGAAGTCGAGTCGCGTCCGATTGCGGTGGTGCTGCTGAATTCCTTCGGAACCCATACGCCGCTAGGTGACGCAGGTCGAATTCGTCGGTGGCTGGAGACGGGCGACGGCGGGCGTGTTGCGGGCCCTGCGCTCGAATACGAGCGGCGACAGGTCGCGGCCTGCTGCCGCGCTGCGGACCTCGCTGAAACCGATGACTGACTTGTAGGCGAGCCGCATGCGGACCAAGCGTGTACGCGCCGGCCCGGCCTGGCCGAGCGCACGCGCTCGGGCCTACAAGGTTTGCCACGTCCCTGTAGGCGAGCGCGTG
>REEU01000260.1 GCA_007694905.1 Gammaproteobacteria bacterium | reverse complement strand
CAGCAGCAGTGCCGGCCGCTGCCAGGCCAGCAGTGCCAGCACCAGCCGCGCCCGCTCACCGCCGGAGAACGTGTCGATGGGCTCCATGGCCTGCTTACCGAAGCCGAAGCCACCGAGGAAGTTGCGGGCCTCCTGCTCCGGCGTGCCGTCGTCCAGGGCCAGCAGATGCGCGACCGGCGTGCGCCCGGGCATGAGCTGCTCCACCTGATGCTGCGCAAACCAGGCCACCGGCGCGTGATGGCCGCGGACGAGCTCACCTGAGAGCGGCTGCAGACCGCCAGCGAGCGTTCGGATCAGGGTCGACTTGCCGGCGCCGTTGGGGCCGAGCAGGCCGATGCGGTCACCTGGATGCAGGCGCAGGCGAACGTCCTCGAGTACCCGGTGTTGCGGGTAGCCCAGGCAGAGTTCCTCGCCATCGAGCAGCGGGTCGGACATCTTCTCCGGATCCCGGAACGTGAACCGGAACGGCGAGCTCGCCCGCACCGCCGCCGTCTGGGCCAGCTGCTCAAGCGTTTTCAGGCGGCTCTGCACCTGCCGCGCCTTGGTGGCCTTGGCGCGGAAGCGGTCGACGAAGCGCTGGATTTCCGCCATGCGTTTCTGGTGCTTGGCGTGGGTCGCCTGCTGCAGCGCCATGGCTTCGGCCCGCTGCAGCTCGAAGGAGGAGTAATTGCCCCGCCACAGGGTCACGTGGCCGCGGTCGATGTGGGCGATGTACTGCACCGTCCGATCGAGGAAGTCCCGGTCGTGGGAGATCAGGATCAGCGTCGTGTCGAGCCGGGACAGCCAGCGCTCGAGCCACAGCGTCGCGTCCAGATCGAGGTGGTTGGTGGGCTCGTCCAGCAGCAGTAGATCCGCCGGCTGCATCAGGGTGCGGGCGAGGGCCAGACGCATGCGCCAGCCACCGGAGAAGTCGTTCACGGGTCGCGTCTGGTCCCCACCCTCGAAGCCGAGGCCGTGCAGGATCGCCCCGGCCCGGGCCGCGGCGGAGTAGCCGTCAATGGCATCCATACGGGCGTGCAGCGTTCCCAGGGCCTCATGCCGGCCATCCCGCTCGGCAGCAGCGATCTCCCGCTCCACCTGCCGCAGCTCCCGGTCGCCGTCGAGGACGAAGTCCAGCGCCGGGCGATTGGTGTCCGGGGTATGCTGGGCGAGATGGGCGATGCGGGTGCGCTCGCTGAGCTGCACGTCGCCGTCCTCGGGTAGCAGCCGGCCCATGATCAGTTCGAACAGCGTGGTCTTGCCCGCTCCATTGGGGCCCACCAGGCCAACGTGCTGCCGGCCGTGGATCGTGAACGAGACCCCATCGAGGATCACCTTCTCGCCCCGGCGCAGGAACAGGTTGGCAAAGGTCAGCATGGCGGGGGGTCCGGACCCTTCAGTGGCGGAGTGGCGCACGCTAATCGCGACCCTGGCGGGGGTCAAGGCGCATCATGGGAAGGTCATGTGGATCCGGGATGATTGCGGGTTGCCGTGGGGCTCGTGTTCGGGTCCCGTCCAGATACAGAGGTGAACAGATGTCCCGTGGAGTGCTGTGGGTACTGCCCGTCCTGCTGCTGTTGGGTTGTGAGGCTGCGGAGGAACCGACGCCTGCAACACCGGCCACGGTGCAGATCGACGCCGACCGGCCGGCACCGGTACTGCTGATCTCTATCGATGGCTTTCGCCATGACTACCGTGTCAGGACCGGCACCCCCAATATGGATCGGCTGGGGGACGAAGGTGTGGTGGCGGATGGGCTGGTCCACATCTTTCCCACCAAGACCTTCCCCACCCACTGGACCATGGTCACCGGCCTGTACGCGGAAAATCACGGCGTGGTCGCCAACAGCATGTGGGATCCGGAGCGGGAGCGCAGTTTCGCTCTGCGCAATCGTGAAGCGGTCATGGACCCGGCCTGGTACGACGGCGAGCCCATCTGGCGCACGGCAGAGCGTCAGGGATTGATCGCCGCGACGTTTTTCTGGCCCGGCTCCGAGGCACCGGTGGGCGGCGCTCACCCCACCTATTGGAAGCCCTATGCGGCGGCGGTCTCTCACGAGGAGCGCATCGAGCAGGTGCTGGCCTGGCTGGACCTGCCGGCCGCCGAGCGGCCGGACTTTCTGACGCTGTATTTCAGCCGGGTGGATTCGCTGGGCCATCGCCATGGTCCGGAAGCGGACGAAGTGACGGCGGCCATCGCGGACATCGACGCGGACCTCGGACGCCTGCTGGACGGCATCGAGGCGCGCGGTTTGCTGGGCGCGATGCACATTCTGCTGGTGTCCGACCACGGCATGAGCGACATCGATCCCGAACGCTACATCTGGCTCGATGACTATCTGTCACTGGGCGACGTTCAGGTCTCGGACTGGGGTCCGGCGGCGCAGATCTGGGCCGGCGAGCTCTCGGCGGATGCCATCGTGGCGGCGCTCACCGATGCGCATCCCCGCATGCGGGTCTGGAAAAGTAAAGACACGCCGGATCATTACCGCTTCAGCGATCACACCCGCATTGCGGACGTGCTCGCGGAGGCGGATCACGGCTGGATGATCGCCAGCCGCCGCAATCGCGGTGCGGTCCTCATGCGTCCCACCCGCGGCATGCACGGGTGGGATCCCCTGCATCGCGAAATGCACGGTATCTTTATTGGCCATGGCCCGGCCTTCAGAAGCGGAGCCAAACTGCCGAGCGTCGAGAGCGTGCACCTGCACAGCCTCATGGCGCACCTGCTCGCCATCGAGCCGGCGCCGAATGACGGGACGCTGGCGGCGCTTGCCTCGATGCTGCGGGAGCCGCCGTCAGATCTTGGCGCCCCGCCGCCTCCGCTGCCCGTGGTCTACGGTGATCGCCATCCACCCCTGTCTGCAGCCGTTCCGCTTGCCATGGCGGACCTTGACGCCGGCGAGGAGAGGATCGTCCTGCGGGGGCGACTGGAACGGGACTGTGACGGCGCCGACTGCGCGTTGCACCTGTACGACGGTGAGCGCCGATTACCCGTCATCATCATCGCGCAGGCCAATCGTCCGCGGGCGGGCGTGTCCGGCCATGCCACGGTCAGTGGCCGGCTGGGGCAGCGGGACGGTATTCAGGTCATCGAGGCCACGAGCCTGCTTGTGAACCCTTAATCTCAAGCGCGCGCACTGAAGCGGTGCGAAACAGATTCGGTTTGGCCATTACCGCCATGCAAGTGAGACTTTCATGACGGTAAGCGCCGAATCAGCGCGCCAATGTATTCGAACCTTCATCATCAGTTGATCTGAGCGTCATCGCTGCCGCGTTTACTGCGCGAGTTGTCGGTCGGGGCTTTCCAGGAATCCATTCCAGCATCCCAAGGTGCGAATTCCTGTCCTGGTCGTTGACTCGAACAGGGGCTTGTTTCACCCCTCCAGTCCAGTGCTCCGGAGCCAGGGCATCAGTCGGTCGCCATCCGATACCGCAAGGTGGTTGATGCCTGCACTCCGCACCCAGCCACAAGGCAGATCAGCATGAATCAGCGTTCTCTCTTTTCATTTTTGCTTGTGCTGGCCCTGGCCGCGTTCAGCGTGGCCGAGGTGCAAGCCCAGGTGACCGCGGCGGCTGCGGCCGGACGCGTCGTCGATCGCAGCGGTGCCGGCATCCCGAATGTCAGTGTCCAGCTCGTGCACGAGCCTTCCGGCACGCGGAGCTCCACCACAACGGACGCTGACGGCCGCTTTTCGCTGCGCGGTCTGCGTGTGGGCGGTCCCTACCGGGTCGTGGCCCGGCGCGATGGGTTCCGTCCCAGCGTCCTGTCGGAGCAATACCTGCAGCTTGCGGACACGGCGGCCATTAACGTGACCATGGAGGAATCCCGGATCACGGAAGAGATGGTGGTCATGGGCACCCGCAGCGGCGGCGTGTTCGATCCGTCCAGGATGGGCACAGGCACCGTCGTCGATCGCGATCGCATCGAGGGCCTGCCGTCCATCTCCCGCAACATCCAGGACTACGTGCGCACCGATCCCCGCATCTCGCAGGTGGACAAGGAGCGCGGTGAGATCTCGGCCGGCGGTCAGAACACCCGCTTCAACAACATCCGCATCGACGGTGTGTCCACCAACGATGCCTTCGGTCTCGAGAGCAACAATCTGCCGACGGACCGGCAGCCCATCACCATGGATTCCATCGAGTCAATCAACATCTCGCTGGTGAACTACGATGTCGCGCTCGCCGGCTACACCGGCGCCAGCATCGATGCGGTCACCCGTTCCGGTACCAACGAGTTCGAAGGCTCGCTGTACTACATCTACCGGGACAGTGACTGGACCGGCAAGCGTGACGGCAATCGCTTCGAAGGCTTCGACGACGAGTCGACCTGGGGAGTCACATTCGGCGGACCGATCATTCGCGACACGCTGTTCTTCTTCGGCACCTACGAGAAGTTCACGCGTTCGTCTGCGGCACCGATCTTCGGACCCGCGGGTTCCGGCGCTGGTCAGGAAACGGCTGGCATTTCCCAGGCGGACATCGCCGAGGTGCAGGACATCGCCCAGAACGTCTGGGGCTTCGATGCCGGCTCCTTCGATCCGCCCGGCAGCCTCGACGCCGACATCGAAGACCTGATGATCAAGCTCGACTGGAACATCAACGATTTCCATCGTGCCAGTCTGCGTTACAACAAGACCAAGCAGGACGACCCCTTCCTGCGCAGCATCGGGCCGCGCAGCCTGTCGCTGTCCAGCTATTGGCAGACCAACAACAAGGAATTCTCGAGCATTGTCGGCCAAGTCTACAGCGACTGGAGCGAGAACTTCTCCACGGAGATGAAGCTGAGCTATGCCGAGCAGAAGTCGCTGTGGGACATCGGTGATCCACGCCCGCAGATTCAGATCTGCCTCAACAGCGCCAACTGCTCCGGTGCCGACAGCATCTTCATCGGTTCCGAACGTTTCCGTCACGTCAACGTCCTGGAAACCGAAACCTGGAACTTCAATCTCGCCGCGACCTACATCACCGGTAATCACGAACTGAAGTTCGGTATCGACTACCAGAGCCAGGAAGTCTTCAACCTGTTCGGTCGCGACCAGTTCGGCGTGTACCAGTTCTTCGGACTCGATGCGTTCCGTCAGGGCACGCCGGGCATTTTCACGCTGTTCTTCCCCACCGAAGGCGGCGTCGAGAATCGCGCCGCGAGCTGGACCCTGGACAACGTCGGCATCTTCCTTCAGGACACCTGGCAGGCGATGGATAATCTCACCGTCACGGCCGGTGTGCGTATCGACGTGCCGATCGCTCGCGACGAACCGCCCTTCAATGCGGCTGCCTCGGAGTTCTTTGGTCTGCGCAACGACTCCACCATTGATCGCAATGAGCTGGTGCAGCCGCGCTTTGCGTTCAACTACGCGCCCGACACGGGTCGCGCCACCCAGATCCGCGGCGGCGTCGGGCTGTTCCAGGGCCAGTCGGCCAACGTCTGGCTGTCGAACCCTTACACCAACAACAACGTGATTCAGGGCGCCATTTTCTCGAACAATCCCGCGGACGAGGGCATCACGTTCAGCCCCGATCCGAACAACCAGCCTGGCGACCGTCCGCCCCCGGGACTCGGTGGCAACATCGACATCGTCGATCCGGCCATGCAGCAGCCCGCAGTGTGGAAAGCCAATCTGGCCGTCGATCACGAACTGCCTTTCTTCGGCATGATCGCCAGCGCGGAGATGGTGTTCACAGAAGTCAGCGAGGGCATCCGTTACGAGAAGCCCAACCTCGGTGCCCCTACCGGCACAGCGCCTGACGGTCGGCCGATCTACTGGAGCACCACAGATCCGGAGGAGTTCACCGGCAGTGCCGGACAGGCCACCGCCAACTTCAATCGTGACTTTGGCGTCGACAGCACCATCGCCCGGCCCACCAGCAAGGGCAATGGTCGCCAGCTGACGGTGAGCCTGCAGAGTGCGCCGGACCCGAACTGGTTCTGGAATGTCGCCTACACCCGGACCAGCGCCAAAGAGGTGAATCCGCTCACGAGTTCGCAAGCTGGGTCGAACTGGAACAACAGCGTCCGAGCTGACCGCAATGCGGACATCGCGGAGAACTCCATCTACGCCATCAAGGACCGGTTCACCGCCTCGCTGAGCTATCAGCGGGCGTTCTTCCAGGATCTGCGCACGTCTTTCGGCCTCTTCTACGAGGGCCGTTCCGGTCGGCCGTTCACCTACACGTTCATCAACGACGCGAACGGCGACCGCCGCTCGGGCGTCGATCCCTTCTACGTTCCTGCCGGCCCAGGTGACGTGCTGTTCACCGGCGGTGCGGAAATGGAGGCGGCGTTCTTCGACTTCGTCGACCGCACCAGCGGCCTGGACAGCCAGCGTGGACAGATCGCTGGCATTAACAAGCAGCGCTCCTCGTTCGTCAATCAGGTGGATCTGCGCTTCAGTCAGGAGCTTCCCGGTATCTTCCGCGGCCGGGGTGAGGTCTGGGTGGACGTGCTCAACTTCGGCAACATGCTCAAGTCGAGCTGGGGTCAGATCGAGGAAATCACGTTCCCGTATGGCCTGGGCATCGCGCGCTTCGAGGGTATCGATCCGGAAAGCGGCCGCTACGTCTACGCCTTCAACGAGAGCAACATCCGCGACGAGACGCTGCGGGACCGTCGCGGTGAGTCCCGCTGGGCTTTGCAGCTTGGTATCCGCTACAAGCTGTGACCGATAGGCACCGGGCAGGACGCCCGGTACACCCCAAACGGCCGGCAGGGATGCCGGCCGTTTTTTTGACAATGTATCCCTGCTTAGCGCGGCCACAGCCGTGAATCGGTGAGCGATGCGGGCTAGACTGCCCCGCACTCAACATCGAGAGGGGTACCATCATGAGTCGCATGCCTGCAGTCAGCCTCGCCGCCGTTCCCGGCCGCCGCAAAGCCACCCTGGACGTCGCGGTCGAGATCGAACGCCGCGGCTTCAGCGGCATCTACTGCCCGAGTCTCGGGGACGCCATGGCGCTGTGCGAAGGCATCGCGCTGGTGACGAATGAAATTCCCTTCGGCACAAGCATTCAGCCCATCTATGCGCGGCGGGTCGAAGACCTGGCCACCGGTGCGAGTTTTATTCACGAAGTGTCGGGTGGTCGTTTCCGATTCGGGATCGGCGTCAGTCACAGTCCTGTGCTGCGGCGTCTGGGCGTCGAGGCGGGGAAGCCACTTTCAGATATGCGCAACTTCGTCACGGAACTGCGCGGCGTGCAGCGGGTAGGCGAACTGCCGCCAGTGGTGCTTGCCACGTTGCGGCCGAAGATGATCGGCCTCGCGGCGGAGATCGCCGAAGGCATGGTGTTCGCCAATGGCGCGCGCTCGCATATGGCAACGTCGCTGGCAGCCTTGCCGGCAGGCAAGGCAGAGGACGACGCGTTCTTCATTGGCAACATGATTCCCACCTGCATCAGCGACGACGAGGAGGCGGCGAAGGCGGTGAATCGTCGTACGCTGACGAGCTACGCGACGCTGCCGAACTACCGCAACTACTGGAAGGATGCCGGCTACGTCGAGGAGATGGAGGCGGTGGAAGCCGCCATTGAAGCGAAGGATTACGACCGCATCCCTAGCGTCCTCTCCGACCGCTGGCTGGCGGACACGACCCTGTTCGGACCCGTCGCCAAGGTCCGAGAGGGCGTGGAAGCCTGGTTCGATGCGGGCATTCGTACGCCGATCTTGGTGCCGTCTTCTGCGGTGGGCAACCAGATGAAGGCCATCGAAGAACTGTTCACCGCCTTCAAGTAAATGGGGGAATGATCGATGCCTAAAACCGTTGTGTTGTGGATTCTTGTACTCATGCCTGTGATGGCTTTGCTCGCAGGTTGTAGCGACGTGGAAGTTGAGCGCGGCGCGAACGCGGAGCCGATTTCCGACGGCTGGCTCGGGCGTTTCGAGGACGACGCTGAACGCTTCCGGGCGCTCGAGGGGTATCTCGGCGGTTTTTCCTCCGCCATGTGGGAGGTGGGCGAGCGCTATCGGCACCTGCACCAGGCGCTCGAAGACGACAATCTGCCGCTTGCCTCCTACCACTTCGAGAAGATTGGCGATGCGATCCGGAACGGTTACCGCAAGCGTCCGGCCCGACAGGCGAATTCGGATGCGTTGTTCATGGATGCCGTGTTTGAACCGGCAGGCGCGGCATTTGCGGAAGGTGACCAGGCGGCAGCCTGGCAGGCCTTTGAGCAGGTGCGCGCTGCCTGCATCGCCTGCCACGTGGCTGAGGACGTTACGTTCATGAACGATCAGCCCATGCTTCGCGACCTGCGGGCACCCTGAGCGATGGCGGGGGCTGCGGTGATGGCCCCCCGTACCCGCGCGCCGAAGCGGGAAATCCTCGGCTGGGCGATGTTCGATTTCGCCAATCAGGCCTATACGCTGCTGATCATTACCGTCGTCTTTGGTGACCTGTTCACCCGGGTCATCGTCGGCGACGGTCCAGACTATCGTCTCGGCAACTTTCTCTGGGGTCTTGCGCTCTCCATCAGCTATCTGATGGTGGTGGTCTCAGCCCCGGTGGTGGGTGCGGTGGTCGACCACACGGCGCGGCGCAAACAGTTCCTGTTTGGAACCTACCTGCTATGCGTGGTCACCACGGCCATGCTCTGGCTGGTCGCGCCGGGTCTTATCCTGCTCGGCGTGGTATTGATCGTGCTCTCCAATTTCGCCTATGCGCTCGGCGAAGCGTTGATCGCGAGCTTTCTGCCGAGCCTCGGTCCGCCGGAGGATCTCGGCAAAATCTCCGGCTTCGGCTGGTCGCTGGGCTATGTCGGCGGCATGGTGTCGGCGATGTTCGTTCTGCTGGTGCTCGGCGACGTCAGCG
>REEU01000173.1 GCA_007694905.1 Gammaproteobacteria bacterium | reverse complement strand
GCCCGGCAGCCATACAGGCTCGCGCACAGACTGCGAACTTCGGGTTCGGGACACTAGGTCTCAATCGACGCGACGAAAGATCAACGTTCCGTTGGTGCCACCGAAGCCGAAGGAATTGCTCAGCGCACCGTTGATCTTCATTTCCTTTGCCTGGTGCGGCACGAAATCGAGATCGCAACCGTCATCCGGATCATCGAGATTGATGGTCGGCGGCGCCACGCCTTCGCGGATGGCCAACACGCTGAAAATGGCCTCGACGGATCCTGCAGCACCGAGAAGGTGGCCGATCATGGATTTCGTCGAACTCACTGCAATCTTGGTGTCACCGCCGAAGACGGTCTTGATCGCACGGGCTTCAGCGACATCACCGGATGACGTCGAGGTGCCGTGGGCATTGATGTAGTCGATTTCGGATGCATCCATCCCCGCATTGCGCAGGGCATTGCGCATGGAAGCAACGGCGCCGGCGCCATCCTCGGGCGGACTGGTGATGTGGTAAGCATCGCCGCTCATGCCGAAGCCTGCCAGCTCAGCATAGATCTTCGCGCCGCGTTTGCGGGCGTGCTCATACTCCTCGAGCACCAGGATGCCGGCACCATCACCAAGCACGAAACCGTCGCGCCCGCGATCCCAGGGCCGGGAGGCTGCTTCCGGGTCGTCGTTACGCTGAGACAGGGCCTTCATGGAGGAGAATGCCGCCAGCGGAACCGGCGACGTCGCCATCTCCGCCCCCCCGGCCACCATCACGTCCACGTCGCCATCACGGATCAGTCGGCCGGCGAGACCGATATTGTGAGTGCCCGTGGTACAGGCTGTGACCACGGCCAGGTTCGGCCCCTTCATGCCATACCGGATGGAGATGATCCCAGAGATCATGTTGATGACGCTGCCCGGAACGAAGAACGGTGAGACCCGCCTTGGGCCGCTCTTGGTCAGGGTATCCCGGGTGGACTCGATGGTGACGATGCCACCGATACCTGAGCCGATGGAGACGCCGTAGCGGTCGGCCCGCTCCGGGTCCACTTCGAGTCCGGCATCCTCGATGGCCTGAATACTGGCCGCCATGCCGTACTGCACGAACACGTCGACTCGCCGCGCTTCCTTCGCGTCCATGTAGCGGGTGACGTCGAAGTCCTTGACGCTCGCGCTGAAACGGACGCTGAAGTCGCTGACATCGAACTTGTCGATGGTCGCAGCCCCACTCTTACCCGCCAGGATCGCGCTCCAGGACTCGGGTACATCGAGGCCCACGGGCGTGAGCATGCCCATACCCGTTACCACGACTCGTCTGCCGGACATCGGCTTCCTCCAGGATGGCCGCCGCCTCGGCGCGGCGGCTTGAAGCATAGCAAGATCGACGCTCCGATCGTCAGTCGATCAGAAGCGTGCGGCATGGGTCGAGCACAAGAAAGCCGCACCGCGCGAACGCAGATGCGGCTTCTGCTGGCTCATGAGCGAAAGGCCGGGACGGCGGACGCCAGAGGTTCGAACGACCCGGCACGGTCGTCACTGATGGGCGAGAACGTAATCGATGGCTTCCCGCACCGTTGTGATTTTTTCGGCCTCCTCGTCGGGAATCTCGGTTTCGAATTCCTCTTCGAGCGCCATCACCAGCTCGACGGTATCGAGGGAATCCGCGCCCAGATCTTCGACGAACGACGCATCATCTTTCACGTCGTCTTCCTTTACGCCGAGCTGTTCGCAGATCAGTTTCTTGACCCGTTCTTCAACGCTGCTCATTGAACCCAAACTCCCGTCAACGTGAGGGCGCCATTAAGGCGCCGCGTAGTGTATGCGAACGTTTCCCAAACCGGCAACACGCCCGCCTCAGGCGCAAAAGAGACCACCATTGACATGGATCGTCTCACCGGTGATGTAGCCTGCTTCTCGGGACGCGAGGAAGCGCACCAGCGCCGCGACTTCCTGTGCCTCGCCCAGGCGCCCGACCGCGACGTTGCCCAAAAGGGCCTCCCGCTGCGCCTCGGGTATCGCAGCAGTCATCTCGGTCTCTATGAACCCCGGCGCCACCGCGTTCACCGTGATGGCCCGCGACCCGACTTCCTTGGCCAGGGAGCGTGTGAACGCTTCCACTGCACCCTTGGAGGCCGCGTAGTTCGTCTGCCCCCCGTTACCCATGGCGGCAACCACCGAGGACAGATTGATGATGCGTCCGAAGCGCGCCTTCATCATCGGTCGAATGACCCGACGGCACATGCGATAGAGACCACTGACATTGGTCTGCATCACCGCATCCCACTCATCCGGCTTCATGCGCAGCAGAAGGTTGTCGCGGGTGATGCCGGCATTGTTCACAAGCACCAGGGGGTCGCCCATAGCAGCGATGATCGCTTCATGGGCTGCTTCCACCGCAGCGTCGTCAGCGACGTCGAGCACGAAGCCTGCACCCATACTGCCCAGTCGCTCGCTGATGGCGATTGCGCCGGCTTCCGAGGTCGCGGTACCCGCCACCCGATAACCTGCCTCGGCGAGACCATCGGCAATGGCTGCTCCGATGCCCCGGCTCGCACCGGTCACCAGCGCAGTAATGGCATCCGTCATGAACCGCTCCCGGCAACCTGCTGGAGCGCAGCTGCACAGCCCGCTGCGTCACCGAGGCCGGCGACCTCAAGATCGCGATCGATCCGCTTGACGAGACCGGCGAGCACTTTTCCGGGCCCGCATTCGACGACCATCGTCACCCCGCGGGTCGCCATCGCGGCGACGCAGTCCGTCCAGCGCACGGGCGAGTAGAGCTGCGCGAGCAGGCGGCGACGGATCTCCGCCACATCAGTGCTTACTTCGGCGTCGAGGTTCTGAACCACTGGAAAGCGCGGCTCATCGAGTTTGACGGCATCGAGCAGAGCGGCGAACGGCTCGGCTGCAGCCTGCATCAGCGCGCAGTGGAAAGGACCGCTGACCGTGAGCGCCATGGCACGGCGGGCACCCGCTTCTTTGCAGGCCGCGATGGCGCGGTCGACCGCAGCGACATCGCCTGCAATGACCACCTGGCCCGGTGCATTGTAGTTGGCAGGGGCCACGACACCGTTTCCGGCCGACGCTTCGCAGCAACCCTCGACCACGTCGGCGTCGAGGCCGAGTATGGCCGCCATGCTGCCCTCGCCAGCGGGAACAGCGGCTTGCATCAGGCGCCCCCGCTCACGAACCAGACGCACCGCAGCGCCAAGGTCCAGCGCGCCTGCGGCCACCATCGCTGAGTACTCGCCCAGGCTGTGACCGGCTGCAACCACGGGCTCGGGGCCCCCGGCTTCGAGCCATGCACGCCACAGGGCGACGCTCGCGGTCAGGAGCGCAGGTTGGGTGTTCTCGGTACGGTCGAGACGTTCGGCGGGGCCGTTCTGGACCAGCGACCAGAGATCCTCACCCAGCGCGGTCGATGCCTCCTCGAACGTGCTGCCGATGGCAGCATGCTCGCCAACCAGATCGGACAGCATGCCCACGGATTGAGAGCCCTGCCCTGGAAACATCATCCCGATGCTTCGCATCCCTTCCTCCCCCGGCGCGAACGCGTGCTTCAGTCGTCCTGGGCTGGAGCGACCTTGCGGCCGCGGTAGAAACCGTCGGCGGTGATATGGTGCCGGCGATGGGTCTCACCCGTGGTCGGATCGACGGATAGGGTCGGACCGGACAGGGCATCGTGGGACCGACGCATGCCGCGGCGCGAGCGGGTCTTGCGATTCTGTTGTACAGCCATGGCTGAAATCTCCTCGCGGCGCGGAACTCCGCACCAGATCATGAATCATGTCCGCGACCACACGCATCGCGGATCCGAGAGCCCAGGTTCAATCGTCGCGGCGCCTCGAACCATCCTTCAGTTCCGCCAGGACCGCGAACGGATTGTCACGCTGCTGCTCCGGCAGCTCGTCCTCAGGCATCTGCACCCTGTGCGGGCAGGCCTCGCTGCCGTAACAGGGCCGTTCGGGCAGCGCCAGCAGCAGATCATCCTCGAACAACTGTGCCGGCGTGGCCTCCGGCCCTTCGATCACCAATGGGTCGACCTCGCCGAGCAGCTCGCGCGCAGCGTCGTCGGAACTGAGGAGGCAGGCATCCACCTCCACGTCCATGTCGCAGGCCTCGACCTCGCGACAGTTCGCACACAGAAAACGTTGCCTGGTGCGCAGCCGTCCATGCATATGGCAACGGCCCTGCTCGTCCCGATCGAACTGTACCTCGACCCGAACCGCCTCACCTTCCGCAGCCACCAGGGAGGCGAAGCGCGGCAGTGCGTCCAGCGGCACATCAAGGGTGAGTGTCCGGTTTTCGCGTGCCAGCTGATAGGGCGAAAGATGCATGACGGCCTCACTTGCCCTGTCGTCTGGAGCTGCGGCAAAGTCCTGTCTCACAGGATCTCAAACAGCCAAAACTGCCCCCCGGCCGCGACAGGCGCGCAATCATAGGCATGCCCCCGAGCGCTGTCAAAGGCTAATGCGGCACCCGAACCGGCCCTGCTCCGATGAGTAATCAAGGACTTATAGCGACGCTCAAGCCTGCTCCAGACGCATCGGACATCCGTCTGAGTCCCACCCGACCGCGTCAGCGCCGATGACGCTGATCCTGGCATCAGGCTCGCCCTATCGACGAGCACTGCTGCAGCGATTGCAGCTGCCGTTCACCTGGGAAGTGCCGGATGTGGACGAGCGCCCGCAAGTGGCGGAATCTCCTCCGGAGATGGCCCGACGCCTGGCCTGCGCCAAGGCGCAGGCGGTGGCCGACCGGCATGCGGGCGAAGCCTGCCTGGTCATTGGCTCCGATCAGGTGGCAGACCTGGATGGACGTCCTCTGGGCAAGCCAGGCAATCTTGCCGCCGCCGCCGCCCAAATCCGCGACGCGGCAGGACGAACGCTGGTGCTTCACACCGGCCTGTGCGTCATCGCTGCAACCGGGGGCCGCAGCGCTAGCACCGTCGAATCTTTCGCCGTCCGATTCCGACAACTCGACGCCGCCGCCATCGACCGCTACCTCGCTGTCGAACAGCCTGTCGATGCGGCCGGGAGCTTCTATGCGGAAGGCTACGGTATCGTGCTGTTCGAAGGTTTCGACGGCCGCGATCCGAATGCCCTGATCGGCTTGCCGCTGATGGCCCTGGTGGACCTTTTGGCCACATTCGGGGTGCACCTGCCCTGACGTTGCGCGTGTGGTCGCAGCCGAATCCTGCGCCTCTCAGCCGGACAGCCGGGCCACGAGATCGGCCATATCTTTTGGAAGCGGCGCCTCGAAACGTCGGGCCGTCCCGTCGTCGCCCCATTCCGGGAGTTCGATGGACGCTGCATGCAGACAGAGCCGGACGACGCCGAGCGTCTCATGCCAGGCCCTCGCCTCGTCATCGGCGTACTTCGGATCGCCGAGAATGGGGTGTCCCGCGGCGGCGAGGTGCACGCGGATCTGGTGGGTCCGGCCTGTTTCCGGTTCGATCTCGAGCAGGGTCGCCTCTTGCAGCCTTGCGGCAACCCGCACCCGGGTGACTGCGTGCTTGCCGGCGGCCGAGACGCGGACGAAGCGCTCACCGCTGGCGGCCACGCGCCGCTCCAAGGGCGCGTCGAGCTGACGCAGATGCGCGGGCCAGTCTCCCCCCACAAGCGCCAGATAGCGCTTCTTCGCGCGCCGTTCCCGAAACAGGACGTGCAGCCGCCGCAGCGCTGCCCGGCGCTTGGCGAGCAGCACACAGCCCGAGGTGTCACGATCGATCCGATGCGCCAGCTCTAAGAAGGGCGTGTCGGGTCGAAGCTGTCGCAACGCCTCGACCAGGCCGAGATGAATGCCGCTGCCACCATGCACCGCGAGGCCGGCCGGCTTATCCATGGCCAGCAGATCGTCGTCCTCATGCAGAACGCCGGCTGCGAGGCGCTCGGCCAGCGCCACCGAAGGCTCAGCGGGACGCCGTCCGGCGGCGGGTCCGTGCCAGGGCGGCAGCCGCACTTCCTCGCCCGCCTGCAGACGATGGCCGGCCCGAATACGCCGACCATCGACCCGGACCTCCCCCTTGCGAAGCATGCTGTAGACCCGGCTGCGAGGGACGCCCTTGAGCTCGCGCAACAGGAGATTGTCGATGCGCTGACCGGCCCCTTCCGCATCAATCCTGACCATACGCGTCGGTTGCGCCCGCATGCCGGCCGCCGCCGGTTGGGCTTCGGCGCGGCGCTGCGAAACCGGCGCCCGCCGGCCACGGCCAGCGGGCGCCTTGCGACGAGCCTTCGTTTTTCCTTTCGTTTGAGTCACTTGGGGACTGCTGTTACAATCTGGTGGCGGGCCGACCTGAGTTGATCACCAGCCCTGAGCGGACATCTTCCGCCGGCAGTGGTGATCCGTGCAACGTCGGCCCGGGCGTTCGCAGGGAAATCAAGAGCTTCAATCACGCTCTGTTCCCCGTTTCACGAACGCACAGGAATGTTTGAACAGGGCGACGAGCCCAGGCGCAACCCGCCGGTTCGTCCGACGATAGCACGAGCGCTGTCGCACCAAGCATGCGGCATCCAGAGAATGGGAAGACTCTTCGGCAGTCCGGAGCTGTGAGTTCTCGGAAAGCCAGGAGGAATCGTGAAGGAAATTGTCCGGGATCCTGTCCGGCCACGCCAGCTGTCCTGCTGCAAGAGGACGCGCGGCCACAGGAGCGCAGCACATCGGGAGGCGCAGCGCCGGTGAAGCCATAGGCTGCACCGGAGCGTCGGTACAGGCGCGTGCGCCATCCGACGCTATCCGGACAGATGCAACGGTCGGTGTCCACGCGAGACGGACTTGACCGGCGCACGCCCGGCAACGGCCTTTGGGTCGCAGCCGGCCTCCGCGTACCGACACGGTGGTGACTCCGGTCCTGCTGTACACGGCTACCTGATCTCGGCCGCCCAGGCTTGCTGCGCCCGCTCTCCAGGCGAGTGCCATAAATGAAACGCATGCTGATCAACGCGACCCAGCCAGAAGAGCTGCGGGTTGCGCTCGTCGATGGCCAGAAATTGTTCGATCTGGACATCGAATCCCGAGCCCGGGAACAGAAAAAATCCAGCATCTACAAAGCCCGCATCACCCGCGTCGAGCCCAGCCTCGAAGCGGCCTTCGTCGATTTCGGAGCCGATCGTCACGGCTTCCTGCCGCTGAAGGAGATTGCACCGGAATACTACAGCCGCAAGGCTGGAGACATTCAAGGCAAGGTCAACATCGCGGAGGTGGTCAAGGAAGGCCAGGAACTGATCGTCCAGGTAGACAAGGAAGAGCGCGGCAACAAGGGCGCCGCACTCACCAGCTTCATCTCCCTCGCCGGGCGCTACATGGTTCTGATGCCGAACAATCCCCGCGCTGGTGGCATTTCCCGACGCATCGAGGGAGAAGAGCGGGATCAGCTGCGCCAGGCCATGTCTTCCCTGACGATTCCCGAGGGTATGGGGGTCATCGTCCGCACGGCAGGCGTCGGTCGCAACTCCGAGGAACTGCAGTGGGATCTTGACTACCTGCTTCAGGTATGGGATGCGATTCGCCGGGCCAGCGACGAGCAGAAGGCCCCCTTCCTGATCTATCAGGAAAACAACGTCATCCTGCGAGCGATCCGTGACTACCTGCGCAAGGACGTCACCGAGGTCATGATCGACACCGCCGACGCCCACGCCCAGGCCATCGAATTCATTGAGCAGGTGATGCCGAGCTATCGTGATCGGATCCGTCGCTATGAGGACCCGGTACCGCTGTTCAACCGCTATCAGATCGAGTCGCAGATCGAATCCGCATTCCAGCGCGAGGTGAAGCTTCCCTCCGGCGGTTCCATCGTGATCGATCCGACCGAGGCCCTGGTCTCCATCGACATCAACTCCGCCCGCGCCACCCGCGGAGCCGACATCGAGGAGACCGCGCTCAACACCAATCTCGAAGCGGCCGATGAGATCGCGCGGCAGCTTCGCCTGCGGGACATGGGCGGACTCATCGTCATCGACTTCATCGACATGATGTCCAACCGCAATCAGCGCGAGGTCGAAAACAGAATGCGCGAGGCCCTCGAGGCGGATCGCGCTCGGGTCCAGGTCGGACGCATTTCCCGTTTCGGCCTCATGGAGATGTCCCGGCAGCGTCTGCGGCCGTCGCTGGAGGAGACCACCACCATCGTCTGCCCGCGCTGCAGCGGCCAGGGTGTCATCCGCGACGTACGCTCGCTGGCGCTGTCCATTCTACGCCTGCTGGAAGAGGAAGCGTTGAAAGACCGCAGTGCGGCCGTGCGGGCACTGGTGCCGGTGAGCATCGCCTCCTTCCTGCTCAACGAGAAGCGGTCCGACCTGACGGCCATCGAACTGCGCACGCAGGTGCGCATCATGATCGTGCCGAATCCCAATCTGGAAACACCTCACTTCGAGGTTCAGCGCATACGCGACGACCAGCTGGCCGAGGAGGACGTACCCACCTACCAGATCGTCGATGCGGTGACGGAACAGACCGAGCTCGAAGCCACCCACGAGGCGGCTCCACCGGCGCCGGTGCGGGAAGCGGCCGTCAAGACGGTTGCGCCCCGGGCACCTGCACCGCAGCCCGAACCACAGGCCAAGCCGCCCACGCCGGCGGCGTCGGCGCCTGCCGCCGCCGGCGGGCTGTTCAGTCGTCTCTCTCGCATGCTGTTCGGTGGTGGCGAATCCGCGCCCGCAGAGACTTCGGTAGCCACGCCCAGGAAGACGGAAAGCAAGGACGCCGCGAGCAGCGAAAGTCAGCGCTCCCGTCGCGGCCGCGGTCGTGGCGGCGAACCCCGTTCCGAGGGTGAACGCGAAGGCAGTGCTCGCAGACGGCAACGGCCGCGCGACGACGACGCCCAGGCCAAAGATCGCAACCGCGACGACGCAGGAGGCGAGCGTCGGCAGCGACGCGGACGGCGACCGGAAACCGAAGAGTCCACCAAGGACGGAGCGGCCGTGAGTGCCAAGTCGCCGGACAATGAGCCGAGCCCGGCGGAAGCCAATCGCGGTCCCGAGTCGCAAGGTGACGGCGAAGGCTCCGGTGACGGGACCCGCAAGCGGCGGCGCCGCCGCGGTGGTCGCGGGCGCCGTCGTCGTTCCGGCGAAGGTGATGAGACGAACGAAGCTGGAGCGGAAACGACGCCTAAAGAGCATCGTCCTGAACAGCCTGAATCTGCGGACAGCAGCGATCAGGGCGGCAGCGAGGCACGCGGGCGACGACGTCGACGACCGGTTGAAACTGGCGATGATCAGAGCATGCCAGCGCCTGAGACGGCCACCGAATCAGCACCGTCCGCGGCTAAAGGGGAAGCCGACGGCGTGAATGCGCCAGTCGAAGCGCATACGCCACCCGCCAACACCCGACGCAGGCCGCGACAGGATCGCTCGGAAATTCCGGCTGAAGCCCCGAGCACGCCAAGGGCTGTCGCTGCTGAAACAGCGCCCCCGGCAGCGGCGAGTGTGCCCGAGGACGAGGTCGACAACGAAGAACCGACCATCCGCCGGGGCGGAATGGAACATGCCATGGCGCCGGCGACCCCGACGAACATGGTGGAGGTCGAGGCCGAAACTCGGGCCGAGTCCGACGCCGATTCGAAGCCGGTCGCTGCAACCAGCGGCGAAGCCACGCCGCCCGAACCGGCCGCGGAAGATGCGAGTACAGCAGACACTGCGCCCGCGGACGCGGAGGTCACAGACGATCAAACACCGGCCGAGGAGCCCGCCGCGACGAGTCCAGACGACTCCGAGCCGGCTCCTGCCGCAAGCGAACCGGCGCGCGCCGCAAACGATCCGCGTAATCGGGCCGCACGTCAGCCTGCGCAGGTGGTGATCGAGGATCGCCCGCCGCCGAAGTCCATTCGCCCCGCCGTGACGGCGGATCCCATTCCCGTCCAGCCCCGGCCGCCGACTGAGGCGCCCCGGGCGGCCAACGATCCGCGCCAACGGCTCGCAGCGCCGCAGGGCGCCTTGCCGCTGAACGAGGAAGATGACGCCACGGATGCACCGGAACCGTCCTCGAAGGCAGGCGGCTCCAGCTAGTCTTTAAGCCCCCACCCTGGGCCATCCGGTGCTGACGCACCGGCTGGTTCAGGCCCGACCGGATCCGTGGGCTCTCGCTCCAGCTGGACGCCGAAACGGTCCCTGACCGAGGCGGCGATGTCAGCTGCCAGGGCCAGCAGCGCCCGCGCGTCCGCCCCGCCATGATGAACCAGCACCAACGCGTGCTGAGGCGCCACCCCAACCCCGCCGCGGCGGAATCCCCGCCAGCCGCAACGATCGATCAACCATGCCGCGGACAGCTTGATCCCGTCCGCCGTTGCGGTCCCGGGAAGGTCCGGATCCCGACCCCGCAGCTGCTCGAACGTCGCCAAGCTGACCACCGGATTTTTGAAGAAGCTGCCCGCATTGGGGAGCTCTGCCGGATCCGGCAGCTTGCGCCGGCGCAACGTGGAGATGGCCCGCACCATCTCCACGGGGGACGCGCCCGCCAGACCAAGTTCACTCAGAATGTCCCGGACGCCCGCATAGCCGACTTCTGCCTGCCCCCGTGTCCTGAGACTGAGTTCCAGGGCCGTGATGACCCAGGAACCGGGCTCACGGCGGAAGCGTGAATCCCGGTAGCCGAACGCACACGCCGCGGCGTCGAGCCAGCAGATTCGGCGAGTCGTCCGTTCCACCGCCTGCACTCGAATGCAGGAACTCGCCAGCTCCTGGCCATAGGCGCCGATGTTTTGCACCGGCGCAGCGCCCACCGAACCCGGAATCAAAGCCAGATTCTCGATCCCCCAGAAGTCCCGCTCGGCGGCCCAATGCACCAGGGCGTCCCAGTGTACGCCGGCGCCGACGCGCAGGCGCACACTGTCCCCACGGTGTTCGAGAATCCGGATGTCCTCGTCGCTCACCCTCAACACCAACCCATCGAGTCGCGGCGGCAGCACCACGTTCGAGCCCTCACCGAGGACCCACAGCGTCAGTCCCTTCGCACTCGCCCTGGTCAGCGCGTCAACCGCAGCAGGCGCGTTCGGCACGGACACCAACCAGCGGGCGCGACTCGGAAGCCGCAGGCTGTTCGAGGTCGCGAGGTCCGCATCCTCCATCCAGGTCACCGCGTCGCTCATGCGCAACCCAACTCCCGGAAGCCGAGGCTGACCCGCTCGGTCGCGTGCCGCTGCGACGGCACACTGTGCTGCCAATCGGCCTGCGTCCCGGGACCCATGTAGAGCAGCGACCCGGCCGTCAGCGGGTAACGCGTGTACTGCCTTGGCGTTCCCCGGGTGCGGAAGGCAAGGGTTCTCGGAGCGCCGAGGCTGAGCACCGCGAGCTCCGGATCCGGGCCGAGTTCCCGCTCCCGATCCGCATGCCAGCCGAGCCGGTCGGCACCGTCCCGGTAGCAGGTCACGAGCACGCTATTGAAGCGAGTCGAAAGGCGAGTGTTGACCGCGGCCAGCAGCACCGAAAGCCGCGTGCCCATTCCCGCGCCGCGGTGCTCGAAGCCGCTGTAGCGATAGCTCAGGCCGGGCTTGGCCAGGAAGGCGATCAGGCGCGGACACGCATGTGCCCGTCCGAACATCCGCACGCGATCCTGCCGCCACGGTAAAGCGACCAGACACCAGCGCAGCCAGCGTGCCGCCGAACGGTCAGCGAGGAATCCACTGTACACCGCAACCGGTGGCGCCGCGGTGTCGATTGCTGACGAACGAGCAGCCAAACCATCCTCCACCACTGCCTGGAGGGCGCTGAATCGGGCGCGCCACAGCTCTGCGGCGTGCGCCCGATTCAGAGCCTCCCCTTTACAAGGTCCGTATACTACGCGGCTTCATTCGCCAGGAGAGCACACCCCATGGAGCTGAAAGACAAGGTTGCCGTCATCACCGGCGGCGCATCCGGCCTCGGCCGTGCCACCGCGGAACAGGTGATCGCCGCCGGCGGCAAGGTCGCGATCTTCGATCTCAACGAAGATCTTGCGAAAGCCACGGCGAAGGAACTCGGCGCGCAAGCCGCCGCCTGGAAGGTGGACGTGGCCGACGCCGCTTCGGTCGAGGCGGCCGTAGCATCGACCCTCGAAACATTCGGCGCCGTGCACGTCAACGTCAACTGTGCCGGCATCGGTGCCGCAGCCCGGACCCTGGGCAAGGATGGTCCGATGTCGCTGGACACATTCAAGTTCGTCCTCAACGTCAACCTGATCGGAACCTTCAATACTCTGAGGCTGTGCGCAGCCGCCATGGCGAAGAACGATCCGGTCAACGAAGACGGTGAACGCGGCGTGATCATCAATACCGCCTCCGTAGCGGCTTTCGACGGCCAGGTCGGCCAGGCGGCGTACAGCGCATCGAAGGCCGGCGTCGCCGGGATGACCCTGCCCATCGCCCGCGACCTCAGCCGCAACGGCATCCGAGTCTGCACCATCGCTCCGGGGATTTTCGAGACCCCCATGATGATGGGCGCACCGGATCAGGTCCGACTGCCGCTGATCGACATGGTGCAGTTCCCCAAGCGCCTCGGCAACGCACCCGAATTCGCGCTGCTGGCCGTTCAGATCATGCAGAACCCCTACCTGAACGGCGAAACGATCCGCCTCGACGGCGGGATCCGCATGCAGCCGCGTTAACCGCGATCGGCGGGCTGATCCCGGCGGGCCAAGGAACCCTTGGCTCACGTGACTGCACGCATCCACAGCCTGCGAGCGCTCATGACCGGACGGAAACGGCATGGGCGCCCGCAAACGTCTCACTCCGACGAGAAGCATCCTGGACACAGGTTCAGCGCCGCCAGGCTCCCAGTTTCACCGCCCACGCGATGATGATGCCGTAGAGCGCCATGGCACCCGCCGCGGCGACGAACACCCCAGACAGACCCCAACCGAATCCGTGCGCAAGCAGGAGCGCACCGCCGACGGCCACCAGAATACGCATGATGGTCGCAGCCACCGGCCAGAGCATGGCACCGGCACCCTGACTCGCAAAATAGAGCGACAGGCCTACTCCCTGCAGGGCAAAGAAAGGCCCGACGGTACGCATGTAACTGACCGCCACCGCCTGCGCCTCCGCATCGTCGGTGAACGCCGGAATCCAGGCAGACGGGAACAGGGCCAGCAGCAGGCCCACACTGCCTGCCATCGCGGCTGCCATGCCGGCCCCGATCCAACCGATGCGCTCCGCCCGACCGTGGTCCTTGGCCCCGCTTGCGACCCCGACCAGGGAGGTCATGGCGGAACCGAGGCCGAACACCAGCGGCACCAGCAGGAACTCGATGCGCGAACCGATGCCGTAGCCTGCCAGCGCCGCAGGGCCGAAGCCGGCGACGATTGTGGTCAGACTCAGGATCGTCGCCACGGTGAGCAGCGGCGACAGCGACGCTGGCGCAAAGACGCGAAACAGATCCCGGAACAACTCGGCTGAGAAACGGCATGCGCTCCAGCGCAGGCGTACGCTCTGGGAGTCACCGGTCAGCCGCCAGAGCATGATGACGCTGGTCAGGGCCGACACTGCGACGGCCGAGATCGCAGCGCCCACGATCCCGAGCTGCGGTGCACCGCCGGCCATCATCTGGGTGAGCATCAGCAGCGGGAACACCAGCGCAATCCCCGCCAGCGCCGTGATGCCGAGGCGCCCGACGAACCAGACCTCCGCCATGCTCACCGAGGCCTGGATCAGAAACGCCACAGCGTTGGGTGTGGCGAGACGAATCAGCAGAGGCGCCGGTGGCGCCTCGAGCAGGTGACGGGTGCGCTCGTCCATGGGTCCCGCGATCCTTCGTGGCCAAATAGATTTTGTCATAAAACTATTTGAGCATCGACGCTGGCGCGGCGACCGGCAAACGGAATTCGCGTCACAACGGCCAGGGAGGAGCTGAACAGGGCGGTGTTGGCTTGCGTTGATTCCTGACAGGATGGCTGCCGTTGGGCGTGCCCCGAACGACCCGAATACGCCTGAATTCAGACAGCTGTGTCAGCCTGATCGAACATCGAAGGAGCCACCTGCACATGAACCGCTTCGCCAAGATTCTGCTGGGCCTGATCGCGGTTCTGATCATCGCTGGCGTCTATCTACTCAATCCGCGCCTGCCTTCCCCCACCGGTGAGCAAAGCGCCAGGCTCTATCAGCCCGGCACGCTGGGCGTGTCGCGCCACAGCATCGCCTTGACCGACAACTCACGACCCACGAATGCCAACGGTGACTTCGAGGGCCTTCCGTTCCGTGAACTCAACGGCTTTCTCTGGGTTCCCGAGCAAGCCGAACAGAAGCCCTACCCGCTGATCGTCTACAGCCACGGCTTCATGTCATCCGTGCGCGAACCGGAGTATCTGGTCGACTTTCTCGTGCCCAAGGGCTACGCCATCGTGGCGGTGGACTATCCGCTCAGCCACGGCGGTGCACCGGGTGGTGCAAACGCGGGGGATGTGATCAATCAGCCCGGCGATGTTTCCTTCGTGATCGACGCACTGCTGGCGCGAAATGCTGACGAACAGGACAGTCTCTACGGACTGCTCGATCCATTGCGGATCGCGGTCGTTGGCTTGTCTCTGGGTGGACTGACGACGCAGTTCGCGGCCTACCATCGGGATCTGCGCGATCCCCGGCTCGCTGCAGCGGTGTCCATAGCCGGGCCGAGCGCGTTCCTCGAGCGTAGATTTTTTCAGACAACGGACATGCCGTTCATGATGATTGCCGGAACTGCGGACGCCATGGTCCCGTATGAAGACAACGCCGCCCCGATTCCCGACAAGGTGGACAACGGCCTGCTGGTGACCCTGCACAATGGCAGTCATGTGGGATTCGCCGGCGTTTCGAGTACCTACATGCGGTGGTTCCGGCATCCAGACCGATGGGTGTGTCCACTGCTGCTGCGCGGGCTGGACCGTGAGGACGACGAAGCCGAACCCATTCTCGTGCCGGACTCGGACCTCGGCATTTCCACGGCCGGAGAACTACCCTGCACCATGGAAACGTTCGAACGCGCCATGCGCCCGGCGGATCAGCATATGCTGACACGGCTGGCCTTGTATGCCTTCCTGGAACAGGCCCTGGCAGATGATCCTGACAGGCAGCGGCAGATGGCCCGCTACCTGACAGAGGTGTTCGCGATGGAGAACCCGCCGGCAACAGTGCGCTGATGTGGAACGCTTGGCCCGCTGCTTCGAGCCGGCCTTCGTGCCCGCGCCAAGCATCACGGCAGGCCGCTGGCCTGCCGTGATGCGAGGCCGAGCACTCAAGCCTGGGCGTCTTGCTCTTGTCCCTGCCTGAGCATATCGAGCACCGCCGGAAAGGCCTTCCGCGCCAGCGCCTTCATTTCTTCGTCAGTGCGATCCTGGATCGGATGCGGGACGTAGATGGCCCGTGCATGAAATCCAAGCGCGTCGCCCTGCGCTTTCGCCGCATCCCGGAACTCGTCTGAGGCGACGAAACCACCCGCTATGCCACGGCCGTCAAGGTCGTTGATGTCATGCAAACTGCACGACGTACACGACCCTCAGTCGGCCAGACCTTCCAGCACCAGATCACACTGCTCGGCGATGTCCTGCCGCAGTTCGGTGGGCGCCGGGCGCGTGAACGTGGGCTTGCGGAAGCGGGTCACCGTGGCCCCTTCGGCTTCCAGCAGACTCGCGATTTCGTCGAGGAAGACGTCGCCACGAGGCTTGGAAATGTCGAGCAGCCCAACGGTCCGACCGCTCAAGTCCAGCGGCAGTGCCCGCGGTTCACGCTGGCTCGGATCCCGTTCGGACCCCGGATCCAGCAATACGGTCTCGCTCATGATTTCACCTCTCTGGTCACTGGAGAACTGCCGATCTCGCCGCTGGCACCCCAGCCGGCAATGATGGCCGAGAACATGCCGGCGCTGCCGCCGGCGCGAACGAGGGTGAGACCACCCTCCCTGAATTTTCGCAACGAACGGCCCTTGAGCTTTACAGGCAGGCCTTCCGCCATGCCGCCGGCGCCCTGCACCAGCTCACTGCCGTCGATGGTCAGGAGCTCATGGAGTCTTTCCGTGACCCGCTGTTTGCTCCAGCCGGCATCATGGAAGACCCGCGCATGCTCCGGGCTCACCACAAGGAACGCATCTGCAGCCTGCACCATCTTGGGGTGAGACACCACGCGCAGTCCGGCCGCAAACGACCGGCACAGGGGCTCCGGCTCGCGCGCCTTCTGGTCGACGATGCCCTGCACGCCATCCGCCGCGAACAACGTCACCGTGGTCTCATCGCGGGCGAAGCCCCTGTCCTCCGACAGGGACGTCCAGGCCGGATCATCATCCTCGGCGAAGCAAAACGTGTATTTCCCAGGATTACCCAGCGCAGCGCGGTCCACGCCACCGGGCCGGCCGCCGCCGACGTTACGAATCACGAGTTGCAGGGCCCGGCCAATGGTGGCATTCGCACGGTTACCCTGCCCCAGCGCGTTGCCGCCGGCATTCATGCCGATGCGACGGGCAAGCGGGCCGCTGACCACGACCATGGGTCCGGAAAAATACGTGGTCGCCAGCAGACCGTGCATGCAGAACGGTTCCTCCAGCGCCGCTTCCACTGCGCTGATCACCACCGGGAGGTACTCCGGCCGGCAGCCGGCCATGACGGCATTGATGGCGATCTTCTCGATGCTGACCGGAACCAGATCCGGAGGCACCTCACCGAGGGTCTCGCCGGGATCGCGATTCGTGCCGGCCAGCATGGCCAGAACGCGCTCCGGAGTCGGCGGCACCACGGGCAGGCCATCGCTCCAGCCGCGCTCGTAACAGGTTTCAATGGCGTCCTCGAGCGGAGCGAGATCGATGCGTCGAGCAGTCAGGCCCCCGCCGCCATAGCGGGCGGCCAGTCGTGGCGCGATGCCCGGATCCCGAGTCAGGGAACCACAGCCGGGACGAAACTCCGGCAGTGACGCCCCCAGATCGTTCAAATGCGTCAGCGCACGCCAGGCTGAACGGTCCCAGCCCTCGGTCCGCCCGGCTTCGGTCTCGCCCTCGTAACGGATGAGGGTGGGGACGATCTCCACGTCCAACGCCCAGGAGCCCGCCAGCTCGCTGTCATCGATCACGTCCGCGGCGGCAGTGGCCGGGAATCCAGCACCGTCCTGATTGAAAACCCTGACGGGGGCCGAGAGCGCCAACTCCTCCAGCGCCGGTTCGATGAGCTGGCAGGTGGGACAGTCCCGTTTCGTGACGAGGATGTAGCGGCTCTCTGCGGCCATGCCTGGTCTCCTGACATCGCTCTCGATCATACCGGTGCCCATCACCGGAACCCAAGGTCACTACGCCCCAACGCAGCAGGTCAATCTGACATAATTCACGCGCATTGCCAGCCAAGGGGAGAGACCATGGATCTGAAGTTGTCCGAACGGTACGAAGACTATCGGGAGGCCGTCCGGGTCTTCCTCGAGGAACACCGCTCTGTGTGGCGGCAACCCATGGCCGACAGCGACGGCCGTCCGAGCGCCGCGGGTCGAAGCTGGCAGGCCCTGCTCATCGAGCACGGCTACACCTGCCGCACGATTCCAAAGCAGTACGGAGGCCACGGTGGCAAGGCGGACATTCTCGAAAGCTTCATCGCCGCCGAAGAGTTTCACCGGGTAGGCGCACCCACCGGGCTCGCCAATCAGGGCATCTCCATGTTCGTCCCGACCCTGCTGGAATGTGGCACGCCCGAGCAGAAGGAACGCTGGATCCGACCCACCATCAGCGGTGAGATCGTCTGGTGCCAAGGTTACTCCGAACCGGGTGCCGGCAGTGATCTCGCCAACCTGCAGACCCGGGCCGTGGAGGACGGTGAGGACTTCGTAGTCAACGGCCAGAAGATCTGGACGTCCTCTGCCCACTTCTCGGACATGATGTTCGTTCTGGTGCGAACGGAGCCGGAAGCGCCGAAGCACCATGGCATCAGCTACCTGATCCTGTCCATGGACACCCCTGGCATCGAAGTCCGGCCGCTGAAAACGATGACCGGACGGGCCGAGTTCAACGAGGTGTTCTTCACCGACGTCCGCCTGCCGAAGACCCAGATCGTGGGTGAGCGTGGTGCCGGCTGGCAGGTCGCCAACACCACCCTCAAGCATGAGCGCGGCATGCTCGGTGACCCTGGCCAGGCCAATGCCATGCTGGGCCGGGTGGTCGCCATCATGGAAGAGGAAACCCTGGACGGTGTCCGTCTGATCGAACACTCAGGCTTGCAGGATCGACTGCTGCGGCTGCAGGCGCGCGCCCAGGCCATGAAGCTGCACGGATTGCGTCTGCTGACCCACGGCTTGAAAGGTGAAGATGCGGGCGTCGCACGGCTCATCGTGAAGCTCAACGGCACCATTTTGAATCACGAAATCGCGGCGTTCGCCATCGATGTGCTCGGCGAACTCGGCGCGCTTTACGAAGACAGTCCGCACCTCAAGGATCGCGGCTTCTGGCAGACGACCCATATGTTCAGCCTCGGCCTGATCATCGGCGGCGGCACCAGTCAGATTCAGAAGAACATCATCAGCGAGCGTGGTCTCGGCATGCCCCGGGAACCCAAGCCTGCCAGCAAGGGAGCATGACGACATGGAATTTGGCCTGTCCGATGAACAACGCATGCTGGCGGAATCGGTCCGCCGCTTCGCCGATCAGAACGTGGATGCGGAACGGCTCAAGGCGCTCGCCGATGCCGGCGAAACCGCCGATACCGGCCTAGTCGAGGGGCTCGCGGGCCTGGGAACCCTGGGCATTGTGACACCCGAAGGCGCTGGCGGCAGCGCGATGACCCTGTTGGATGCCTGCCTTGTGCAGCAGGCACTTGGTCGCAATGCCGTACCTGCTCCATTCACAGCGAGCGCAATTCTGGCACCCATCGCCCTCGCTGCCGCAGCCAGCGGTGGCGACTGGCTGCCCAGGCTGGCCGCGGGCGAAGCACGCATCGGCGTCGGTCTCAGCGAGGCCGCAGGTCGCCGGGCCGGAACCGGCATCGAACTCGACGGCGAGCGTGCGTCCGGCACGGCGCGGTTCGTGCTCGATGGCGTCGGTGCCGACGCGTGGATGCTGACCACGACGGACGGCGGCCTCATTCTGGTCGATGCCGACGCAGCCGGTGCCACTTGTGTTGCGCTGACTACCATCGACCGTACCCGCTCCTTCGCCGAGATCACGCTCAAGCGCGCCCCGGTGACGTTGCTGATGCAACCCGGTGCCGACCCTACTCTGCTTCCGAGGCTGCTGGCAGCCGGCCGGACGGCGTTGGCCTTCGACAGCCTTGGAGCCTGCGAGCGGATGCTGGAGCGTGCGGTGGCCTATGCCCAGGAACGCAAACAGTTCGGGCGGGTGATCGGTTCCTTCCAGGCGGTGAAGCACCTCTGTGCCGAAATGGCTGCGGACCTCGAACCCTGTCACAGCCTGTGCTGGTATGCGGCCTACGCCGCCGCAGCGTATCCGGAGGAGTTCGAGCTCATGGCCTGCCACGCCAAGGCACACATGGGCGAGGTTGGGCAGTTCGTGGCACGGACCGCGACTGAGGTGCATGGGGGCATGGGCTTCACGCACGAGATGGGGCTGCATTACTTCTTCAAGCGCATCGGCGTGAACCGGCAGCTGCTGGGCAATCCGGATCAGGTCCGGCAGCATGCGGCGGCGTTGCAGGGCTGGCGCCGCGCAGGTTGATCGGCGCCCCACAGGGCCACGCTCGAACGACGCCCTGTGGGAGACTGCAGGCGCCGAAGGCGACGCAGCGAGCGCGGTTGCAGCTGGAGGATTGCTCAGGGGTGAGCGGCGAGCAGCGCGCGCACCCACTCGAGGTCGTCAGGCGTATCCACGCCTGCGGGGACTTCGGCGCAGGCATCAGCGACGTGGATGCCGACACCAGCGTGCAGGACGCGCAACTGCTCGAGCATTTCGATCTGCTCCAGCGGCGCTGGAGGCCACGCCACAAAGCGATGCAGCAGTCCAACCCGGTAAGCATAGATGCCCAGGTGACGGCGCCAGGCGTCTCCAAGCGACGGTTCACCGGAATTCGCAGCAAACGCATCGCGATCCCAGGGTAGCGGCGCACGGGAAAAGTAGAGTGCGAATCCGTCAGCACGCGTCACCACCTTGACCACGTTCGGGTCGAACACCCGCCCCCGATCCAGCAGCGGCTCAGCCAGAGTCGCCATGCCCGCGTCGGGATTCGCAATCAGATTCGCCGCGACCTGATCGATCACCTCGGGAGGAATCAGCGGCTCGTCGCCCTGAACGTTGACGACGACGCAATCGTCAGGCCAGTCGCGGAGCGCGGCCACTTCCGCGATGCGATCGGTGCCGGAGGGATGCTCCGGAGACGTACGCTGAATGTCAGCACCAATGGCTTCAGCTGCTTCCAGTACACGATGGTCGTCGCTGGCGACAATCACCTCTGCGGCGCGACTCGCCCGCGCCCGCTCCCAGACATGGGCGATCATGGGCCGGTCACCGATCACTGCCAGGGGCTTGCCCGGCAAGCGGGTCGACGCCCAGCGGGCAGGAATCACGACCCGAAAACTCATGTCTGCGCGCCCCATGTCCGCAGCCCGGCGACGCGACGTTCGATGTCCGACCACAGGGCGTCATCCACCTCAGCCACCACGCGCAGCGCAATGCAGCGCGTGCGCAGCGACTTCGGCCATGCGTCCCAGTGTGCACGACAGCGCATCATGTCCTTCTCCGTCATCACGATCGGCCAGGGCGCACGGAAGTTCAGATCCCTGGGCCGGAACACATGGTGATCGGAAAATGCGTGGGCGACCACCTCGATACCCAGGCCTTCCAGGGTCAGAAAGAAGCGTTCCGGGTTGCCGATGGCTGCGACCGCATGCACTGGACCCGCCGGCAGGGCGGAGAGTGGCGCCACTCCGGTTCGCAACTCCGGCCCGACCCCCGTGCTATCCGCCGCTTCGCCACTCAATGCTTCTGGCTCTGCCGGCACCCATCCACCAGGAATGAGGCGCATGATCCACGGCGTCAGACCTGTAACCGGCGCCGCCACGGGCGCCGTCGCCACGGTCAGGTCGACGCTGTCGAGACGTTCCACCGGCTCACGCAGCGGACCCGCCGGCAGGCAGCGACCGTTCCCGAGGCCACGTAGCCCATCGATCATCGCGATCTCCACATCACGCGCCAGGCCATAGTGCTGCAGACCGTCATCGCTGATCACGATATCCACGTCCTGCTGCAGCAGCGCACGCACCGCCGCCGGTCGGTCCGCGGCCACGACTACCGGGGCTTCCGTACGCCAGGCGAGCAGAACGGCTTCATCGCCCGCCTCCGCCGCAGTCGTGGCTCCTGTCAGCAGCAGCGGTTCCCTGCTGCGACGCCCGCCATGACCGCGTGACACCACACCCGGGCGCCAACCCTGCTGCCGCAGCCATTCCACCAGGGCAATGACGAACGGTGTTTTTCCGGTGCCACCCACCGTCACATTGCCGACCACGATGACAGGCACCGGCGCGCGCCATGCGCGATCCAATCCTGCCCGGTGGCGGCGATGACGCCGCCGGGCCAGAGCCGCAAGCATCCGACCGAATGGTGCCAGGGCATGGACGCCGGGACCGGACCGGCACCAGAAGCCATGCCAGCCCCGCTCCGTTCGCCGGCGCCCCACGGGATCAACCGGCGGCCCGGCCGAAGTCCCACGCTGATCAGTCATCACTCGCATCATCCATGACGACATCATCCCTGAACTGCCGCCGATGCAGGCGCGCATAGGCGCCACCCGACGCCAGCAGTTCTGCATGCGTTCCCTGCTCCACGATGCGGCCCTGCTCCATCACCAGAATCCGGTCCGCACCCTCCACGGTGGACAACCGGTGTGCAATCACCAGGGTCGTCCGCCCACGCATCACTTCCGCAAGCGCATCCTGAATGAACTGCTCCGATTCCGGATCCAGCGCCGACGTTGCCTCGTCCAGAATGAGAATGGGAGCGTCCTTCAACAGTGCGCGGGCAATAGCCAGCCGCTGACGCTGGCCACCAGACAGACGAACACCATCGTCGCCGATAGGCGTATCCAGACCTTGGGGCAGCCGCTCGATGAACTCCATCGCGTGGGCCCGGCGGGCGGCCGCCTCGACTTGCTGCTGCGTGGCACCTGCCAGTCCGCCGTAGGCGATGTTGTTCAGAACACTGTCGTTGAACAGCACCACGTTCTGGCTGACCAGCGCGATCTGTCGTCGCAGCGCCGCCAGGCGATAGGCTGTCAACGGCTGGCCGTCCAGCAGGATCTCCCCCTGTTCACAATCATGGAAACGCGGAATGAGGCTCGCCAGGGTCGACTTGCCGCTGCCGGAGCGTCCGACCAGGGCCACCGTTGCGCCCGGCTCGATGTGCAGTGAGAGGTCCTCGAACACTGGCGTGTCCGTACCCGGATAGCGGAAGCGGACATGGCGCAGTTCAATTCGACCCTGCACCCGAGCGGGTTCAAGCCTGCCGTTGTCCACCTCCGGCCGCTCATCCATCTGGGTGAAGATATCCTGGGCCGCGGCCAGTCCGCGCTGGATGACCGCACTGATCTCTGACAGCTGACGGATGGGTTTCGCCAGCAGTCCCGCGGCAGTGATGAAGCCGACCACGTCGCCCTCGCTCATTCCGGCGAGCATGCCTGGGTCGAGAATCAGCCACACGAGGATGGCCAGCGCGATGGCGACCAGGAACTGGATCACCGGTGTGGCGAGCGCACTGGTAGCGATGAGCTTCATCGCCTGACGCCGATTGTAGGCACTGGCAGCACGGAAGCGGTCGCGTTCATGCGGCTCACCGCCGTAGGTCCGTACCTCTCGATGCCCGGAGACGGCCTCGGAGGCCACCTGGGTGACCTCACCCATGGCGTCCTGGATACGTTGCGAAAACCGCCGAAAACGGCGCGCTGCAAAGCCTACGATCCAGGCGATGACCGGCGCGACCGCGAAAAACACCAGCGCCAGCTTCCAGTTCATCCACAGCAGCCAGGCGGTGAGTCCGATCACAGTGAGCCCTTCACGGACAACGACCTCCAGCGCCTTGGTTGCCGCTCCGGTGACCTGCGTAACGGTGTAGGTGACCCGGGAGACGAGATGCCCCTGGCTGCTGCGCTCGTAGAAGGCAGTCGGCAATGCCATGAGCCGGTCGAACATGTCGCAGCGCAGATCATGGACGACCCGGTTGCCGACCTTGTTGAGAAAGTACACGCCGGCAAACGAACCGAGTCCGCGCACGGCCACTGCCGCGACGATCCCCAGCGGAATCAGCAGCCGTTCGCGGCTGATGTCGACTCCGGTGTTGAAGGCACGCACGCTGTCTACGGTAAAGACCAGCAGCTCCGCAAAGGCGACGTGCGAAGCGGCGTACGCAGCGAACCCGAGTATGCTGAGAGCGAAGTGGAACCAGTGGGGTCGAACGTAGCCGAGCAGTCGGACGTAGAGTCGGAGGTCGGTGGCCGCGACCACTGCGGTCAAGGCCCGCCCTCCTCCGTAGGCGGCTGGGTGGCGATGCGCACCCGCTCGAATCCGAGCCGGCCCGCGACGTCCATAACGCGCACCACCGCGGCATGAGGGGCGCGAGCGTCGGCGCTGATCAACACCGGCACGTCGCCGTCATCACGGACGGCACCTCGCATGGCGGCCATCAGGCTGGCGACAGTCTGATCGCCGACCGGCTCACCGTTGACGGTGTAGCCACCGTCGACGCTTACCGTGATCTGCAGGGGTTCCGCAGGCCGGGCAACCTCTTCGGTGTCCGCTTCCGGAAGTTCCAGGGTGATGCCACCTTCGCGGACGAAGGTGGTGGTCACCATGAAGAAGATCAGCAACAGGAACACCACATCGATCAGTGGCGTCAGATCGATACCCACATCCGGAGAGCGCCTGCGCCGGAACTTCACGACGCTTCCTGGTGCTCGTCATCCGCGTTCAGAAGCTCGACGAGCTTGTTCGCTTCCTGCTCCATAGTCAGCACGAGGTCGTCCACGCGTCGCGTCAGGTAACGATGAAAGATGAGTGCCGGGATCGCGACGCTGATCCCCGTCGCCGTCGTGATCAGGGCTTCTGAGATACCACCGGCAAGCAGATTGGGATCTCCGGTGCCCTCCAGCCGGATGACATTGAACACCTCGATCATCCCGATCACGGTTCCGAGCAGCCCCAGCAGCGGTGCAATGGCGGCCACGGTACCCAGTGCCGTGAGATAGCGCTCGAGTTCATGCAGAACCTGTCCCGCCGTTTCCTCGACGCTGGCCTTCATCGCATCGCGCCCGCGGCGATGATTGACCAGCACGGCTGCAAGGATCTCGCCCAGCGGCGAGCCCTGGCGCAGCTCCTTCATGCGCTTCGAATCGAATTCGCCCTTCTTCAACCAACCCCACACCATGGCGAGCGTGTGCCGAGGTGCGATCCGGGATGGTTTGAGAGACCAGAGCCGTTCGATACAGATTGCGGCGGCGAGGACCGAGCAGATGATGATCGGGACCATCAGCCAGCCGCCGGCCTTCACCAGCTCGAGCAAAGCACGTCATCCCATATCAGCAATCGAAGGGCCTATCCTAGCCTGCATCGGTCACCGATTCACGAACGCCGTCACAGGAACAGCTCGGCGAGATAGCCCGTCAGGAAACGATCGTCGGGGTCCCACTCCCGGCGCAGCGCCAGGAAGTCGGCCAATCGCGGGTAGAGGGCTTCGAGATCAGCGCGCGCAAGCGTATGACGCTTGCCCCAGTGGGGACGCCCGCCGTGATCGCGCAGGATCGGCTCAACAGCAGCGAACAGCGCCGTGGGATCCTCCTCCGCCGCCAGATGGATGGACACCGTGGCCACCTCTCCACCCGCCGTGGGCGACAGCCAGCCCGCGTCACCCGCCAGGATCCGGTATTCCACCGGCCAGAACAGCTTCGGAAACTGCTCAAGCATGCATCGCCGCACCGCACGGAAGCAGTCCAAGCCGGCAGTTGCCGGAATCGCATACTCCATCTCATTGAACTTCAGATCGCGAACCGATGGAAACACCTGCCAGGAGGCCCCCCAGCGCTCACCTTCAGCGCCGAAGGGCAGCTCATCCAGGCGCGGCTCCTCTGGCATGGCGATACTGTCCAGCGTCTTACTGATGCAGACGTCGAGCTTCGGCACCCACCAGAATTCATGGTGGCGGTGCTGTTCCAGCCGGCTATCGAACTGCTCCAGGCAATGTTCTACGGATTCTCTCTGGTTGCGCTCCAGGAGCCCATAGGCCGGAATCACCCGAATCTCGATGGCCGTCATGACGCCCAGCAGACCCAGCCCCACCCGGGCTGCATCCAGCGCACCGTCGGCGTCGACCCGGTGGATCCTGCCGGAACCGTCCACGAGCTCCAGCGCCTCTACCGCCGAGGAGAGGCTGCCAAGCCCCCGCCCCGTACCGTGGGTGCCTGTGGCGACCGCACCGGCCAGGGTCTGCCGATCGATGTCGCCCATGTTCACGAGCGCGAGATCATGCGGAGCCAGCATTGGTCCGATGGCGTGCAGCGGCGTCCCCGCGCTGAAGCGCGCCACGCCGTCCGCAACGGCTTGCAGACCGGACAGCGCGGACAGATCCAGCAACGTGTCACCATCCGCCCAGAAAGGCACGAAGGAATGACCGCTACCCAGCGCACGCAGGGCCCCCGACCCTCGATGCGCATGAATCAGCTTCGCCAGCGCGTTCACATCGCTCGGTCGTTCAATCCGCGACCGCGGGCAGCGCACGTTGCCTGACCAGTTCTGCCAACTCACCAGCTGCACCCCCGCGCCGAAACAGGCCAAAGCTCATGCACCATGCCGTCCGCCTCCACCGGCACCATCCAGTCATGCAGGTTGATGGTCGGATCACAGTGTGGCGTCACCATGCGGATCCGGTCGCCCAGCGCGATCTGAGGCGCGCCTTCCAGCAACTGCAGCACACCGTGTTCATCGCCCGCAAAATGGTAGCGCACGCCGGACAGATCCCGGGCGACGGGGGCGACGCTGTCGCTGGCAAAGCTCTTATAGCCGCCGTCCACCGTGATGGTCCCGGATCTGGGGCGACTGATTGCTGTCACCAGCACGAACAGCGCCGGTTCGAAGTACTCGAAGCGGGGCTGGTTGCCCTGACCAATGGCCGCATACTCCTCATCCATGAATACGTAGGATCCCGCCTGAATATCGGTGATGCCCGGCTCGTCGCAATCGACGTCGAAGGTACCCGTTCCCCCGCCGGTGAACACGTCCACGTCATGGCCGTCAGCAAGGATCAGATCCCGCGTCTGCAGGCCGGCTGCCGCGACCTCCTCCGCCCGGCGTCGGCGTTCCGCTGCATCCTCGAGGTGCATGATCTGGCCTGCGTACTGCTGCAGCCCCGTGAACTCCAGCCCGTCACAGCCCGCGACCACGCGTACCAGCTCCAGCGCTGGCTGCCCCAGCGCCACGCCGGTGCGCCCCATGCGTGGATCCAGGTCGACCAGCACTTTCAGCCGGATTCCGGCGCTACGCGCGGCGTCCCCCAGCGCCCGAGCACAGGCGGCGTCATCGACGACGATGCGCACATCCTCGCTGCATGCGGCCAGGGAGACCACGCGCGCCATCTTATCCAAACTCGCCACCGGCGACGTGATCAGGATGTGTTCGATACCGGCGGCACGCATGACTTCTGCCTCCGACACCTTGGCGCAGCAGATGCCGATAGCCCCAAGTTCGAGTTGTCGGCGAGCAACCACGGGCGTCTTGTGCATCTTGGCATGGGGCCGCAGTCCCGTGCCGCTGGGCGCGAGATGTTCGACCATGCGTGCGAGATTGCGCTCCATGGTGGTGCGTACGACGACCAGAGCGGGCGTCGGCACGTCTGCAAGCGGTACCGGCTGCTCCAGGATCACCGGATCCAGCGGGCGTCTGCTTGCAGCGTCGAAATAGGAAGTGATCGAAGACACCATGACGATCCTGTTACGAAGCTGGATGGAGTCATGATTCTGCGCAGGCCACACCGCCGCGCACAAGGGTCGTCCATGGTCATCGGTCCCGGTTGCGACTAAACTCCGCGCCGATCCGGTTTCGCCTCGGTTTTGCTTTGATCATGCCCACCGAACAGACCCTGGAACTATGGGAGCAGGAACTCCGTCACGGTCATCTGCGCCTGCGCGACGCTCCAGCCGGCATGACCATCGAGGTCGAAGGGCTACTGCTGACCAGCGCGTTCAGCCCCGTCTTCAGCCGCGCCCATGGTCGGACCGTAGGCCATCGGGCGCACATCGACGTGCTGCCAACACACCCATCCACCAACGCCGCAGCGGCGCGCGAGGAACTCGGTCGACGGGATCTGCTCGGACGCACGGCCGCGCTGGCGCCCGGTCTTCACATGAGCAACTATCGCAGCCTGGTGGCGGAGCCCGGCTGGCTGTTTCTCGATGTCCCAGGCTTGGCCGTAAACCAGACTGGGCTCTGGCCGCCGCTGCCCCAGGATCTGTTCTCCTCTACGCTGTATGCACCCAAAGACGTCGTTCTCGATGTGTCCGTGGACTCGGCCAACATCGGTCAGCTCAAGGACTTCACCCGTTATCATGAGGCGCTCGGTTTCACGGTTGCCCTGTCCGACTTCGGACGCCAGCATGCGGACCTTGCCGCGGTCTGGCAGATCCACCCCGACCTGGTGAGCATTCCGCTGCGGGCCGTTGGCGCCCCGGCCACGCGCAACGAGGGACGTGCCCTCGCCGCATTGTGCCGGGTACTACATGAAAGCGGTGCCATGGTCGCCTTGTCCGGCATCGACAGCGAGTCCGACCTGCAGCAGGCACTGCGGACAGAGGCCGATCTGTTCGAGGGTGAGTATGCAGCGCATAGCGCCACCATCCAGGCCATGCCGCTGAGCGACACAGCCGTGACAGAGCCGCGGGCAGCCCTCGAAGCGGGCATGGACGCGATTGCAGCGGGAAGTACCTTCGAAAGCGCCTGCGAGCGGCTGCTGAACGATCCGGGAGTGCTGCGCTGTTATCTGCTCGATGCCGCCGGAACTCAACTGACAGACAACCTCTCACCGGTTGGCGTGCGCTCCGACCCGCGTTACTGGCCGCTTGCCAATGCCGTTGGAGCATCCTGGTCCCATCGCGAGTACTTCCGTTCTGCCCTGGCCCATCGAGGCCAGGTCATGCGAACCGGACCCTACTTCTCCCTGCCCGACGGGCGTCATTGCCTGACGCTGTCCATTGCCGGCGAAGTCGGTGACCAGTGCCTGGTCCTGTGCTGCGATCTGGCCGAAACTGCTACGCCCTGAAACCATCCCCGCGCCGGCGCGCCTGCCATGAGCAGCGGTGAGTTGTGCGCAGCGGCACAGTTCTTGGTAGTCTCCAGCGCGGACCGTTAGACGATGGACGATAAAACCAATGTCCGGCCAAGAGCCGTACGTCACGAGAACTGCCGTTCGATGTGGGCAACGAGGGTCCCGGCATCAGCTACCGGCGATCTGCCTGGATAGGTAGACTCGGCTCGCTCGGGCTGAACGGAAGGCAAACGTCCGCCGCCATCGTGCCCGGACGGCGACCCTCAGGACAGACGCCTGCGACCAACTGCGAAGGAGCTTGGAGTGACCCGGTACACCATCAGCCTTACGCTGGTCCTGTCCGTCATCTGGCTGCTGCTCTCCGGAATGTGGACCCATCCGGTGATTCTTCCGCTGGGCGTCGTTTCCGTGGCGCTGACCGTCTGGCTGACCTTTCGGCTGGACATGCTCGATCGCGAGGGCGATCCGCTGCATCTCGTGCTGCCGTCCTTGCGCTACTGGCCTTGGCTTCTCGGACAGATCGTGCGGGCCAACCTGCAGGTCGCCGGGCGCATTCTCGGACGCCGGGGCGGGCTCCATCCCGGTTTGGCAACCGTCCGCTCCAGCCAGAAGTCCGACCTCGGGCGGGCGATCTTCGCCAATTCCATCACGCTCACACCTGGGACCGTCACCATCCGCGTCCGTGACGGAGAGATTCTCTACTACGCGCTCACCAAGGATGTAGTGAAGGATCTCGACGAAGGCGAAATGGACCGCCGGGTGACACGCCTGGAAGATCAGCTGTGAGCATGTTTCTGGCTACGGCGCTCGCCATTCTGGCCACCCTCGCGCTGGCCCTGACCCGGGCCTTTCTCGGACCGACCATCCACGACCGGATCCTGGCCGTGAACGTGGTGGGCACCAAGACCGTGCTCATGATCGCAGTGGTCGGGTTCATCACCGGACGCCCTGAGTTCATCGACATCGCCATCGTCTACGCCTTGTTGAACTACATCGGCATCATCGCAGTGCTGAGGGTGTTCGAGGACGCCAGTCTGGCAGCCGAGCCTGCCAACGGCGGCGAGGAGGAAAGCCCATGATGGCTTTGATCCTGGACATCCTGAGCTGGACGCTGTTGATGGCGGGATCCCTCCTCCTGATCGTGGGGGGGGTCGGCCTGATCCGCTTCCCCGACTTCTATTCGAGGGTGCAGGCCGCAGGGCTGACTGACACGCTGTGTTCCATCTTCATCCTCCTTGGCCTGTTGCTGCAGGCGGACAATGTCCCGCTGGCCGCAAAAATCCTGTTCACACTGCTGTTCCTGCTGTTCACGGGTCCAACCGCGGCCCACGCCCTGGCCAAGACTGCGCATCACGACGAACTGGAACCCTGGAAGGCGGATGCGGGAGGTGCATCATCGAAGCAGTGATCGACATTGTCCTGCTGACCTTCCTGGTCGTGGTGGGCGTGGCGATCGTCCGCGTCCGAAATCTGCTCGCGGTGACGATGCTCACCGGCATCTACAGTCTGCTCGTTGCGATCCTGTTTGTCCTGCTCGATGCCGTGGACGTTGCCCTGACGGAAGCAGCGGTAGGGGCTGGGCTGCTCGTAATTCTGATGCTCGCCACCATTGCCCTCACCACTCGCAAGGAAAAGGTCCATGCTGCACGGCAGAACGCCGTCGCCTTCGTCGTGGTGTCCGTGACCGGCGCCGCGCTGATCTACGCCACGCTCGACATGCCACCCTTCGGTGACCCCGAAGCCCCGGCCCATGTTCATCTTTCTCCCCGTTTTACTCAGGATTCGCCGGAGGAAATCGGCATTCCGAACATGGTGACGTCCGTGCTCGCAAGCTACCGTGGCATCGACACGCTCGGTGAGGCCGTGGTGATTTTCGCTGCCGCGGTTGGTGTATTGCTGGTGCTCGGCACCGGCACCGTACGCAGGCGACGGCGCAGCGAAGACGACGTGGAAGAGGCCAGGGAGCAACCATGAATCAGTACATCGTGCTTCGGGTCGTCAGCAAGCTGATGATCCCGGTGATCATGATCTTCGCCCTCTACGTGCAGTTCCACGGCGAATACAGTCCCGGCGGAGGATTCCAGGCTGGCATCGTGTTTACGGCTGCCTTTATCGTCTACACGCTGCTTTACGGCCTCGAAGCTGCACAGAAAGCCATTTCCCCTGCTGTCGCACACGTGCTTGCGGCGGTAGGTGTTCTGATATTCATCGCGTTCGGTTACGCCTCGATCCTGCTCGGAGGCAACTTCCTCGAGTACAAGGTGCTGCTGCCCAACGACCAGGCCGGCGAAACCTTCGGCATCATCGGCATCGAACTCGGCGTGGGCATCACCGTGGCTGCCGTGGCCCTGACTCTGTTCTATTCCTTCGCCGGGCGGGAGCGTCGCTGATGGAATGGCTAGGGCTCTACAATTATTGGGTCGTCGTCGCTTTGATGATGATCGGTTTCTATATCGTCATCGCCCAGGGTAACCTGATCAAGAAACTGGTCGGTCTCAACATTTTCCAGACCTCCGTGTTCGTTTTCTTCATTAGCCTCGCCCATCTCGACGGCGGCACGGCACCCATCGCTTTGCCTGGCGTGACGGCGTACTCCAATCCACTCCCCCACGTCCTGATCCTCACGGCCATCGTGGTCGGGGTCGCACTGACCGCAATGGGTCTGGCACTGGTGGTTCGCGTCCAGGAGGCCTACGGCACCATCGAGGAGGACGAGATCCACCAGCAGGACGAGTTGCACTGATGCTCGAGCACCTCCCTGCTCTGCAGGTTGCCATCACCCTGACTGCAGCGCCCGTGATCATGATGCTTGGGCGCGCCGCGCGTCTGGCATGGCTCCTCACCACGCTCAGCTGCTGGGCCAGCTTCGCCGTCGCGCTGCTGCTGTTCAATCAGGTTGCCGACGGTTCTGTCATCTCCTACGAGATGGGTGGTTGGGCTCCACCATGGGGTATCGAATACTCCATCGATGCAGCCAACGCCTGGGTGCTCCTGATCATCGGGCTGATCAGCGCCCTGGTGATGCCATTCGCACGCCGCAGTGTCGAGCAGGAAATCAGCGAGAGCAGGATTGCACTGTTTTATTCGGCCTTCCTGCTGGCCAACGCCGGACTGATTGGAATCACGCTGACAGCGGATGCGTTCAACATCTTCGTGTTTTTCGAGATTTCAGCACTCGCATCCTATGCCCTGATCGCCATGGGGCAGGACCGGCGTGCGGTGCTGTCCGCCTATCAGTATCTGATCATGGGCACGGTGGGCACGACGTTCCTGCTCATCGGAATCGGTTTCCTGTACATCATGACCGGCACTCTGAACCTCGGTGACCTGGCGGCACGCCTGCCTGAGGTGTCCGACACGCGCACCATACGCGCGGCCTTCGGCTTCATCGCCGTGGGCATCTCGCTGAAGCTGGCGCTGTTCCCGCTCCATCTGTGGCTGCCGAACGCCTACACCTATGCACCATCCATGGTGACCGTTTTCCTGTCGGCGACAGCAACAAAAGTGGCCATCTATGTCCTGCTGAGATTCGTCTACGGAGTGTTCGGTTACGAGTTCAGCTTCCTCGAGCTGTCCATGGGTTGGCTGCTCATGCCGCTGGCCGTGCTTGGCATCGTCGTCCCATCACTCGTCGCCGTGTTTCAGACCAACGTCAAACGGCTGCTCGCCTACTCGAGCGTAGCGCAGGTCGGCTACATGATTCTGGGCATCAGCTTCGCCAGCATGCTCGGATTGACCGCGTCGATCCTGCACCTGTTCAACCATGCCATTACCAAGGCTGCGCTGTTCATGGCCGTGGGTTGTCTCGTCTACCGCCTCGGCGGCGTCTCCCTCAGCCAGCTGGCCGGCGCCGGCCAGCGCATGCCATGGACCATGGGCGCATTCGTGATCGCAGGTCTGAGTCTCATAGGCGTGCCGCTGACGGCCGGGTTCGTCACCAAGTGGCACCTGCTGCAGGCCGCGCTCGAGGGCGGGATGTGGCCCATCGCCGTGCTGCTGCTCGGCACCTCCCTGCTGGCAGCCCTGTACATCTGGAAAGTCGTGGAATCCGCCTACTTCCGCGAACCCGAAGACAGCACCGAAGTCATCCGGGAAGCGCCGCTCGGGCTGCTGCTTCCGACCCTCCTGCTGACGGCGTCGACCGTGGTGTTCGGAGTTCTCGGTCATTTCACGGTGGAAAGCGCCAGGACAGCCGCCTCAGCCCTGATGGGGGGAGGCAGCCCATGAGCGATTCCATGCTGATCGCGCTTCCCCTTGCGGTGCCATTGATCGGTCTGCTGCTCATCGTCGCCAGCGGGCGCGTCGATTGGCTCAGGGACGGGTTCACAGTGGCCACTGCAGTGGCTATGTTCACCGCCGTCCTGCAGCTGTTGCCGAAGGTCAGCGCCGGTGAACGGCCACGACTGGAACTGTTCGAACTGTTACCGGGTCTCGGGATCACGTTCGAAATCGAACCGCTTGGCATGGTGTTCGCGATGCTGGCGTCGGGACTGTGGATCCTGACCGCACTCTACGCGATCGGCTACATGCGCGGTGCCAAAGAGAAGCATCACACCCGCTTCCATGCGTTCTTTGCGGTGGCCTTGTTCAGCGCCACGGGTATCGCATTCGCCGGCAACATGTTCACGCTATTCGTGTTCTATGAAGTACTGACCCTGTCGACATATCCCCTGGTCGCGCACAAGGGAACGGATGCTGCACGAGCCGGCGCCAGAACCTACCTTGGATTGTTGCTTGGCACATCGGTGGCGTTCCTGCTGCTGGCGACCCTCCTGACCTGGTGGCTTGCGGGCACGCTGGACTTCACCCCCGGCGGGATCATGACCGGCCGCGTGGACCCCGTACACGGCAGCATTCTGCTGCTGCTGTTCATGTACGGAATCGGCAAGGCTGCGTTGATGCCCTTTCACCGCTGGCTGCCGGCAGCCATGGTGGCGCCGACTCCCGTATCAGCCCTGCTGCACGCCGTTGCAGTGGTGAAAGCCGGCGTGTTCACCGTCCTGAAAGTGACGGTCTATCTGTTCGGACTCGACTACCTGGCCGAACTCGCAACCAGCGAAGTGGTGCTCTACATCGCGGTGTTCACGCTGCTGGCTGCCTCACTCGTCGCGCTCCGGCAGGACAATCTGAAGGCGCGACTGGCCTACTCAACGGTCAGCCAGCTGTCCTACATCGTGGTTGGCGCCATGCTCGTGAACCAGATCGCTGCACTCGGGGGCAGTCTCCACATCGTCATGCATGCGTTCGGCAAGATCACGCTGTTTTTCTGTGCGGGGGCCATTTACGTGGCCACCAAGAAAACCGAAATCAGCGATATGGATGGGCTTGGGCGGCGCATGCCCATCACGTTTGCAGCCTTCTTCCTCGGTGCGCTTTGCGTCATTGGTATACCGCCCATGGGCGGCGTTTGGAGCAAATGGCATCTTATGATGGGCGCCTTCGACGCGGGCTACGGACTCGTAGTGTCGGCGCTGATGATCAGCACCCTGCTCAACATCGGCTATCTGATACCGCCAGTGGTGCGGGCGTTTCTCCTGCCGCCGAAGGACGGTGGTGGTGGCGTACGCGAGGCTCCTTTCCTGTGCGTCCTGCCCCTTTCGTTGACAGCGCTGGGGTGTCTTGCCTTGTTCTTTCTGGCAGAAAACCTGGCGGCTGTGCTCTCGGGCATGTTCAGCGCCACACCGGCTCTTTGAGAACCGGTCCAAGTCACTCAGGATGGGGTGGTCGAGATGGATGTAGGCAAATGGCTCGAATACCTGGTGGATCACGGCCGCGTCGTGCGGGGCGTGGTCTACGTCGTTCTGGCTGGACTGGTCGTCGCTGACCTGCTGATCCCATCGACCTACGATCGCTTTCCCTGGGAGAGCTGGGGCGGGTTCGGCGCGGTCTACGGCTTCGCGTCTTGCGTACTGCTGATCCTGGTAGCGAAAGGACTCGGTTACCTGCTGCTCTACCGGGGCGAGGACTATTACGATGACTGACGTCCTGCACCCATCCCTGCTGCTGTTTTTCGGGGCAGCCGTAGTTCCCCTTTTGCGCGGTCGCGCCCAGCAGGCCTGGATGCTGCTGGTCCCTGCGGTCGTGATCGCAGCGGTGTACTCACTGTCCCATGGCACTGCCGGAGCCATGTCGCTGTTCGGCATGGATCTGGTGATCATGCGAACCGACGACCTGAGCCTTGTATTCGCCTACGTATTCGCGATTATCACCCTGGTCGGCGCGCTGTATGCCCTGCATATCAAGGATACAACCCAGCACGTGGCGGCGCTGGTCTACGCCGGATCCTCCCTGGGTGTGGTGCTCGCAGGCGATCTCATCACACTCTACGTGTTCTGGGAGATGATGGTCTTCAGCTCGGTATGGCTGATCTGGTGCCGCCGTAACCCCGCCTCCATGGCAGCTGGCTTCCGCTACCTGCTCGTGCACGCTCTCGGCGGCGTGGTGCTGCTCGGCGGGGTCATTCTGCACGTGCTCGACACCGGATCCATCGCCTTCGAAGCCTTCTCCGCAGACAGCGCCGGCTTCTACTTGATTCTGATTGGATTCATGGTCAACGCGGCCGTGCCACCGTTGCATGCTTGGTTGGCTGACGCGTACCCGGAAGCCACCGTCACCGGCGCGATCTTCCTCTCTGCGCTCACCACCAAGACGGCAGTCTACACGTTGATTCGCGGCTTTCCCGGAACGGAGCTGCTGGTGATTCTCGGCGTGACCATGTCGCTGTATGGCGTCGTTTACGCAGTGCTCGCCAATGACATTCGCCGGCTTCTGGCTTATCACATCATTAGCCAGGTGGGTTACATGGTCGCGGGCGTCGGCATGGGCAGCATCATGGCCCTCAACGGCTCGGCCGCCCACGCGTTCACCCATATTCTCTACAAGGCACTGCTGTTCATGGGCGCCGGTGCCGTCATCCACATGACCGGCCGCGCCAAGGTCACCGAACTTGGCGGTCTCTACCGCTACATGCCGATCACGTTGGTGATGTACATGATCGGCGGTCTGTCCATTTCTGCATTCCCACCACTGAGCGGCTTCGTAAGCAAGACCATGGTCGTGGAAGCCGCCGCACTCGATCAGCGCGCCTGGGTATGGCTGCTGCTGTCGTTGACATCCGCAGGCACCTTCCTGAGTGCTGGCCTGAAGCTTCCCTGGCTGACCTTCTTTGGCAAGGACTCAGGCCTGCGCCCTGAAGAAGCGCCCTGGAACATGTTGCTCGCCATGGGCATCGCAGCGTTTCTCTGCATCTTCATCGGGATATTCCCTGGCACGCTCTACGCGATCATGCCTGCGCCAGTCGAGTTCAACGCCTACTCGGTGGGACACGTTCTCTGGGAGCTGCAGCTGCTGATGTTCGCCGGCCTCGGCTTTTTCATGCTGCTCAAGCGCCTGGAAGGGGCGAACAAGATCAGCCTTGATGTCGATTGGCTCTACCGCAAACTGCTGCCGCGCCTCGCGACCCGCGCCCAGAAGCTGGTAGATCAAGTATGGGGAGGAATGCTCGCCGCCTTGATGGGCCGCCTGCGCTGGCTCGTCACGACGGTGAATCGCCATCATGGCCCGCAGGGCGTACTCGCCCGGACTTGGCCGACGGGGAGCATGGTGCTTTGGGTGGCCGTCATGCTCGCCGCTTCGTTGCTGGTCTATTACTTCTAAGCGCACGCCGGGATTCCGATGGCGGCGAGTCTTCGGTCGAGGTCTGTCTGTCGGCAAGCTGGCGGCGTGCACGCGCGTGATCCGCATGCGGCTGGCCCAGTGCGTCTCAGCGAAACCAGGGCTTGGGGCGCCGTCTCAGACTACGACGAGATTCACATGGGCGGGCGCTGCCAGCGCAGCCACAGACGCTCGATGGCATGACCGAGGCTCTGCATCCCCTGATGCAGCAGCCGATCCACCGGATGTCGATGCTGCACCCAACGCACCTCCAGAACGTCGGTTTCCTCGCATACGGCAGCAATGTAGGCATCGCTGGTGACCAGTTCGTCCACCAGCCCAAGATCCAGAGCCCGGCGACCGTACCAGGCCTCACCGGTGGCCACCTTGGCCATGTCGAGCTGCGGACGCGCCTCCACCACGTACTCCTTGAACAGGGCGTGCACGTCCTCCAGTTCCTCGACGAACTTGGCC
>REEU01000259.1 GCA_007694905.1 Gammaproteobacteria bacterium | reverse complement strand
GCCTGCCGGAGGTCGAAGCACGTTACGCCCTCGCCAGCGACTTGCTGCAGACCCTCCAGGGAGGATAGGGCTACGGTATCGCGGTGCGGAAGTTTCAGGCTGCTGGCAGGTTGCGCCGATCAGCCCGCGCGAGATTGCTACGCCAGAAATGCGCGATGAGCTGGGCCGCGGGGTCGGTGCTCGCTGCCCCTGAAAACAGCTCCTCGACCGTGTCACTGTTCGACAGCAGCCCAGGCGGTGAAATCTCTTCGATGGCATTCATATGGAAAAACCCCATCGCCCACTGCCGAAACAGCCTGCCTCGTGCTTGGGGGTCATCATAGAGCAGGGTGACGGACTGATGGCGCCCATCGCGCTGAATGGAATGCAGCAGGCTGTTGACTGATGTCGTGGGGCCCTCCAGGCACTGGAGGAAACACCCGTCGTGATAGAACAGCACACCGGAGATCTGTGATCGGCTGTTCGCGGTCCGCGCCTTCCGCAACAGTTCAAACAAGCTCTCGGGCAGCATTCTTTCCCGGGCGAAACTCGTGTAGATCAATCTGCGCATCGTCAGCAACTCCTGGTTGTTTCACGCGGTGGTGCGGCGGGCAGCCAGATCCAGCGTAGAGGTTCCGGTGATTTCCCCGGCAATCCGCTCGAGGGGCAACACCACGTCGACGGCATTCATGCGAATCGCCTCCCGCGGCATGCCGAACACGACACAGCTGGCCTCGTCCTGCGCAACCGTGCGTGCGCCCTGGTCATGCATTTCCAGCAGGCCTCGCGCACCATCGTCACCCATTCCGGTCATGATGATCCCAAGTGCATTGCTCCCGGCGTAGCGTGCGACCGAGCGGAACAGGACATCCACAGAGGGCTTGTGCCGGTTGACCGGTGGACCGTCCAACACTTCCACCTGGTAAAGCGCCCCGCTTCGACACACCCGCATGTGTCGACCTCCGGGTGCAATCAATACCCGGCCAGGCAGCACCCGGTCGCCATGGACTGCCTCGCGAACCTCCACTTCACAGACGCCATCCAGACGGCGGGCGAAACTGGCGGTGAATTTCTCGGGCATGTGCTGCACGACGACAATCCCCGGCACGATCCTCGGCAACTCGCTCAAGACCCGCTCCAGCGCCTGGGTGCCGCCGGTGGATGTTCCTATCGCAATGACTTTCTCCGTCGTTGCCAGGCCCTTGCGGTCGCCGAGGGTGTCGGGGCGATCGATGCGCCGCGGCGGCGGCGTGTTCAACCGGCGGGGACGGGCACCAGCCGCCTCGCGAACCGCACCGATGATCTCCGACGCACTCTCTTCCAGAAACGCCTTCAGGCCGCTGCGCGGCTTGGTCACGAAACTCACTGCACCCGCAGCCAGCGCCTGCAGCGTGGTCGCCGCACCGGCCTCTGTGAGGGTCGAACAGATCACCACCGGCGTGGGGCGTTCCGCCATGATCTTCTTGAGAAACGAGATCCCGTCCATACGTGGCATTTCGACATCGAGCAGAATCACGTCGGGCCAGTCACGAGCCATTTTCTCCATCGCGATGACAGGATCCATCGCCGTCGCCGATACCCGCAACCCGGCGGCCGATTCGACGACGGCCGCCAATACCTGCCTCACCACCGCCGAATCATCGACGATCAGGACGCTGATGTCGGGACGCCCGCTCATGGCGTCGCCGCGCGGGTATACACTCCGGGCGCCACCTGCTGAAGCCCGCAGTTCAGGCCATGCAGACTTTCCGACAAGCCAACGAACAGCCGACCGCCCTCCGCAAGTCTGGCGGCGACCGCTCGGAGCACCCTGATTTTGGTCTCCGGATCGAAATAGATCAGTACGTTACGCAGGAATACAACGGCAAACGGACCCACTTCAGGAAGCGTCTGAATCAGGTTGATCTGACGGAACGTCACCCGTTGGCGCAGTTCGCGGGCGACCAGCAGCGTGCCCTCGTGCTCGCCCTGCCCCCGCAGGCAATAGCGGTGCAGCAGCTCCGGCGGCAGCCGACTCGCACGCTCAAGCGGATACTGCCCGCGCCGCGCCCGCTCAAGCACGCGCTGGCTGATATCCGAGCCCATCAGCTCCCAGCGCAGCCCTCGTTCAGTGTCGGCAAGTCGATCGAGCAGCATGGCAAGCGTGTAGGCCTCCTCGCCGCTCGAGCTCGCCGCACTCCAGACCGAAAAACTCTGCCGCGCACGCGCCGCGGCAGCGGCGTATTCAAGCATCAGGGAAAAGTGCTGAGGCTCCCGCCAGAAGTAGGTCTCGTTGGTCGTCAACAGGTCGATCGCCACCTGGCGCTCGACGGCTTCACTCGCTGACTCAATCCTGTCGATATATTCGCGATAGGATTCCACACCAACCGCGCCCAGCCGCCGGTGCAACCGACCAGCCACCAGCGGCTGCTTCGACTCACCGAGCGCGATCCCGGCGCTGCGATACAACAACGCCCGGATGCGCTCGAAATCATCCGCCGTCAGCTCAGGGCCCTGCAACAACAGATGGGCTGCCATGGTCGGTCAGGCCACTTCCGGCACGCTTGCCGCAAGCGCCACCATGTCGCGTGCGTCAAACGTCCTGGACACGTCCAGGACAATCACGAATCCGTCCTCGAGTCGAACCATGTGCCGGATGAACTCCGGCTGGATCGCGGTGCCGAATCCGGGCGGGGGCGCCATATCCTCCGGAGCGATTTCCATCACCTCGCTGACCGAGTCGACCAGTACGCCGATGTCGTAACGTTCGCCGCCCTCCAACAACTCCAGGATCACGACGCAACTGCGTCGGCCCAGGGCAGACGCCTCCCGGCCGAAGCGCACGGCGAGGTCGACCACCGGCACCACCTGCCCACGCAGGTTGATCACGCCCCTGATCTGCGGCGGCATCATGGGTACCTCGGTGACCCGGGTGTACTGGATGATTTCCTTGATCCCGGAAATCTCGACTGCGAACAGGGTGCCGGCAGATGTAAATGTCAGGCACTGACAGCCGCTGTCGGTGTCCTCGGGCGGGGCTGCCGATGCCAACAGCCGCGAAGGGTTTTCCGCTGTGATCATCACGCCATCTCCTCAGAAGCTGGTGAAGCTCTCCTCAAAGAGCTGATCCATGCTGGCCTCCGCGCGGCCGGGCTTCTGGGACTTCCCAGAGGCGGCATGCGGGGCCCGGTGACTGCGCATCGCCGGGCTCTCCTGCTGAAGCCGGAAGAAGTCCATCAGCTGCTGCAGCTGCTCCGACTGGCCACTCATCTCCTCCGCCGTGGCCGCCAGCTCCTCTGAGGCTGAAGCGTTTTGCTGTGTTGCCGTGTTGAGCTGGTTCATTGCAGTGCTGATCTGGCCGACACCGTTGTTCTGCTCGTCCGAGGCTGCGGCAATCTCCTGCACCAGATCCGACGTCTTGCGAATACTGGGCACCATCTCCTTGAGCAGCTCGCCTGCGCGTTCAGCCACCGTCACGCTGCTACCGGCCAACTCGCTGATTTCCTGCGCGGCGACCTGGCTGCGCTCGGCGAGCTTCCGTACCTCGGCCGCGACGACTGCAAAGCCCTTGCCATGCTCGCCTGCGCGGGCCGCTTCGATTGCCGCGTTGAGTGCCAGCAGGTTGGTCTGATAGGCGATGTCGTCGACGATGCCGATCCGCTCGGCGATCTGCTTCATCGCGCCGACCGTCTTGGCCACGGCTTCGCCGCCTTCTTCCGCTTCGCTGGCGGCCTTCGATGCCATGGAATCGGTGACCTTGGCATTGTCAGCATTCTGCGAGATCGATGAGGACATCTGTTCGATCGACGCACTGGTCTGTTCGACACTGGCTGCCTGCTCAGAGGCCCCCTGGCTGATCGTCTGCGCCGCAGAACTCACCTGCCCGGAAGCACCCGTCAGCGCCTGCGCGGCTGCCCGCACATCCCCGATGATCCGTGCAAGGTTGTCCACGGTCTTGTTGCAGTCGTTCTTCAGGTCCCCGAAGGTCCCGCCGTATTCGGCAGAGATCTTCTGGGTCAGATTCCCCTCTGCAATCCCTGACAGGACGCGGGCGACGTCGTTCAGGCCGGCATCGGCCACCTGCATCAATTCATTGATGTTGGTGGAGAGCGTCGCAAAGAACCCGGTCTTGCCCTCGAGCGGGATACGCTGCGTGAAATCACCCGCGGCTGCTCCCTGGACCACGCTTCCGACCTCCTTCTCAATGGCCACCTCGGCGGTCCGGTCGGCCCACTCGACGACCGTACCCAGGCGCTTACCGGCACCGTCGTAGATCGGCGAGGCAATCAGGCTGAAAATCCGTCCAGCCACCGTGATTTCTGCGCGATGGGTCGACGACAGCGTGGACAGCATGTTCCGCTGGTGCGCCGGATTGCGGTGGAAGACATCAAAATTCGCACCGACGATTCGATTCGCCTCGAACGCGGGGAGCTGTTTCTTGATGTCCGACTCGGCTTTGCGCATCATCTCCATGACCGAGTCGTTCGTATACTGGATGATGCCTTCAGCATCGGCGATCATGACGTTGGCGGTGGCCACGTCGAGCGCCTGCTTGACCCGCTCGTTTTTGAGCCGCTCTTCCGCAGCCGCGGCAAGCGACTCTCGAACCGTATCCAGCGCTTCGGTGATCTTGGCCTTTTTGCCAGGCAGTCGATCCATCATTTCAGTGAAATCGCCTTGGCCGTAGGTCGAGATGACGTCCACGACACGCATCTTCACCGCAATATGGGCCGCGACCAGCTCGTTCACGCCGCTGGCAAGGTCTCTGAAGCCGCCACTGAAGCCCTCGGCGGGAATTTGCCAGTCGATGTCTCCGGCCTCGTGCTGCGCGGCCATTTCACGCTGCGCATCAAGCAGGCCATTTAGGGTCTCGGCGAGAGTATTGGCGGACTCGGCCGCCTGGCCCAGACTGTCATCGCCGCGGTAGCTGACACGGTGCGAGAAATCACCCGCGCACACTGCCGCCACACTGTCGGCGAACGCCTTCAGGCTGGCTCGCGACGTCCGTAGCAGCCACCAGGCCGTGAAGCCAATCACTGCAATTCCGATGACATCGATGGCCAGGGCCATCGTCCCACCGACGAACTGCGTGACACCAATGACCCCAATCGCGGTCAGCGCGACGGTGAACGCCGCCGTTCTGATGCGCCCCTCCAAGGACATTACGCTAGTTTGCATCTTGCACTCTCCCCGTCCGAAGACGCCATGTTTTCCCGGTTCAAGCTGAGGTAGATACCCTCGACCGTGTTGTCGATTCCCGGCCCGTGGCCGGCGCCTGTGGCCCCGTGGCCGTATTGAGCAGTTCATTGATGTTCAGTATCAGCGCGATTTCCCCTGAACCCAGAATCGTCGACCCTGACAGCGCTGTGACGCGTTGGAACAGACGCCCCAGCGGTTTGATGACTGTCTGGTGTTCCCCAAGCAGCTGATCCACCGCAAGTCCGGCGCGCTTGCCCTCGAAGCGAACCACCACCACGCTGCGCCTGGCGACTGATGAGCGCTCGCCGAGACCGAGGACATCGCCCACATCGATGATCGGTAGCGGTTGACCGCGCTGGTTGATCAGCGCCTGCCCATTGCGTATCTCGATGTCCGCGGCGGAAATGCATTCCTCTACATGTTCAAGCGGAATGACCATCGCAGTCGCACAGGTACGCACCAGGAATCCATCGATAATTGCCAGGGTCAGCGGCAAGCGAATCTCGATCTCGGTGCCGACGCCCTCCTGGGACCGAATCGCGATTCGTCCGCGCAGCTGTTCGACGTTCTGGCGAACAACATCCATCCCGACGCCGCGCCCTGAGATGTCACTCACCGTTTCGGCAGTAGAGAACCCGGGTTCGAAGATCAGTGCATGGATCTCGGCCAGAGAGGGTTCAGCCTCGGCTGCGACCAGGCCGCGCTCGCGAGCGCGCGCGAGCACCCTGGCCGCATTGATCCCGCCGCCATCATCGGCAATCGTGATCACGATACTCCCGGAGTCGTGTTGCGCCGAGAGTCTCAGAACCGCCTCTTCCGGCTTGCCAGCCGCCAGCCGGTCCGCGGGCGACTCGAGACCATGGTCCAACGCATTGCGCACGAGGTGCATCAGCGGGTCACCGATCTTCTCGATCACAGACTTGTCGAGTTCCGTGTCACCACCTTCGATCTCGAGCTTCACGCGCTTGGAAAGCTTTCCGGAGATGTCACGCACGACTCGTTTGAACCGCGCGAAAGTCTCGCCGATCGCCACCATCCGCAGGGACAGCGCGTTATTCCGAATCTCTTCCACCAGCGTCCCGATCCGCTGAGTCGTCTCCAGCAGTTCGGGGTGGCGGGCGGCCTGGGCATGGGCTGTGGCGCTCATGATCACCAGCTCACCGACCAGATTGATCAGTCCATCGAGACGCTCGGCCTCGACGCGGAACACCCGCGCGGGCTCGCTGCGCTCGCGCACCTGCCCCTGCTTCTCAAGAGCCGCCTCCACCATGGCCGGGCTGACCAGCTGCTCGGCGACCAGCACCTCGCCCAAGGGACGCATGGTGCTGCCCTCAGAGGCCTCCAGATGCTGGAGTGACAGCGACCGGTGAAGATCGCCAGCGGACAGCGCGCCGCACTCGACCAGGATCTCTCCCAACCGCTCCGCCTCGTCCGGGACGTCGTCAAGCAAACCGATGTAGGCCTCCGACGCCGCATCAGGGGGCAACAGCCGCACGTCGCAATCGCCCTCGATGAACTCGAAGGCCTCCTCCAGCGCGGCACGCCCGCCGGGCGTGCGTATACGAAGCTCGAAGCCCAGATGACACCGCTCCGGATCAAGTTCGGAGAGCGGTGGCAGGTGGGTCGTAAACGTCTCCACCATGACCAGCTCGCCGAGTTCCTGGAGATACCCCAGGGTCGCCAACGGATCGATACCCCGTGCCGGGGCTTCTGGCCGAAACCTGAGCGAGACATGCCAGAGTTCAGGGTCGGCGGAGACCTCGCTGCATGCAGCCTCTTCCGCTGACTCGGCAGCGGTAGCGCCGGATGCCTCCCCCCTGCATGGGGCCTCGAGATAGCCACGCAACTGCTCCACCAGTGCACTTGACAGCGCGTCGTCAGAGTGTGCCGGGGCAGCATCGGGTGTTGCTGTACGGGCCTGCTCGATCAACACGGTCACATGATCCGAACAACTCAGGAGCAGCCCGCTCAACGCGTCACTCAGCGCTATCGTGCCCGCTCTGAGCTTGTCCAGCACCGTTTCGACTTCATGGGTGAACGCGACCAGCCGCGACAAGCCGAACAGCCCCGCCGAGCCCTTGATGGTGTGAATACTGCGAAACAGCGCATTCAAAAGCTCAGGATCGCCAGGCGACTGCTCCAACTCGAGCAGGGACTGCTCCATCTGCTCGACCATCTCCGTCGCCTCGACAAAGAAGGTCTGGAGCGCAGCGGCCAATGCGCCGTCGTAGCGACTGCTCATACGGACGTAGCGCCAACACGCTGGAAGCGATGTTCCAGCCGGAGCACTTGCAGCAGCTCGGACAAGCCCTGCGAGGCATCAAGCTCGAGCGGGATGCCGCGTTTGCGCGCCTCCAGCACCGTGCTCAGTAGCAGCTGCAGTCCGGCGCCGTCAACATCGCGCACGGCTTTCGCATCGATGACGAATGGCGCCTCGGCGCATTCCAGGGCCGCGAGAAGATCCTCGCGAAGCGCGGCACACTCGGTGATAAGCAACCGCTCCGGCAATTCCAGCGTAGACATCTGTCAGCACTCCCCCGGATCGCCACCGAGGACACGAGCGCTGTGTCCGCGGCAGGAATCGCAAAACCCACGTGAAGGGTGTCGGCCCGACCGGGGGAATCTTGACTGTCCGGCGGCGGAATACTGTCTTGCTTGGGCAATGGGGGCAGCCGGGGCTTATACTTGGGTAATCTGTGTACCCAGACACGCTTCCCATGGCCCGGCCGTAGGAAGCCGCCGTGAGTGACCCATGAGATTTGCGCGAGTTCTATTGCTCAGTCTTTCCCTCCCCCTGGCCTCGCCCGCCGGCGCTTTCGAGGCGCAGACGCTTGATACACCATTGTTTCGCGTAGAACTGGTGATCTTTGCGCACGAGCCTGGTGCGCTGGCGACCACGGAAGATTTCCTGGCGACCCTGCCCGAACCCAGCCTGGAGCCCATCGAGCCATCGGTGAGCCTGCGCCGTGTCCTGGGGTTGACCGCAGACGACACCACATCCCCCAAACTCGAACCCGTCGAGCTCCCGGCCAGATTTCTGCCGCCACCGCCGCTTGCGGCGGTGGCGTTGCCTGAGTGGCGACAGCTACTGGATTCGGATGCCGGCGAACTCGTCGGCATCTATCGGCGACTGGCGACACAGTCCGGCTACCGGCCGCTGATGCACCTGATCTGGGAACAGCCGGGCGAGGCCGACCGGCCGGCGTCCATCGTGGCTTTCGATGATCTGCGTCTGGGCAGCCCTGAGATCGAGGGTGAGGCAAGTTTGTCCCGCTCGCGGTTTTTGCATCTCGAGCTCGACCTCAGGTTCAGGGGTAGAGAGGCCATCCGGGCTGTTCCAGTGGCGAGACGCGGCGCGCATGGTCCCGAAGTCGTGCTCATGGCGCCGGAATATCGCCTGGCGGAGTCCCGGCGGATGCGCAGCGGTGAGCTCCATTACTTCGATCATCCTGCCTTTGGAGTGATTGCATTGATCCAGCCCGTGCAACGCACACCGCGTACGCTGGAGCCTTCTCGCTGACAACTCACCCTCGTGACGCCGCGGGCGCTGGCAGGCCGTCCTGCCAGCGTCAGGCGAACATGATCTCGGCTGTCTTCCGCGCCCAGGCCTCGCAGGTCTTGATGAGCTCGGTTCTGTCGATGGGCTTGGTGAGGTAGTCATCACAGCCGGCGTCGAGACACTTCCGCCGATCGCCGCCCATGGCGTGGGCGGTCAGCGCGATGATGGGCAGCGAGCAGCCCCCCTGGCGAAGGCGTCGGGTTGCGGCGTACCCGTCGAGTTCCGGCATC
>REEU01000257.1 GCA_007694905.1 Gammaproteobacteria bacterium | reverse complement strand
CGGTGGGAGCTCAGGTCGGCCGCAGGCCGGCCTTGCGATCGCGGACTGCCGCCGGGTTCGGGCATGACACGGATCGCGACGCCCGCTGCGCGGACGTCAGCTCCCACTGAGTCATCGCAGCTTCCGGCTTGTTGCTCGATGCGAGCGACTCGTCGGTGGGAGCTCAGGTCGGCCGCAGGCCGGCCTTGCGATCGCGGACTGCCGCCGGGTTTTGGCATGACGCAGATCGCGACGCCTGCTTCGCAGACGTTTGCTCCCACCGCGACTCGCCCGCTGCACTCGCGCTGGGTCGTCGCGGCGTCGGGGTTGAGGGGAGGGCGCAGCGGGGTTTGCGATCAGCCGTTATCATGGCGCCTCGCAAAAGCCAGCTGAGGAGAACCGCCCATGCAGGTACGCGCCGCAGTCGCGCACAAGGCCGGAGCGCCGCTCACCATCGAGACCGTCGATCTCGAGGGGCCGAAGGACGGCGAGGTGCTCGTGGAGGTCAAGGCCACGGGCCTGTGCCACACGGATGCGTTCACGCTGTCGGGTGAGGATCCGGAAGGGCTGTTCCCCGCGATTCTCGGCCATGAGGGTGCCGGTGTGGTGGTGGAAGTGGGCGCCGGCGTGACGTCCCTGAAGCCCGGCGACCACGTCATTCCGCTCTACACGCCCGAGTGCCGCCAGTGCGAGTACTGCCTGCATCCGAAGACCAACCTCTGCCAGGCCATCCGCGAAACCCAGGGCAAGGGCCTCATGCCCGACGGCTCCAGCCGCTTCTCCATCGGCGGTGAGCCCATCCACCACTACATGGGCACGTCCACGTTCGCCAACTACACCGTGCTGCCGGAGATCGCGCTGGCGAAGATTCGCGAGGACGCGCCCTTCGACAAGGTCTGCTACATCGGCTGCGGCGTGACCACCGGTATCGGCGCCGTCATCTACACCGCGAAGGTCGAACCCGGTGCGCGGGTGGTGGTGTTCGGCCTCGGCGGCATCGGGTTGAACGTGATTCAGGGCGCGCGCCTCGCCGGCGCGGCGCAGATCGTCGGGGTGGACATCAATCCCGCCAAGCGCGGGCTGGCGGAGAAGTTCGGCATGACCGACTTCGTCAATCCGAAGGAGGTGGAGGGTGACCTGGTCCCCTACCTGGTGGCGCTGACGAAGGGCGGCGCGGACTACAGCTTCGAGTGCATCGGCAACGTGAACGTGATGCGGCAGGCGCTGGAGTGCTGCCACAAGGGCTGGGGGACGTCGGTGATCATCGGCGTGGCCGGCGCCGGGCAGGAGATCTCGACGCGGCCGTTCCAGCTGGTGACGGGGCGCAACTGGCGCGGCAGTGCGTTCGGCGGCGCCCGTGGTCGCACCGACGTGCCGAAGATCGTCGACTGGTACATGGAGGGGCGGATCAACATCGATGATCTGATCACCCACACCATGCCGCTGGAGAAGATCAATGACGGTTTCGACCTGATGCACAAGGGCGAGTCGATCCGCTCGGTGGTGCTGTACTGATGGCTGCGTTCGAGACTGCAAGTGAGCATCGCTGCTACGGCGGCACGGTGGGCTTCTATCGGCACGAATCCGATGCGTGCGGGGCCATGGGTTTTTCCGTGTTCGTCCCGCCGGATGCGAAGGATGCGCCGGTGCTCTTCTATCTGGCGGGCCTGACCTGTACCGAAGAGACCTTCATGGTGAAGGCGGGCGCACAGCGTCTGGCTTCGGAGCTCGGGATGGTGCTGGTGGCGCCGGATACCAGTCCGCGCGGGACGGCCTACAAGGGCGCGACGGACGATTGGGATTTCGGCGAGGGGGCCGGATTCTATCTGGACGCCACGGAGAAGCCCTGGCTGGGGCGCTTCCGCATGTACACCTATGTCACTGAGGAATTGCCGAAGCTGCTTGTGGACGAGTTTCCGGTGGACCCGGAGCGGATGGGGATTTTCGGGCATTCCATGGGCGGGCACGGGGCGCTGACCATCGCGTTGAAGAATCCGGATCTGTATCGGTCGGTGTCGGCGTTCTCGCCCATCGTCTCGCCGTCGGAGGTGCCTTGGGGGAAGAAGGCGCTGCCGCGCTATCTCGGTGATGACGAGGAGGCGTGGGCGGAGTACGACACGTGCCGGCTGCTGGAGAGTGGGCGGACGTTTCCCGATACGATCCTCGTCGATCAGGGCATGAAAGATCCGTTTCTGGTGGAGCAGCTCGATCCGGATCGCTTCGAAGAGGCGTGTCAGGCTGCTGGACAAAAGTACGAGCTGCGGCGGCAGGACGGCTACGATCACGGCTACTACTTCGTCTCCACGTTCATGGCCGACCACCTCCGCCATCACGCCGAACGGCTGTGCTGATTTAAAGCCCCACGCTCGGGCTGGGCGTTGTGGGAGACTGCAGGCGCCGAAGGCGCCGCAGCGATCGCTGACTGATCCAGCTACGAAGCGTTGTGCTCGAAAGCTCGGCCCGTCCGCGCTGGGCGCGGCCTGGGCTCTCCCACGGGCCACGCTCGGGCTGGGCGTTGTGGGAGACTGCAGGCGCCGAAGGCGCCGCAGCGATCGCTGACTGATCCAGCTACGAAGCGTTGTGCTCGAAAGCTCGGCCCGTCCGCGCTGGGCGCGGCCTGGGCTCTCCCACGGGCCACGCTCGGGCTGGGCGTTGTGGGAGACTGCAGGCGCCGAAGGCGCCGCAGCGATCGCTGACTGATCCAGCTACGAAGCGTTGTGCTCGAAAGCTCGGCCCGTCCGCGCTGGGCGCGGCCTGGGCTCTCCCACAGGCGCTTCGAGTGCTTCGGGCTGGGGCTGTGCAAAGCGGGAGGGGGTGGCTAGACTCGGGCGTCTGTGGAGAGCCCCTCGCCTGGATTCCGCGCAAGGACCCCAATGACTGATCCGACCTTCAAGGGCGTGCCGCCGAGCGCGGCCCCCGGGGCGCCTGCGCCGCGGGGGCGCCTGCCGTTCACGACGTTGATCGCCTACGCGATCCCGACCTCGGGCATCGGGTTCATGTTCTTCATGGCCCTGCTCTACCTGATGATCTTCTCCACCGACGTGCTGCTGATCGCGCCGGCGGTGGTTTCGGTCATTCTCGGCGTGTCGCGCATCCTCGATGCGGTCACCGACCCGCTGGCGGGCTACTTGAGCGACCGCACCAAGTCCCGCTTCGGTCGCCGCCGGCCCTGGCTGGTGGCCTCCTCGCTGCCGCTGGCGGCGGTGTTCCTGATGATGTGGGCGCCGCCCGCGACCCTGGAAGGCCCGGCGCTCACCGCCTGGATGGCCGTGGCCATCATCGGCTTCTACGCCACCATGACGCTGGTGAACGTCCCCCACATCTCCTGGGGCGCGGAACTCTCCCCGGACTACCACGAGCGGACCCGGGTCTTCGGCGCCCGCCTGCTGCTGCTGAACGTGGGCGCGTTCACGGCCATCCTTTGCCTGCTCTACATCATCGCCGCAGACGAACCGCGTCTGGTCGTCGGACGACTGATGCTGATCGTCGCCGTAGTCACCGCACTCATGACCATCGGCTCGGCGCTGTACCTGAAGGAACGGCGCGAGTTCGTGCAGCGGGGTCCGGACAAGATCGTCGGCGCCTACACCGACGTGGTGAAGAATCCCCACGCCCGCCTGCTGCTGATCGTCTTCTTCATCGAGTCGCTGGGCGGGGCGACCATCGGCGTCTTGACGCCGTACATGGCGAAATATGTCATCGGCAACATTTCCTTTCCGCTGGTGGTCGCCACTTACATGATCTGCATGACGGTGACGGTGCCGCTGTGGTCGCCGCTGGGGCGCCGCTTCGGCAAGAAGCGGATGTGGCTGTTCTCCATGCTGGGGACGTCGTTCGGATTCCTCGGGTTCTTCTTTCTCGGCCAGGGCGACGTGGTGCAGACCTTCGTCCTCGCCGGCTTCCTTGGCATCGTCGCCGGCTGCGGCAACGTGATGGCGCCGTCGGTGCAGTCGGACATTGTCGATTTCGATGAGCACCAGACCGGCGAACGCAAGGAGGGCGGCTATTTCGCCGCGTTCAACTTCATCCAGAAATCTGCAGCCGGCGTGACCATCATGCTGACCGGCTTCGTGCTGCAGTTCTCCGGCTACGTGCCGAACGTGGAGCAGACCGAGTCCGCCCAGCTCGCCATCAAGTCCCTGTATGCGCTGTTTCCCTTCGCCTGCTACCTGATCGGCTCGATCCTCTTCCTGCGTTTCTCCTTGAACGAGAAGGAGCACACTGCCATCCGCGGCGACCTGGAGAGCCGGCGCACAGTCAACCCGGATTGATGGCGAGCACGGCGGTCACCACGTCTGCTGCGAGGCCACCTGCGCCGAGATCGGCGAGGGTGGCGAGCCCGCCCGGATTGACGATGTTCGCCTCCAGAATCCAGCCGCCCGCGATGTCGATGCCCGCGTAGCCGATCTGCCGTTCGGCAAGCCAGCGGGCGCTGCGTTCGGCGAGGGCACGGGTGGCGGGATCGATGGCCACCCGCTGGGCCTGCCCGCCGCGGGCCAGGTTGGAGGCGGCGCTGCTGGGCCGTCTCCGGTAGCCGTCGATGATGCGTCCGCCGGCGACCAGGATGCGCCATTCTCCTTCTGCCACCTCCGGAACCCAGCGCTGCAGCAGGCAATAGGCGCGCTGTCGCGTGAGGCTGCGTGCGGCCCAGGCCAGACGCTGGCTGTTCGCGTCGGCGACCACCATGCCGCGGCCGAAACTGCCGCCGGGGGGCTTGAGGACGAAGCGGCCGCCTTCGCGCTGGGCGGTGGCGATCAACGACTCGGGGTTATTGAACGCCCAGGTGGGCGGATGCGGCAGGTCCTGCTGGGCGGCGAGACCGTACTTGCCGTGCCACAGCAGCAGCGCCTGGGGCGCGGTGACGAAGGGGACCTGCGGTGTCATCAGAGCGAGCAGCTGCATCTTGTCGAGGAAGCTCGCCCGGTGGCCGAAGCCGAGGATCCAGATGCGCTCGCAGGTGGCGAGATTCAGGGCCGGTCCGCAGGAGGGCTGAACACAGATGCTGCCGCCGGCCAGGTGCAGGCTGTCGATGGGTGCGCGTACGGCCTCGAACCCTTTTACGGCGAACGCCGATTCCAGCAGCGCCGCGTTCTCCCACGCTTCGACCCGCGCGGTGGCGGTAAGCAGGGCGATGGGACCCTGGGGCATGTTCGAGCTCCGTAGGGGAGAATGTGGGCGCCGGTTCGGAGATGTGACAGCACGGTTGCAATCGCCGGGGCGCGACCCTATTTTCACTGGACGTGGCACCCAGGTGACGGCGCGGTCTCCGCGGCGGGCACCTTAGAGGGAGCAGTATGAATTCCCACCGGCTTGCAGTCGAAGACATCCCGCTCTTCGAGCCCCGTGAATTGAGTGATCAGCGCCGAGACGAGCTCTTAGGCGAGATCCGGGCGCTGCTCGAGCAGCGCAATGCGGTGCTCGTGGCGCATTACTACACCGACGGCGACGTCCAGGAGCTGGCGGAGGCCACCGGCGGCTGCGTCTCGGACTCGCTGGAGATGGCACGCTTCGGTCGCGATCACGAGGCCTCCACGCTGGTGGTGGCGGGCGTGCGCTTCATGGGTGAGACGGCGAAGATCCTGAGCCCCGAGAAGACCGTGCTGATGCCGACGCTCAAGGCGGAGTGCTCGCTGGATCTCGGCTGCCCGCCGGATGAGTTCGCGGCGTTCTGCGACGCGCATCCGGACCGGACCGTGGTGGTGTATGCGAACACGTCCGCGGCGGTGAAGGCGCGTTCGGACTGGGTGGTGACTTCGAGCATTGCGCTGGACGTGGTGTCCCATCTGTACGACGAGGGCAAGAAGGTGCTGTGGGCGCCGGACAAGCATCTCGGACGCTACATCCAGGACGAGACCGGTGCCGACATGCTGCTGTGGGACGGCGCCTGCATCGTCCATGAGGAGTTCAAGTCCAAGGGGCTGCGGGACCTCAAGGCGGTGTATCCGCACGCGGCGGTGCTGGTGCATCCGGAGTCGCCGCGCGGGGTGATCGCGCTCGCGGACGTTGTGGGGTCGACGTCGCAGATTCTGAAAGCGGCGCAGGAGCTGCCGAACGAGACGTTCATCGTGGCGACGGATCGGGGCATTTTCTCGACGCTCAGGCGCAAAGCCCCGGGCAAGCGCTTCATCGAGGCGCCGACGGCGGGTGACGGTGCGACCTGCCGCAGTTGTGCGCATTGCCCCTGGATGGCGATGAACGAGCTCGATGCGCTGGCGGCGACGCTGCGTGCGGGCAACACGACGAACGAGGTGCACGTGGACCCGGAGCTCGCCCGCCGCGCCATGATCCCCCTGCAGCGCATGCTCGACTTCAAAGTCCGCCCCTGACCCGAGCCCCGCGATCCGCCAGCTTTCCGCTGTCAGCTCGAGTCGAGCGATCCGCCAGTGGGAGCAAACGTCGGCCGAAGGCCGGCGTCGCGACAGGCGGCGGCTGCCACGTTCGGACATGACACAGATCGCCACGCCCGCGTTGCGGACGTGCGCTCCCACTGGCGCCCAGCAAGCCGTCCGCTGCCAGCCCGAATCCCGCAATACGTCAGTGGGAGCAAACGTCGGCCGAAGGCCGGCGTCGCGACAGGCGGCGGCTGCCACGTTCGGACATGACACAGATCGCCACGCCCGCGTTGCGGACGTGCGCTCCCACTGACGGGTAGCAAGGCTTGGGGGATGGCTCAGCCCGCGATGCGCTGGCGGATCTCGCGGATGTCCTGGACGCGCTGATTGAGGCGCGCGGTGAGGGGATAGTTGTCAGTGACGAGTTGCAGCGCGTACTGCAGGTGCTGCAGAGCGTGCTGCAGGTTGCCATTGAGCTGGAAGTATTCGGCCCGTGCGCGATGGACGGCGATGATGTCCCCGGCGAGGCCTGCGGTCTCCGCGAGTTCGTACCAGACCATCGCATCGGTGGGCCGTTTCTGCGCGAGCCGTTCGAGTGCGCTTTGCGCCTCGAGGTGGCGCTGGCTGCGGTTCAGCGCGCGGACGTAGACCATGGTCAGCGGCAGGTTGTCCGGATTGAGCTCGAGTTGGCGCTCCGCCCGTGCCACCGCCGCGTCGGTCATGCCCTGTTCCAGCAACAGCTCCGTCTGCGTCAGCGTATAGGCGATCCGATTCGGTTCCTTGTCGAGCAACGGCTTCAGGGTCTCAGCCGCCTCGTCGTATCGACCGAGTTCGATCAGCGAGAGCGCGAGACCGTAGCGGGCAGCATCCGTGAAGCTGGTGCGGCCCTCCTCCATGTTGCTGCGGAACGTGGTGACCATGTCGCTGGGCGAGTCGGACAGATGCAGCTGCACCCGGGCCCGCATGAGGTGGTAGTCCAGCGAATCCGGAATGGTCTTGCGTGGATACTGGGCCGCGCGATCGCGGGAGTCGGCGATGCGTGACTCCGTCACCGGGTGGCTGAGCAGGAATTCCGGCGGCCGCCGTGAGTAGCGCGCGGAGCGGCTCATGCGCTCGAACATGCCGGCCATGGCCCAGGGGTCCATGCCGGCGCGGTGCAGGGTCTCGATGCCGATGCGGTCCGCCTCGCGCTCCCGGGCGCGGCTGTAGCGCAGCATGTTCTGCTGGGCGGCGGCCTGGGACGAGGCCATCGCCGCCATGCCTGCGTCCGCGCCCACGGTGGCCATGATGGCGGCGCTGGCGATCATGGCGGCGAGGTAGGGCAGGGTCATGCTGCGCTGGGCCTCGATGCCGCGGGCGAAATGGCGCTGCGACAGGTGGGCGAGTTCGTGGGCGACGATGGCGGCGAATTCGTGCACGGTCTGTCCGGCCACGAAATTGCCGATGTTGATACCGACAATGCCGCCGGGAGCGGCGAAGGCGTTGATCTGGCCGGAGTCCACCATGACCAAGTGCAGGGTCGGATCGCGCAGATCGCTCGCCGCCGCCAGGTCGAACAGCAGGTTCTCCATCCAGTAGATGATGAGCGGATCTTCGTGGGCCGGGAGCTGGGCGCGGATCTGGCGCATGAAGTCCTGGCCGATGCGGGCCTCCATCTCCCGGGAGACGATGCCGGAGCTGGCGTCGCCGAGCATGGGCAGGTCGTCCATGGGCGACGCATGGCCGGGAACGTTCGCCGCGATCATGGGCAGCGCGAGGCCGGCACAGAGTGCCAGTCGCGCCAGCGGGCGGCGAACGAGCGAGAACCACTTCTGGCCTAGCATGGCCTGGCCGCGCATGACCTCAGCCCTCTTGGGAGCATCGCACCGGCTTTCCATGACCCTCAGTCTACCTCTTGCGGTGGCTGTGAAACCACGCGGGGCGCCCGGCCCGCCGTTCGGCGCCAAGTGCCCGCCACAGCGGAACCTGGCGCGGACGCTATACTCGAAGTTGATATCCGACGAGGAGGCAGCATGCCGGCTCCCGATGTCTCGGCCGTGGATACGGAACTCGATGCCACCGGTCTCAACTGCCCCATGCCGCTGCTCAAGGCCAAGCAGGCATTGAACCGCATGCAGGTCGGCGAAGTGCTCCGGGTCAAGGCCACGGATCCCGGGTCGGAGCGTGACTTCGAGGTCTTCGCGCGTCAGAGTGGGCACGAACTGCTCAGCGCCACCCGTGACGATCACCTCTTCGTCTACCTGTTGCGTAAGACAGCATGAAGCTCATCGAGTTCTTCCGCGGCTGGATCAACCGCTACTTCCATCACGAGGAAGCGCTGCTGCTGATCTTGCTGATCCTGTTCGGGCTGGTCATGGTGACCTGGCTTGGGCGGGTCCTGGCGCCGGTGATCACGGCCCTGGTGATCGCCTTCGTGCTCCAGGGCGCGGTCGTGAAGCTGCGAAGCTGGCGGGTGCCTCAGGTGCTCGCGGTCTATCTGGTCTACCTCCTGTTCCTGTCCATTCTCGCCGTGCTGCTGCTGGTGGTGTTCCCGCTCATCTGGAGGCAGCTGGTGGGCTTCGTGAATGCGCTGCCGAACATGCTCGATCAGGTTCAGCAGCTCATGCGCACGCTGCCGGAGCGCTATCCGAACCTGGTCTCCGAGGCCCAGATCGGCCAGTGGATGGACGCGATGACGAACGAGTTCGCCCTGCTCGGGCAGCGTTTCCTGACGCTGATGCTGGGCCAGATCGGTTCCA
>REEU01000198.1 GCA_007694905.1 Gammaproteobacteria bacterium | reverse complement strand
CTAGCCCGGAAATCCCAGCAGCATAGGGCTGCGGACCCTGATAGCCGATGCCGGTGATAGACTTGCACCATGGAAGGTGTCGTCATGCATCGAGGTTCTCGATCATGGCCCGAACCTGCGACCATGCGCCATCTAACGCATGGCCCGGCGATTTGATGGGAGCAAGTGCGTGAATCTCAGGGATCTGAAATACTTGGTGGCCGTGGCCGAGCTGCGGCACTTCGGCCGGGCGGCGGAGTCCTGTCATGTCTCGCAGCCCACCTTGTCGACCCAGCTGCGCAAGCTGGAAGAGTTTCTCGGCGTCACGCTCATCGAGCGCAACAACCGGCAGGTGCTGCTGACGCCCATAGGCGAGAAGGTGGTGGCTCAGGCGCGTGCGGTGCTGCGCGACAGCGATCAGCTGGTGAAGCTGGCGCGGGAGGCACGGGACCCCTTTGGCGGGGAATTCCGCCTCGGCATCATCCCCACCGTGGCGCCGTATCTCCTGTCCCAGATCCTGCCACCGATCCGTGAGGCGCTACCGGAACTCCAGATCCAGCTGGTGGAGGCGCAGACTGCAGTGGTGTCCGAAGCTCTGCGTGAGGGGCGCCTGGATGCGGTGATCCTGGCGCTGCCGCTGGACGAGGACAACGTCCACGCGGAGGTGCTCTATGCCGAGCCTTTCTACCTGGCGGTGTCGCCAAAGCATCCCATGTGCGGGCTGAACTCGGTGCGCTCACGGGATCTGGAGTCAGCCGAGGTCCTGCTGCTGGAGGATGGGCACTGCCTGCGGGACCAGGCACTCGAGGTCTGCAAGCAGGCGCACGCGGTGGAGAACACGAACTTCTCGGCAACCAGCATCGAAACGTTGCGGCACATGGTGTCGGCCAATGCAGGCATCACGCTGATGCCGGAACTGGCCATGAACGACGACGAGAAGACGATCCGCTACATCCCTTTCGAGCCGGAGGTGCCGCACCGGGTGATCGGTCTCGTGTGGCGCAACACCAGCACCCGCGAAGCGCTGCTCGAGCGTCTCGCGCACATCATCCGCGACTCGGTGAAGACTTCGCTGCCGCTTGCTCGTCCCGCGGCCTGAACGCCTTACTCGGCACGGCCTCGGCCCGTCCGCTGCGCGGCCTGGGCGCTCCCACAGCCATGCCGGAGCGGAGGGTTGTGGGAGCCTGCAGGCGCCGCAGGCGACGCAGCGATTGCGGACAGCGTCAGGATTCGAGCGTTGCGCTGAAAGCTCGGCCCGTCCGCTGCGCGGCCTGGGCGCTCCCACAGCCATGCCGGAGCGGAGGGTTGTGGGAGCCTGCAGGCGCCGCAGGCGACGCAGCGATTGCGGACAGCGTCAGGATTCGAGCGTTGCGCTGAAAGCTCGGCCCGTCCGCTGCGCGGCCTGGGCGCTCCCACAGGCGATCGCGCATCTTTGTGTTGGCGTTACTGCGGCAGCTCGAGGTCGCCGGCGAGGGAGTCGCGGCTCTCGGGAGAGAGCGTGACCTCGGTTTCGATTTTGGGATGATCCGCACCGGCGCGGATGGCTGCGCCTTCCTTCACGGCGCGGACCATGGCTGCGCTCAACTCGAAGCGCAGGAAGTGCACCGAAGAGGTCTTCTCCTCGCTCTCGCGTTCGAGATCTTCATCGGCAATGGCATACACCCGATCGAAGCCGTCCACCTGCACATAGACCCGGTCCTCGACGCCGATCAGTTCCGCCAGCCGCGCGCGACGGACGTCCACGTCTGCGAACTCGAGCATGAACGTGGCTTTCCAGTTGTTGCCGTCCGGGATCAGCGGATTGTAGGACTCGAGTTCCTCCTCGATGCCTGCGGTCTCGAAGATGCGCTCGACCCGCAGCATTTCCTGCACCTGATAGTGCATGGTGAGGAAATCCTCGAAATACAGATTGGCGGTTCCGTCTTCGTCAAGGGAGACGCGCCGCGGCTTCTTATGGGCGATCACCTTGCGCCGGAAGTCGTCGCGGATCTGCGCGTAGTGCTCGAGACTGTGAAGACTGTTGCGATCGAGTTTCTGCATGATGGCTAGCTCCTGTGATGCTCAGAGACCGTAGGCGACGCGCAGCATGGTGATGGGGTGTTCCGGTGCCTTTTCGCCCTCGAGGCCGTGCTCGATCATGCGGCCGGCCATGGGGCAGTCGCTGCCGTAGTGCTCGGCGCCGGCCTGCTTGACGCGGTTGACCACGGGGCGCGCGATCTTCACGGCGTAATCGTGGGTCTCGCTCTTGATGGCGTAGGTGCCGTCGTGGCCCGAGCAGCGCTCGATCATGGTGATCTCCGTGTCCGGGACCAGGCTGAGGATCTCCCGGGTCTTCTGGCCTATGTTCTGTACCCGCTGGTGACAGGCGACGTGGTAGGCGACCTTGCCCAGCGGCTGTTTGAAGTCCTTGTCGAATAGGCCGTCTTTGTTGCGCAGGGCAAAGTACTCGAAAGGATCGAAGATGTGCTTCGCCACCTTCTGTACGTCAGGCTCATCGGGGAACATCAGCGGCAGTTCCTGTTTGAACATGAGCACGCAGGACGGAATCGGGGCCATGATGTCCCAGCCCTCCTCGATGGCGGCGAGCAGGACGGGGATGTTGGCGTCCTTCAGGCGTTTGACGGCGTCGAGATCGCCGAGCTCGAACTTGGGCATGCCGCAGCAGCGCTCGCCCGTCAGTACCTTCATCGGGATGCCATTGCGGTTCAGCACCAAAGCGAGGTCCTCGCCGAGCTGGGGCTCGTTCCAGTTGCCGTAGCAGGTGGTGTAGAGCGCCACCTTGCCGGTGGTACGAGCCGTCGCCTTGACCTCGAGCTCAGCGCCGGCGACGTCTTTCTGCCGCTTCTTGAACGTTTTCGAGTGGAACTTCGGCAGCGGCGCTTCGGGATGGATGCCGGCGGCCGCATTCAGGGCCTTGCGCAGCATGCCGACGCCGTTGACGGCATTCGCCGTCTGGGCGATGCCGGGCGTGCCGACGAAGCCGAAGACGCCGTCGGTGCTGGTGATGAGGCGGTCGCGCCACTTGGACTGACCCTTTTTGAAGGCCACCGCTTTGGCGCGGAGCATCAGGTGCGGAAAATCCACCGCGAATTCATGGGGTGGCAGGTACGGGCACTTGGTTTCCGCGCACAGGTCGCACATGAAGCACTGCTCGGCGACCTTGGGGAAGTCGGCCTTGTCGACGCCGTCGAGCTCCATGGTGGGGGATTCGTCCACCAGGTCGAACAGCACCGGGAAGGCCTGACACAGACTGACGCAGCGGCGACAGGTGTGGCAGATGTCGAAGACGCGCTCCAGTTCCGCGTCGAGCGCACCCTGGTCCCAGAACTCGGCCTCTTTCCAGGGAATGGGTTCGCGCCGTGGGCGCTCCAGGTTGCCTTCGCGATACTCGGACACGGGGCGGATTCCTCTTGTGGAGAATGCTTGTCTACCCAGTTGGGGCGTTCGGGCCCAGCAAGAAAGAGGGGGCTCAGCGAGCCCCCTCGTCCCAAGCCTCCACGACGCGCGTGGAGCTGCTGGTCAGGCTAGCGCGTCCAGAGCCTTCTGGAAGCGGTTGGCGTGAGAGCGCTCGGCCTTGGCCAGGGTTTCGAACCAGTCGGCGATCTCATCGAAGCCTTCTTCGCGAGCCGTCTTGGCCATGCCGGGGTACATGTCCGTGTACTCGTGGGTCTCACCGGCGACGGCTGCCTTGAGGTTGTCGCGGGTGGTGCCGATGGGCAGACCCGTGGCCGGGTCACCGACCTGCTCGAGGTACTCGAGGTGGCCGTGGGCGTGGCCGGTTTCACCTTCCGCGGTGGAGCGGAACACGGAGGCGACATCGTTCTCGCCTTCCACGTCAGCCTTGGCTGCGAAGTAAAGGTAGCGCCGGTTGGCCTGGGATTCGCCTGCGAAGGCTTCCTTCAGATTTTCGAGGGTCTTGCTGGTCTTCAGTTCCATGGTCACTTCCCTTATCCGGTTGCCGGTACTACCGCCAGGAAGGGCGGGAGGGCATTGAGTATACGAGACGGACGCTCGGGCGACATTCGAAAGTCCTGATCACTGCCATAGGCAGGGCCTATTTACGCGAGGCGATCAGGCGGGGATGCAGGCGAACATCAAGGACTTGGCGACGCCGGGAGCGGGCTATGGCCGTTCGTCATAGGTTATGTGAATGATAATCGTTATCGTCCCCCCCCTGGCTCAGTGTTTGACGGTGATCTCCAGCGGCAGCTGTGAGAACCGCTCGCAGCCGGTCTCGGTGACTCTCACTGTCTCACTGAATCCGATTCCGAACTGACGATACACCAGGCACAACGGCACCATGTGAAACACCATCCCCGGCTGCAGGGTCCGGGTTTCGCCCCGGCACAGGCTGATGATCTCACCCTCGCCCCAGTCCGGCGGGTAGTTGACGCCGATGGAGTAGCCGAGACGATGGCGGAAGAACTCGCCGAAGCCGGCCTTTTCCACTTCGGCCCGCGCGATCCGGTCCACGTCCTCGGCGCTGACGCCGGGTTTGATCGTTGCCATGGCGGTGTCCACCGCCGCGATGCAGGCCTCTGCCACCCGCTGCTGCCGCTCGGTGGGATCGCCGATGAACAGCGTGCGCATGAGTGCGGCGCAGTAGCGGAACTTGGTGGCCGAAAGTTCCATGAACACCAGATCCCGCTCGCCGACGATGTCGCTGCGAGCGGTCTGATGGGGCAGGCAGGTGCGCTCGCCTGAGAGAATGAACGGCGGCAGGCTCATGTATTCGCCGCCGGCCTCGAAGATGACCCGATGCACCTCTGCGTTGATGATGTCGTCCGAGACGCCAGGAGCTGCGATCTCGAATCCGGCCGTCATGGCCTTGTCGACGATGGCCGCACTGCGGTGCATGACCGCGATCTCCTCGTCCGATTTGATCATGCGTGCGTCCCAGATCGCCGGTGCGGCGTCGAGGAACGCTGCACCGGGCAAGGCCAGCTCGAGCTGCTCGTGCTCCTCGATGGTGCAGAACCAGCCTCGTTTCTCGATTCCGACGCGTCGGGTGCGCAGGCCCAGATCGCGCATCACGCGCGCGGTGATTTCCGCCGGCACTTCCCAGTCGTCCACCGGCACGATGCGGGTCACCCATGCGTACTCGGCGACGTTGAGGCACTCGAAGCGGCGCAGGACCAGCACCGGGTCCATGCCCGGCGCCATCACCAGGCAGTGGTACTTGTAATAGCCGGGCGTCTCGTAGCCGGTGAGCCAGGTGATGTTTTCCGGGGATCGGACCAGTAGAACGTCCAGATCCAGGCGCGCCATGTTGGCCAGTACGACTTCCCAGCGGCGCTGATACTCCATCAGGGTGAAACCGAGGCGCCCGTGGGTGTTCATGGTCAGCAGGTCGCCGTTCCCGAGCCGATGTTGCACGGTCTCGAACAGGGTTTCCGGCGCCATCTCGCGCACATCCATGATCGGTTTGCCTGGAAGTCGCGTCATTGGATCACCTCCCCTCCGAGCGGGTCGCCCACGCAGATGTCCTCACCTGATGGCCCTGTCAATGTGCTTAGCACGCACCGTGCCGCTTCACGCGACCGGCCCTCCGAAATCCGCAAGCAAGCCGAGGCGCACGCAGCGGGTCTCGCTGAACGTGTCGATGCCCCTGGGTCCGCCCGCGTGTCCGATCGCGGACTGTTTGCCAGCGCGCCTCGGAGACGGCGACTCGCGGCTGCGACGTGATGGGAAGGTGGATTGCGGCCATGGCGTCGCTCACGTCACTCCGGGCAGGGTCTGAGGTGGACCCGAACCCCCAGATCGTGGGCGCTCGAAGGCAGCTGTAACAAACGACTTTTCAGCAGGACTTCGATTGATCGGAAGTCAATTGATCAGAGGCGGCTCAGCGGCTTATGGCGGGGGCCTTGCGACCCTTGGGTGCGGAGGCGGCGTGGAACGGTTTCGGTGCCCGGAGCGCAGCATGGTGACGATCCTGCTGGGCGATCTCGTTGTGGATCCAGTCACGAAACGCTGCCACCGCTTCGGGACGATCCGGATCCGGGCGCATCAGCAGGTGTTGCTGATACTCCGGTATCCGGATTTCGGCAAGCGGCTTCACCAGGGCGCCGCTGAGCAGGTGCTCGGAGGCGAGCAGGTCGTCCGCCAGCGCCACACCCTCGGCGGCGATGGCCATATCCAGGGCGAGGGCGTAGTTGTGCAGCAGCGGGCCGACGTTCCAATCCACGTCCTGCACTTCGAAGGCCCGAAGCCAGGCTCCCCACCAGCCACGGCTCTGCCAATGCAGCAGCCGATGGTGGCGCAGATCAGCCAACGTTTTCAGGGGCGGGCCGCGCTCCAGCAGGCGGGGACTGCACACCGGGAACTCGATGGTGGGATGCAGCAGTTCCTGCTGCAGGTTGGGCCAGGCACCGGTGCCCCAGTGCAGCGCGATGTCCGCGCGACCGGCGACCAGCGGTTTGAGATCCATGCTCACCATGATTTCCGGTTCGATCTGCGGATAGGCGCGACAGAAGCGGCCGAGGCGGGCGCCAAGCCAGAGCTCGGCGATCCCCGGCGTGGTCGATATCACCAGCTGGATGGGTTCGCCCGCTTGATGCCCGGACGCGCTGATGCGGCCAGTGACGTGGACGATCTCGTCGATGGCCCGGGTCATTACTGGCAGCAGCTGCTGCCCGGCATCGGTGAGTTCCACCGCCCGGTTCCGGCGCCGGAACAGCAGGACTCCAAGCTGCGACTCGAGGTTGTGAATCTGCCGGCTGACCGCAGACTGGGTGACGTGGAGCTCCTCGGCGGCGAGTTTGAAGGAGCGCAGGCGGGCAGCGGACTCGAACATCCGGAGTGCATTGAGGGACGGCAGGCGACGACTCAAAGTCATTCCTCCCTGGGGCGATCAGGCGCGGCTGGCTTCGGCGTGGGATTCCGCTTTGTCCATGGCGTCCGCCACGGCGCCGGGCATGTTGGTGACGCAGTAGTGGACGATGCCCTCCTCGACGAAGGTCGGGTCCGCGTGGTTGGTGGCGGCCAGCAGGGGCAGAGAGCCGTCGCGGGCGGTAAGCTTCGCATCCGCCGCCAGATGGAGATAGCTGAACAGGGTGTGTTCGCGCCGCAGCAGGTCGCATTCGGCAGCGGAGGGTTCCTTCACCTTGACGATCAGTTCCGCGGCGCCCAACACCGCTTCGGCATCAGCGAGGATTTCCGCGCCGGCGCGCTGGTAGGCGTCATCGTCGAATCCGATACCAAGGCCGGCGCCCGACTGGACGCCGGCCGTGTGGCCCGTTTCCGTGAGTTCGCGTACGGCTGCTGGCGTGAGGCCGACGCGGTACTCATAGATCTTGGTTTCGGTCGGAACTCCGATGTGCATCATCACGTCCTCCCGGTCGAGGTTATTGCACAGTGCGAGAGCCTTCCGGCTCCGGTTCCGGTGGCTGGGCGCATAGTCCTGCTTGATGATGAACAAGTCGTGCCTTGTCGTCTTCCGCTACGAAGAGGTTGGTGGCGGTCAGCATCTGGCTGCCCAGCGCCTCGTAACATACCACCATGACGAGGCGCTCCATGACGAAGGCTCGGGCATGATGCGGGACGATCTGCGGCGCATCCGGATTGGCAAGAATGCGCTCCCAGCTTTCCATCACCGCCGGGCGACTGAGCAGTGCCGGCCAGCCCGGATGGATGCAGACCACCGGGTGGCGCCGGGCCCAGATGCGGTCCATGGCCGCAACGTCCTGTTCGGAGAACGCCAAGTAGAACGCATCGTTGGCGAATAGAGCGAGTTCCGGATCCACGCGATGACCTTGATCGACAGTCGTTATGGCCACTATCGCATACGGCAAGCGCTCATCCATTCATCCAGGGGGCGGTCCCAGTTTCGGGCGCGGGCCCGGGCACGGCGCACGGCGCTGGCGGGAAGCCCGTTGCGAGGCCCGAAGCGCATCTCTAACATCCGTCGTCCCGCGTCGGATGGAATGGCCCATGACCCTGATCCCGGAACAGCACCAGCAGCATCTCAACGGTGTCGATCTCTGCTGGTTCCGCTGGCGTGGCAGTGAACCGGCTCTGGCGCCGGTGCTGCTCGTGCACGCGACGGGCTTTCACGCACGCTGCTGGGATCAGGTGGTCAAGCATCTGCCGGGGCGGGAAGTGATCGCGGTGGACATGCGCGGGCACGGCCGCAGCGGCAAGGACGAACCGATCACCTGGGACACCTTCGGTCGTGACCTGATCGCCCTGGTGCAGCACCTTGGACTCGCCGGTGCCGTCGGCGTCGGCCACTCCATGGGGGGGCACAGTCTGGTGCAGGCGGCCGCCGCGGAGCCTGACGCCTTCTGCCGGCTGCTGCTGGTGGACCCGGTGATCATGGCGCCGGAGGTTTACGCGCAACGTCAGGATTGGGGGGATGGTGCTGAGCATCCCACCGCCAAGCGGCGCAACCGCTGGCAGTCCTGGCAGGAGATGTTCGAGCGCTTTCGTGACCGGAAACCTTTTGCCTCCTGGGATCCCGCAGTGTTGGAGGACTACTGTCGCTGGGGCATCCTCCCGGATCCGGAATCCGGAGAGGGCTGGATCCTGGCCTGCCCGCCCAAGGTGGAAGCGGCCATCTACATGGGCAGCTCGGGCCGCAACGTCCATGAGCTGCTCGCGGACATCAGCGTGCCGGTCACCGTCCTGCGCGCCCGGCCCCGTACCGCCGACCGTGACCCCATGGACTTTTCGTCGTCGCCGACTTGGCCGGAACTGGCGCAGCAGTTCCCCGATGGCCGCGACGTCCTGCTGGCGGAACACTCCCACTTCATCCCGATGGAGGCGCCCGCGCGGGTGGCCGACTTCATTCTGGAGGGATCTGCAGGCCCGCGCCGATCCTGTTAAGGTCCCGCTTTCGCAGATCATCTGGGAGAGATGCATGCACATCGGCGTGACGCTGGCGTTCAGCCAGCACACCCCGCCGGAGGTCGTGGTCGCAGCAGCACGCATGGTGGAAGAGCGCGGCTTCCACGCCATCTGGGTCCCGGAACACGTGCTCTTCTTTCGCGATTACAGCTCACGCTACCCCTATTCGGACGACGGACGACTTCCCGGTGATCCGGACGGCGTGATCGATCCGTTCACGGCGCTCACGTTTATCGCGGCCCATACGCATCGGGTGCGGCTGGGCACCGGCGTCTGCCTGGTGCCCCAGCGGCATCCGGTTTACACCGCCAAGCAGGTGGCTGATCTGGACTACCTTTCCGGAGGACGCTTCGACTTCGGGATCGGCATCGGCTGGCTCAAGGAAGAGTTCGAAGCGCTCGGCATCCCGTTTGCGGGCCGTGCGCGGCGAACGCTGGAGTGCCTCGACGTGATGAAAGCACTGTGGGGTCAGGCGGTGTCGGAGCATGAGAGTGAGCACTTTTCGATCCACGGCGCCCTGCAGAACCCGAAGCCGCGCCAGCGTCCCCATCCCCCCATCTACTTTGGCGGCGAGTCGCTGCCGGCGCTCCGGCGGGTCGCGAAACACGGCCAGGGTTGGTACGGCTTCCAGCTGACGCCGGATGCATTGCAGGAGCGTCTTCAGGTGCTGGACGGGGAACTGTCCGCCGCCGGGCGCAAGCGGGAGGACATCCAGATTGCCATCGGTGCTCGTGGGCGCCCCGACGCGGATGCGCTGCGTCGTTTCGAGGATCTGGGCGTGGATCAGGTGATCACCCCGGTGATGGCGCGTGATGCCGAGGGGTTCCTGCGCCGGATGGACGCGCTAGCGGAGCGGATGCAGGTCGTGGCGTAACCGGTGCTGGTGCATGAAGGTCGCCCGAGGTCCTTGCCGCGGCCCTTCATGACGGTGAAACTGGCGTAAACCGCTGCCTGGTGCGGTATGGGGTCAGCGTCGCGTCCAAGGTTCAGCGTTTGTTCCAGGGAAGCTGTCGACTCATGACGGAAGCGGAAGCGCTGCGGGTCCTCGGCATCGAGGGCGCGTTCGATGCCGAGTCGGTGCGGGATGCGTTTGCTGCACAGATGCGGCAGCTGCGCGAGGCACGTCAGGACGCCAAACCGGGTCTCGAGCGTGAGCGCATCGAACGGGCGCTGACTCTGACTCTAATGGCCCGGGAACGGCTGCTCCCCGCAGAGTCGCGAGCGTTTGCCGTGACCCAGCAGGTCACCCGCATCGGGAAGCGTGGCATTTCACGCTATGCCATTATCGCCCTGTTGCTTGGCATCGGCATGTTCGTCGGCGCGCTGCTGCCGCTGCCGCAGAGGCCGTCGGAGGGTGATGCAGAGCGCGCCGCGGAGTCGCTGTCCTCGTCTCACGAGGTGGCGGCGCGCGCGTCTCGCGAGGTGCTGGATCCAGTGCGCATGGCACTGTCTCAGCGCTGGCAACAGGCGGCGCTGACGCAGCTGCCCGCACGGACTCCGCTTGCCGAGCTCAGCTTGCCGGTGCCACCGGAGGGCTGGCGTTGGGAAGCGCAGCGGGACGGCGCTTTCGGGCTGGTCGCCAATGCAGGCGACGACTTTGTGCTGGCGGCACCGTTGCTGGAAGCGGATGGTCTGCGCTGGGCCTGCTTCACGTCTGCCCGCGTGCAACGTCCGGGCTGCTTCGCGCTCATCCCTGATCCCGTCCTGCAACGGCGTGTCCGTCAAGGTCAGGTGGATGCCCGGCTGCTGGCCGATGTCCTTGCCCGGATGCCCGCGGCCCAGGGCGATGATGCCTGGAGCGCGGAGCGCTGGTATCGACAGGCTCTGCGTCAGGGTGGGGCGGACGTGGGCCGGACCGGGGCGTGGACGCTTCCTGTCGTTCTTGTGGAGCATGGAGGAGGCGCTACGGATGCCGGTTAGAGGAGGGGTGCAGGTGACTGACAGATCGCTGCGGGGAGGGCGCCTGCGCGTGCCCATTCTGCTGGTTGTCCTGGCGCTGGCCATCGGCCTGCTGGCGTGGACCGTGCGTGAGCGGCTCGGTATCGGTCGCGATGTGGTGCCGGTGGCGCTGGCGGCCTGCGAGCGGATGCCTGCGCCCGCAGGACCCGAGGACCTCGAGATCGACGAAACACTGCGCGTCGCGTTCATCTCGGCCCAGCCGCGTCGGGAGTCGGGTGCCGAAGGCGGTCTCTACCTGCTTGCGCTGGACGATCCGGATGCGCAGGTGGTTCCGATTGCACACGATGGTCCATCGCTCCACCCCCACGGCTTGTCACTGATCCGGGTGGGCGGCGAACTCTACCTTCACGTCATCAATCACGCGGATCCCGGCGGCAGCACCGTCGAACAGTTCCGTTGGAATGCAGACCGTCTCGAACACCTCGCCACCGTATCCGATCCGGCGCTGCGCTCGCCCAATGACGTTGCCGCCGTGGACGCGAGCCGTTTCTACGTCAGCAATGATCACGGCGGCCGGAGTGGCTTCGTGCGCACGTTCGAACATCTGCTGGGCCTGCGGCTCGGAGACGTCCAGTACTTCGACGGCGAACGCTTCCACACCGCCGTCGATCGTCAGAGCTTCGCCAACGGTGTGCTGCTGACCCGGGACGGGCGCCGGCTGCTGGTGGCAGAGACGGTGGCCGGTACCGTCACCAGCTACCTGCGCGATCCGGACAGCGGCGATCTTATCGGTGAGTCCTACATGACCTTCGAGACCGGGCCGGACAATCTCAGTCAGGCAGCGGACGGCAGCATATGGATGGTGGGGCATCCGCGCCTTGCGGATTTCATCGCCCACGCCGGTAATCCCGAACTTCGCTCCGCCACGGACGTCTACCGCATCGATTTCTTCGGCCTCACCGCGGATAGCCGGGCGGTGCTCGTGGACGATGGCGAGCTGATCTCAGGCGGCAGCACAGCCGTGGTCCGCGGGCAGCAGATGTGGGTAGGGAACGTCTTCGACGGCTATCTTCTGCGCTGCACGCTGCCGCAGGGGCTCGGCAGTCCGATTCCGCCGCCGGCCATCGAGCCGCAGCTCTCCTTCCATTGAGCCGTTGGCGGGGCGTGGTCCCTGAGGAATTGATCAGCACTTCCCTAAGGAGTTGGGCGCCTCCGATCGCGCGTGTACAATCCCGCGCTTCCCGCAGCGCGCACCCGGGGTTCACGACTCGTGGCCGAATCCGCCCAACCCGAACGCGATGGCGTTGCTTCCGGCGCCCAGCAAGGCTTTTCCTTTGTGGAGGCCGAGCATCGCGTGCTCGAATTCTGGGCCCGGGAGAAAGTGTTCGAGCGCTCCCTCGAAGCCACGCGGGACGGGGCACCCTACATCTTCTACGACGGTCCGCCGTTTGCGACCGGCCTGCCTCACCATGGCCACATCGTCGCCTCGACCCTGAAAGACATCATCCCGCGCTACTTCACCATGAAGGGCCGCTATGTTCAGCGGCGCTGGGGCTGGGATTGCCATGGCCTGCCCATCGAGCATGAGATCGACAAACAGCTCGGCATGAGCGCCGGCGAGGCGGTGGAGAAGCTCGGCATCAAGGGCTACAACGACGCCTGCCGGGCCATCGTGCAGCGTTACGTGGGCGAGTGGCGCCGAACCATCACCCGGGTCGGTCGCTGGGTGGACTTCGATCACGACTACAAGACCATGGACCCCTGGTTCATGGAGTCGGTGTGGTGGGTGGTCAAGCAGCTGTGGGAACGGGATCTGATCTACCAGGGCATGAAAGTGGTTCCGGTCTCCACGGCTCTCGGCACGGTGCTGTCCAACTTCGAGGCGGGGCAGAACTATCAGGAGGTGCAGGATCCGGCGGTCACCGTCCTGCTGGAGCTCGAGGACGACAGTGGGCACCTCGCTGTGTGGACCACCACGCCATGGACGCTGCCTTCGAACCTGGCCGTGTGCGTGCACCCGGAGCTGGACTACGTCCGCGTCCGTGATGCCGAGCGGCAGCTCGAATTCTGGCTCGCCGAAGGGCGGCTCGAGTTCTACGCCGAGCGGCACGAACTCGACGTCATCCACCGGGCGAAGGGCAGCGAGCTGGCCGGGTTGCGCTATCGGCCGCCGTTTCCGTATTTCGCCGCCGAGGCTGCGCGGGGCGCGTTCCGCGTCCTCACCGACGAGTACGTCACCGCTGATGAAGGTACCGGCCTGGTGCATCAGGCACCGGCCTTCGGTGAGGATGACATGCGCATCTGCCGCGCCCACGACATCGAGGCGATGGTGTGTCCCGTCACGCTCGAGGGGCGTTTCACCGAGGAGGTGACGGACTTCGCCGGCGAGTACGTCAAGGACGCCGATCGCGAGATCACCCGCGCCCTGAAGGCATCCGGCGCGCTGTATCAGCAGGACGTGATCGTCCACAGCTATCCCTACTGCTACCGCTCCGATACGCCGCTGATCTATCGCGCGATTCCTTCCTGGTATGTGAAGGTGGAGCAGCTCCGGCCGCGCATGCTGGCCGCCAATGCGCAGATCCAGTGGATTCCCGAGCACATCCGTGACGGTCGCTTCGGCAACTGGCTCGAGGGCGCCCGGGACTGGGCCATTTCCCGCAATCGGGTGTGGGGGACGCCGCTGCCGCTGTGGGTGAACGACGTAAGCGGCAAGGTGCTGTGCATCGGCTCCATCGACGAACTCAAGCAGTACACCGGCGTGCGCATCGACGATCTGCATCGGGAATTCGTCGATCCGCTGGAGTTCTCCGTGGACGGCGAGGACGGTGTCTATCGGCGCATACCGGAGGTGCTCGACTGCTGGTTCGAGTCGGGTTCCATGCCTTACGCGCAGCTCCATTATCCGTTCGAAAACGAGACGCTGTTCGAGCAGGGCTTCCCGGCGGAGTTCATCGCCGAAGGACTCGATCAGACCCGCGGCTGGTTCTACACGCTGACGGTGCTCGCCGCGGCGCTGTTCGATCAGCCGGCGTTCCGCAACGTGATCGTCAACGGCATGGTGATGGCCGAAGACGGCAAGAAGATGTCCAAGCGGCTGAAGAATTACACGCCGCCGGACGAACTGGTGGAGGTCTACGGCGCGGATGCGCTGCGCCTCTATCTGATCAACTCCGGGCTGGTGAAGGCGGAAGAACAGCGCTTTGCCGACAGTGGCGTTCGCGACATGGTCCGACGCGCGCTGCTGCCCTGGTACAACGCCTACAATTTCCTGGCCACGTATGCGGGCATCGATCAGTGGGCGCCGGACGCGTCCGTGCCGCTGGCGCCGGACAATATCCTCGACCGCTGGATTCTGTCCCGTCTGCAGACGCTGAAGCAGACCGTGACCACGGAGATGGAGGCCTATCGGCTCTACAACGTGGTGCCGCGCCTGTTCGAGTTCATCGAGGAGCTCACCAACGTCTACATCCGGCTGAACCGCAGCCGTTTCTGGGGTGAGGGAGCGGATCCCGACAAGCTGGCCGCCTACGCGACGCTGCATCACGTGCTGGTGGAGTTGAGCCAGACCATGGCGCCGTTTGCACCGTTTCTGTCCGAGACGCTGTATCGGGAGCTGCGCCGCTTCGGTGGCCGCGAAGATTCCGGACTGCCTGAGTCCGTGCATCTATGCCGCTACCCGGAGGCGGATCCGGCGCGGGTGGATGCGGGCCTCGAGCGCGCCGTCGATCGTATGCAGCAGGTGATCCTGCTGGGCCGACAGAAGCGTGAAGAGGTGAAGATCGGACTGCGGCAGCCGCTGTCCCGCCTCACCGTGATTCATCGCGATGGTGAGCTGCTCGCGGACATGGGGCGGCTCGAGGATTATCTCGCCGGCGAACTGAACGTGAAGCGCGTCGAGTACTCCACGGACGAGGACGCCTTCATCCGTCTCTATGCGCGGCCGAACTTCCGCCTGCTCGGGCGCCGGCTCGGCAAGCGCATGAAGCATTTTCAGCAATTGATCAACGATCTCGACGCCGCGGCCCTCGAGCAGTTCCAGGAAACGGGCGAGATCGAACTCGACGGCGAACGTTTCTCCGGCGAGGAACTCGAGATCCTGCGCGAAGCACGCCCGAACACCGAGGCGCTGTCGAACCGCTTCATCAGCATCGATCTCGCCACCGGGCTGGACGACGAGCTGATCCGGGAAGGGCTGGCGCGGGAGTGCATCAACCGCATTCAGCGCAGCCGCAAGGAGCTGGATCTGAACGTCGCCGATCGCATCAGCGTCCGTTACAGCGGCGATCCTGAGCTGCTGGCGGCGCTGGAGGCCCATGCGGAACATGTGTCCGGCGAGGTGCTGGCAACCGAGCTCGGTGCAGGCGAACCCGACGCAGCAGGGCGCTTCGAGGTGGACGTGGACGGCCGCCCCCTCGTGTTCTCCATCCGCGTCACCCACCCCGCGGCCTGAGATCCCCTTCGGCGCCGCGCCAAGGCCAGTGGGAGCGAACGTCGCTGGGCCGCATAGGCCGAAGGCCGGCGTTGCGATCGCGGACTGCCGCCGCTTTCAGGCGTGACGCAGATCGCGACGCCCGCTTCGCGGACGTAGGCTCCCACTACGCTTTGTTCGCGCGCATCGCGCGAGGCCGCGCTGTCGCCAGTGGGAGAGCGTGCCCGCTTTCCGGGCGCGCCGATGCTCGACGTGGCAGCGCGTTCGAACCCGGCGGCGGCTGCCATGGGCGGCGCGTACACGCGCTCGCCTACAGCACCATCACGCGGAGCGCTCGAGGTGGCGCTGCGATCAGCGTAAGTGAATCCACTCGGCGCTGGCATCATCCGGTACGTTGTCCAGGGCGGTCTTGAACCAGGACAGGATACGGAGCATGTCCTCCGGACTGATACCGGTGTCCTCGGCAGCCTGAATCTGCTCGATCAGCCTCGTTTTTCGATTCACCGAAATGCTGACCGTCGACATGCCCCTGTACTCGTAAATGTCCCAACTTTCCGAGAGGTAACCGGCGATCATGTCTCCATTCCAGATGCAGTTTCCCTGCCTCTTCGCATGCTCAGCCAATGCGCGGCAAGTGTTCAGGTGGCGAATGTCGACGCTCGGCCGAAGCAAAGGCGCAGCGATGTCGCTGTCTTCCATGGCTTCGCGTAGCACCAACGTATAGATTTCCGGGCCTTTCACTGCTGACAACGCGCGCATCATGGTCTCTAACCGCTGCTTACGGTCATCCGATGGCCTTTTGGCGAATTGCTCGAGCTTCGCGTAAAGCTGTGAAGGAAACAGCCAAGCAAAGGGTTCCGCTTTCGAAGCGGCGCACACCTCGCCCACGGCCTGCTGGTACGCATTGCGATACCCTGAGCGCCCGGGCGCGTTCAGAGCGTCAAGTGTTTTCACGAACCTCCCGGGTTCCGGTTCGTCGTCACGCAGCAGTCGACTCACCAGTTCCATGCCATCGGCGCTCCAGCGCCGTTGATGACGTAGCAGCTTGAGGAACGTCCTGCGGCGCCCGTCAGCGGGTAGACGAATCGCAGAATTGGTCTCCCATAGAATCGACGATTTCAGAAGACGCGTGAGTGCCGTGGGCGTCAGTTCAGGTGCGCGGACACGGGCCAACATAGCGATTTGCGAATCGGTGCACCGTGGCACCCCCAAAGCATGCGCCAGCAGTACTTTGCGCGGCCTCTTCAGCAGCGCTCTGTCCTCGACGGGCCAACCTGCCGCGAGCAGCACAGCAAGCAGTCCGGGGTTGTCGAAGAAGTCCGCAAGCCAGCGCGCTCTTGATAAGCCGGCGAGATAGGCGAGCGTGCCGAAACCATGGGCGATGAAGTCGTTCGCGGTGAAACCCTCTACCGCCATTGATTCGAACGAAGACCGCAAATTGTTGCACTCTTCGAGCTGCAAGCTGGCTAGAGACTCCGAGGGAACCGCGACGTATTCTCGACGAGGTGGATTGAACCTGAATCCCTCTGGCGGAAACAATCCCACATAGACCAACAGCTCCGGGCAGCCGTCGATCATCTCGCCGAACTCGAGTGCGTCCTGGCACTCCAGAGATCGAGCAGGATCCACGTCACTGGCCGCGTTCGTAAAGCTCGCACTGCGCACGCTGAGCTGGCTGCGGGTCATCAATACCTCCCCCCACCCTCGTTGCACGTCAGCGGATAGGAAAAAACAGGTGCTTTCAGTGCTCATCTCAACCATGCCCAGCGGTTCGGCAACGGTCAATGACGTGTCCCTCCGATCCACAGCGATCGGCACGGGTAGGACAGTCGGCGATCGGACGGATCTGCCGGGAGCAGATCCGGTCGCGCGCAGCGCGCCCGGAGGGTGCCCGCCATGGACGGCGGGCAACAGCGCTTCGTTCGAGCGGATCGCCAGTGGGAGAGCGTGCCCGCTTTCCGGGCGCGCCGATGACGTGGCAGCGCGTTCGAACCCGGCGGCGGCAATGGGCGGCGCGTACACGCGCTCGCCTACAGCGCCATCAAGCGCATCGCTGAGAGTGGGGCTGCGGTCAGCGTTAGAGAATCCACTCGGCGTGGGGATACTCGGTGAGCAGGGCGTGGGTGATGACGCTGTGTACCGCGCGCCGGGTGACGGCTCTGAGCTGAGCCTCGTCCGGCTCGTCGAACGCAGCGAGCAGCGCGTTCACGTCACGCTGGCGATCCTTCGCGGCCGTATCCGCCAGCTCCCGCCAGGAATCCAGGGCAGCATCACGGTAGCGCCCGCGGCCGCGACCATGATGGGTTACGGCCAGGTAACGGGCGGTGGCCTCGGCCAGAAGCTCCTCCACGAACGGCGCCGACCAGCCCAGCGTGCGCTTGTCCACCGCCCGCTGACACCATGACCAGCCCGCGGCGGCGGAGAGCGACGCGCCGAGGGCCGTGAACAGCCCCAGGCTGGCGCCCCCGAGCGCGAGATCGATGGCCGCACCCGCGCCGGCACCCATGGCCGCGCCGCCGGCAGCGCCTTGCAGGGGCGTCGGCCGGTCGCCATGACTGCGGGTGGCGGTGAGTGCGGTGTCGATGCGCTTGGCGCTGTCGCCCTCGAGGCCCTCGATGCCGATGAGCGTCGCGTCGAGGCGTTTCACGTTCTGTTCCAGCCGCTGTCCCAGCCGACGCAGGGCACCCAGGCGGGCGAGTCGTGCCGGCTGTCCCGACGCCAGCGGTTCCCGGTCGCGCAAGGTGGCCATCAACAGGTCGGTCACGGCATCGATGCTCTGCCGGAAACGTTCCAGTGCCTCTGCCTGCCAGGCGGGAATCAGGCGCGCCATGGCATCGCGCTGTGGCTCCTCGAGTTGCTCGCTAACGGCGGCAAGCAGGCGCACTTCGTCGATCCAGCTGCGTTCGTGGGCGTCGAGGGCCAGCACCGTACGCACCGGTGCTTTTCCGAAGCGCTCCCGCCAGCGCTGCTCCAGCGCGTCCCGCTCGGCCTTGCGGCTGTGCGGCGGAAGCTGGTTCAGCAGCAGGATGACCGGCTTGTCCAGCCAGGCCAGCATGGCCAGTTCGGCTTCCACCTGAGTCGCGAACTCCGGATCCTCGGCGGCGTTGACCTGGTAGAGGAGCAGGTCGGCGAGATCACGGGCGGCCAGCATGGCCTGCTGTGACGAGTACAGGGTCCGGTCCGTGACCCGATCCCAGACTTCTCCGATGAGCCAGCCGATGGCGCTGCCGCGCTTGTCGAGGCGCTGCTTCAGCTTCAACGAGTCACCGAACCCGGGGGTGTCCCAAAGTAGCAGGCGGTCGCCCTCCGGTGATTCTGCCAGGGCATAGAGACTGTTTTCCATGGTGGTGTGCGGTGCGTCCACCACCTCGCCGACGTCGCTGCGCAGCAACGTGCGGGTGAGGGAGGTCTTGCCCACGTTGGTGTGGGAGATCAGCGCCAGACGGACGTCGGTGCCGCTCACGCGTCCACCTCCAGCTCCAGATACTCGATGTCGCGGGCCTCGAGCAGGCGGCGCCAGGCCTCCATCCGGCTGGCGCGTCGCTCATCCGTGGCGGAGTAGGCGTTCGCGTCGAGCACCACGCAGATGGGCGCCTGCTCCGCCGCTGCGGCGAACAGCGGTTCATGGACCTCCGGTTCCGGTGTCTGCGCCGGACTCAACAGCAGTACCAGCCGTTCGTAACCCGGCGCACAGTCCGGCAGTGTCGACGCGTCGGCTGCCGCCGGGTCACCCACATCCGCCTGCACCGGGCTGTGGAAGTGGCCGTCGAGCGCGTTGCGCAGGCGCTCCAGCGTTGCAGCGTCGGGGCGGTAGCCCAAAGGCTGCACCTTCACTGTGAGTCGGGTTCCGCGCAGTGACGCCAGCATGCTGCGGAAGATCGGATGGCCCGCATCGACGGTCACGGTCGCGGCCTGGCGCGCCCGGTAGAGGGCGATACCGGTCAGCAGCAGCCGCGGCAGAATCGCCAGACCGAGCAGGGTCACGGCCCAGAGATGAATCCACGGCGCGGCTGGAACCGGTTCGCTTGCCATGGCAGCCACGGCCTCGGCATCAGGCAGTGGAATGCCGGTGACGAGACTCGCCGGCGTGAGCACGAAGCCGATCACTGCGCTCACGGCGCCGGCACCCAAAAAGGTGCTCTCCCAGTAGGCGTGATAGGCGACGCCGAGACCATCCCAGTAGATGCCCAGAATGGCGCCGAGGGCAAAGGCTGCCGCCGCTGCGTGCAAAGTGGCCGCCAGTCGTCCCAGAAGCAGGGTCGGCGCGAGTTCTGCAAAGGCAACGACGAAGCGGCCGGGCACCGTAGCCAGGCGGGCGCCGGCGCCGGGCCGGACCCAGCGCCGGCCGAGCCAGAGCAGGGCACGCGCCCCGTGTGCCGTGGGCAGGGCGTTCGACCGCTGCCGCGGCCAGAGCAGGAACGCGTAGACCACGAACTGCCAGATCAGCAGGCCCAGCAGCGGCGGAGCCAGGATGTTGAATCGGCCACCGGCGGTGAGACCGGAGAACAGCGCTCCGGCCAGCAGGGTGGGCAGCAGCAGCCAGGCTCCAGGGCGTTGGCCCGTGAGCCAGGGCAACTGCCGGGCCAGGCGCGCCAGGGCCGTGTCCTGAGCGAGCGCCGCGCGGGCCTGCGTGACGAGGCGCTCCGAATCGTCGGCACTGTCGGACAGCCGATGACGCACGTCCGGAAGCGCCAGCGTGTCGGCTGCGACAGCTTCCCGGACCAGCAGCAGATCCGCTGCGGTGGCGGCAGGCAGACGCAGGGGTTCCGCTGCCATCAGTTCCCGGTGAACCTGGGTGGACGCTTGTCGCGGAACGCGCGGATGCCCTCGGCGAAATCCTCGCTGTCGGCAGTGAGGGCCCACTGGTCGTGGTCCATATGCATGATGGCCGGTGTCAATGCATCCGCGACGGCATTGACGCTCTGCTTGATCATCTGCAGGGGCATCGGTGGCCGGGCGGCGCACTCGGCGGCGAAGATCCGTGCCCGCGCGAGCGCGCCTCCGGGGGCGGTGACTTCATCGAGGAAGCCCCAGCGCTCGAGTTCCCCGGCAAGGTGCTGACCGCCCAGTCCGATCATGCGCTTGGCGCGGGCGGGACCGATGAGCTGCACGCATAGCGGCAGGGCCTGCCAGTGCAGGTTCATGCCGAGATTCACTTCCGGGTAGCCGAGGCGCGCGTCTTCGGCCGCGATGCGGAAGTCGCAGGCGCTGGCAATGCAGCAGCCGCCGCCCAGCGCCACGCCCTCGATGGCGGCGATGGTGACCTGATCGATTTCGCGTACTGCGCGGATCAGCCGTGGCCCGATTCGAATCTCGCGCCGGCGCTGCAGACGACCGCCGCTGGCATCGCGCGGCTCGGAGAGATCAGCGCCGGCGCTGAAGTGCTTGCCGGTACCGGTGATGATCACCACCCGCGTGTCCACGTCGTCGCGCAGGGACTCGGCGCAGTGGATCAGCTCGCTCATCAGGTCCCGACTGAGCGCGTTGTGCTTCGCGGGCCGGTTGAGCACGATCTCGGTGATTGCGCCGTCCCTGCGGATCTCGAGATGGCTGTAGTTCATGCTCAGAACCCCTCGGCATCGTGTACGCGTTTCCACAGCAGATTGGGCAGGAAGCGGCGTAAGCGCCAGGTGAGCTTCGTGCCCTTGCCGGGGAAGACCCAGAATTCGTCATTGTCCAGCGCGCTGTCGATGGCATCCAGCACGTCCTGGGGTTCGAGCTGGGCCGCCTTGTCGAACAGCTTCGGCCAGGTGGTGTCCCGCGCCTGATCGAGCAGCGGTGTCTTCACCGGCGGCGGACAGACGCAGGCGAAGCGCACGCCCTGGCCGCGGTTCTCGTGGTAGAGGACCTCGGTGAACGCCACCACCGCGAACTTCGAGGCGTCGTAGGCGGCCATGTACAGCGTCGGCAACCAACCCGCCAGCGAGGCGAAATTGACCAGGTCACCGCGACCGCGCTCGAGCATTCGCGGCAGCACCAGCTTGCTGACGTTCACCACGCCGTTGTAGTTGATCGCCATCACCCGATGAAACACGTCCAGGTCCTGCTCGAGCACGCGGCCGAGCGGCATGATGGCGGCGGCATTCAGGACGCGATCGATGGGCCCGAGTTCGGCTTCGATCTCGTCGATGGCTGCGGCCAGCGCGTCCGCGTCGGTGACGTCGATGTTCCAGGTGCGGATGGACTGGCTGCTCTCGGCGGTGGCGAGCAGGCCCTGCTCGTTGACGTCGAGGGCGGCGACGCGGGTGCCCTCGCGGGCCAGATTGCGGGCGGCCAGCTGGCCCATGCCGCTGCCGGCGCCGGTGATCAGGGCTACCTTCGGACGTTCACTCATGCTGTTCTGCTCCGGTCGGATGCTTTGGCAGGCGCCATTGTGCACCAGTCGGGGGCAGGAGGTCGGCCAGGTGCTGTGCCGCGGCAAGCTGCCGCAGTACCCCAGAGCAGCGCGTGATCAGCGCTGCAAACGACGTCCTTCGGCCGCCGCCGCGCCGTCGGCGAGAAACGCCGCCACCGCCTCGGCACTGCCGCGGAAGACGATGCGGTCTGCCTTCTGCCGCAGCTGATAGTCGTACATGGGATCGTAGTAATCCGCGAGCAGGCGTTCGATCCAGGCGCGATGTCCGGAGGGATCGCCGCTGTCGGCCTGCAGGCGCAAGGCGTCCTCGAGCAGAGCCGTGATCTCGCGGTGGCGGACACCGCCGAGGCGTTTCCTGATGCGATGCATGGCGTCTCGGAGCCAGTGGGCGAAGACCGCGAAGCCGCCCTCGCCATGGGCGACCTGCCGCTCGGCGAGGCCGGCTTCGATGTAGTCTTCCAGCGTGATCTGCACCCGCTCTTCGAGGCTGCGCTCCACCAGTACCAGCGGCGATCGGGCCAGATTTGCGCTCAGCGCCTCGGGCAGACTCAGACGGCCGATGTTTCTCGATTCGTCCTCCACGACCACCGGTCCCGCGCCTGTGGCTTCCAGCTGCAGCAGGCGGATCGCCAGCGCATTCTCGAAGCCGGCCGGCGGTGGCTGCCCGCCCGGCCGGCCGCCGAATGCGGACCCGCGATGGTGGGCGAGGCCTTCGAGGTCGAGACTGCAGGCGATGGCCGCGAGCATGCGGGTCTTGCCGGTACCGGTGCGGCCACCGAGGACCAGCAGCGGCAGCGCGGGCGCGATGCGCTCGGTGGCAGTCAGCAGATGCTGGCGCAGCGCCTTGTAGCCGCCTTCGATGCGCGGCCGGAGGCGGCCAACGGCCGCAAGCCAGTCCTGCACGATGGCCGAGCGCTGGCCGCCCCGCCAGCAGTAGATGACACCATCGGGATGGGCATCGGCCCAGGCGCACCAGGCCGCCAGGCGGGCCGCACGCACGTCGCCGGAGACCAGTTTATGGCCCAGCGTCACGGCGGCATCAGGCCCCGCCTGCTTGTAGCGCAGGCCCACCTGGTGGCGTTCATCGTCATCGAGCAGGGGCAGGTTGGTCGCGGCTGGAAACGCGCCGCGGGAGAATTCCTGCGGGGCACGCAGGTCCAGCAGGGCCGTGCCGTCGATCAGGAGGCGGTCGAATTCCGCGGGTGGAATCAGCGGCATGGCTTGAGGGTGCGAAGCACGCGCTTCACGGGACGTCTTCGCTCACCGTTTCGCCATTGCTGAAGCGTTCCAGATGCTCCCGCAGCAGCGGCAGGTAGTCGGGGCCGCCGTCTTCGCGCCGCTCGGATTCGGCTTCGGCTACCGCCACCGCCTGGCGCTGGATCGCCACGGCGCGCTCGAAGTTGCCATTCGCGGCGTGCGATGCGGCCCAGGTGTCCAGGTATGCGGCGTTCATCGCCGCGACTTCGTCCCGACTCATGAGTGCTTCCATGAGTTCGAGACCATGGGCGGGGTCGCGCAGGTCCCGCTGCTCGGCCACCACCAGCACCCAGGCCACCGTATTGATGGTGTCGGCGTCCAGCGTGCTGGCCGCGGCCCGCTTCATCCAGGCGACGGCTTGTGCGGGATCCCGCTCCGTGTGCTCCCCGCGGGCGAGCAGCGTTCCGAGCAACAGCATCGCCTGGGGTGACTCACCGGAGGCCGCGGCCTCGCGCAGCCAGTTCAGCGCGCGGTCGTCGAAACCGGCGCCATCATCGGTGCTCAGCAGGTGGCGGACGTAGAACAGCTGGCCCTCGGGATGGCCGCCCTCGGCAGCCCGTTCCAGCAGCCGCAATGCCGCCGCCTGATCCTGAGCCACGAACTGGCCGTTGTAGCGCAGGCGTGCCAGCAGCACCATGGCGTCCAGATTGTCGCGGTCCACCGCCTGCCGCAGCAGGTCCACCCCGGCGGGTTGGTTCTCGCTGCCAAAATGACCGGACAGATAGAGCTGGCCGAGGTTGTACAGGGCGGTGGAGGATCCCTGGCTGACCGCAAGCAGGAACTGATCCACGGCCGCGTCGATGATTTGCTCGGCTTCCTCGTCGGAACGGCTGCGGGCGATGACGCCGTAGACCACCCCAAGCATCTCCCGGGCAATGACGTTGCCCTCGGCACTGGCGCGCTGCAGCCAATGCACGGCCTGCACCGCGCTCTCGGACGATCCCCGGTGCCAGAGGCGGATGGCGTAAGCGGTCTGCGCAGCGGCATCACCGTCCCGGGCACGGGCGGCAATGAGTTCCGATGGCTGCGGCGCGTCGTCACCGAGTATCCGACGGGTCGCCTGGTAGGTCGGGGTGAGGTCGAACCACAGCTCCTCGAGGCGATCCCCGTCCCGACGCCGGGCCTTGAGAACGAGTGCGAGCGAGCCTTCTGCGTCGTCTCCGTGGTAGAGGGCGCCCGCCACTTCCCGCCGCTGGCTGCTGAGCCAGACGAACGCTTCCGTGGCCGAGACCACGCGCCAGGGTTCCGTGGCGGTGCCGTTGCCGGAGTTGTTGATGGCTGCCGCCAGTGCCTCCAGCGCGCGGCGATGGAAGTCGCCGCGTTCGGTGTCGCTGCCTGCATACGCAAGGCGCGCCTGCACCTCATGGGCACGGAGGTCACCATAGTAGGCCCCCAGCATCTCGGCGAGCAGGCCCTCGAGTTGGTCGCGGTCGGGGCTGTCGTCGGTCCTGGCTTGGGCCTGTTCGAGACGGGCGAGCCGGGTTGCGAAATCGGACCTTGCAAGAAACGCGTCCGGCAGCTCATGCCATGCCTCGCTGCGTCCCTCGGCGAGGTCGGCGACGAGTCGATCGTAGTGCTCGACCTCAGGCGGACGCTGACCGGGACTGGCGCAGCCGAGCAGCAGCACCGTCGCTGCCAGCAATGCGGCGCCACTGCGCAAAAGCGCCGGATGCCCGGCCGGACGAGAAGGGGATGGCTTCATGAGATCGTGCCTGTACTGCTGTCGCTGGATCATAGCAGAGCCGCCCGCCACGATGCCGGTGGCATCACCGGGGGGCAGGCGTCTATAGTCGGGCCTCGTTTTTGTTCCAGGAGGCAGTTCGACATGTCGCTGTTCCGCAAGCAGGTTGAGCTCCCGGCACCGGATCAGGCGTTGCCGGGGCGCAGCGAGGCCATGCCGGTTCCGGACGCGCATTTCGTGCATGGCCGGCCACTGAAGCCGCCGTTCCCGGATGATACTGAGACGGCTGTGTTCGGGCTCGGTTGCTTCTGGGGCGCTGAGCGTTGCTTCTGGCAGACCCCCGGCGTCTGGACGACTGCCGTAGGTTACGCCGGCGGCTACACGCCGAATCCGACCTACGAGGAGGTCTGCAGTGGCCTCACCGGTCATGCCGAAGTGGTGCTGGTCGTGTTCAAGCCCCAGGAAGTCAGTTTCGAGCGTCTGCTGCAGGTGTTCTGGGAGGCGCACGACCCGACCCAGGGCATGCGCCAGGGTAATGACGTGGGCTCTCAGTACCGCTCATGCGTGCTCACCACGTCGCCGTCCCAGGACCCGGCCGCCCGGGCGGGCCTCGAGCGCTACGGTCGCGAGCTGGCGCAGGCGGGTCACGGCCGAATCACCACCGGAATCGCTGGCTGCGATACGTTCTACTACGCTGAGCCCTACCACCAGCAGTACCTGGCGAAAGTGCCCAATGGTTACTGTGGGCTCGGAGGCACCGGCGTGCGTTGTCCCGATCTCGCTGCGACGTCCTGACCGCTGCGGAGCACGGTGCCGCTGGCCGCCAGCGAACGCTGCAGCGCCAGTAGACGCTCGCGATCCGGGTGCTCGTCGGCAGCGGACTCGAATCCGGCAAGTCCGGCGCTTGCGGCCTTCACCGCATCCACGGGGCGGCCGCTGGCCAGTAACGCCTCTGCCCAGGTGACGTAGCAGGCGCTGCGTTGCTCGTGCCGTCCTGCTCCTGAGAGCCAGGACTCGAGCAACTCGGCGGCGAACGCCGCATCCCGTAGCGATGCTGGATTGTGCACCAAGGCATGGGCGAGTTGCTGCACGTGCCCCAGATCGTCTGCACGCCGGCTCGCTTCGCGCCACAGCGCCAGTGCGCGTTCGTGATCCTCTGGAAAGTGCCGCCCGAGGGCGTGCAGATCACCTTTCAGCCCGATGCTTTCAGCGTCCCCCGACGCCACATTCGCCAGCAGCGCCTCCATCGCCAGTGGATCCTCCACGGTGGCCGGCGGCGTGAGTGCCCAGTGGGCATAGCTGTAGCGGCCGTCCACGTCGCCGAGGGCGTGCAGGCGGCGATACAGCTCCCGGGTCCGCTCCGCGTACGCCGGCAGGTGCTTTCCGTCCCGATGCAACGCCGCCAGCATGCGCAGCGCCTGGGCGTCGTCCAGCGCTGCGGCTTCCTCCAGCAGGGCGACGCCTGCGGCCACATCACCGCGGATCACGAGCAGGTGGCCGAGGCGATAGCTGCCATAGACGTAGCCGCCTGCGGCGGCACGTCGGTAGCCGCGCTCCGCCTGCAGGAGTGCGGCCTGGCTGCGCTCGCCGTCTGTCTCCCCCGCCAGCGCCCAGAACTGATCGGCGAGCAGTGCTTCCGCCAGGTGGTTGCCGGCCCGCGCGGCTTCGAACAGGTTTTCGGCCGCCGCCTGCCGGGACCCAGGCATGTCCGACTCCAGGGTGAGGACCGCCGTGGACGTGATTGCATCGTGGTCACCGTGGCGGGCCAGTTCCTGTATCCGATGCAACGGCGTGTAGCGTGTGCCGGGGCGGCGCTGGGTGCGCTCCGCGTGATGTGCCCAGAAGACGTCGGAGAGATCGAACACCCACTTTCGACCCGGAGTGCTGGCACTGGGACGGGTAATGAGGCGCAGGGTGAGGGGATGTGCGTCAGCCAGATGGTAGTAGCCGCCCACGACTTCCAGGTCCAACAGCCGGAGGACGGCGATGGCGTCACCCCGTGAGTTGACCTGCCAGGGTGCTTCGGGTGAGCCGTCGCCGCTGTCCAGGACAGCGTTCAGGGCGCGCTCGAGAATGCGCTCCGTCTGCATGGGGTCATCGCTGGCTGCGGCACCGGCGTTCAGCGCGAGCAGATCCGCCGCATAGAGGTTGAGCCGCGCTCCGAGCACGCGCGGGTCGTCGCTGCTGCTGGCCCGGGCGAGCAGGTCACTGCGAGTGGTCAGGTCGGGGGTCTCGAGCCAGGCGTTGCGAAGCTGGCCCATGTCCACGTCCTCGCCCGCCAGGAACTGGGAGGCAAGCCGCTGGTAGCGTTCGCTGCCTCGCTGCGTGCCCGCAGGCGTGTGCGCTGCGAAGCCCATGGACGCCGCGCGGTTGGCGCTGCAGCCGGAAAGCAAAACGGTGATCAGGCAGAGACTCGGGAGCAGGCGGAGGGATGGGCGGGACATGACTGCGATCTCCAGGCGATGACCTCGGGATGGTGCGTGGACCTCCCTCCGGGCCTTGCCCTGGGCCGGTCGAGAACCGGCGCCACCCCCTGACGATCTTGTTTGCCTGGTTTAAAGCAGTTTCCATACCATCTGTTGCAGGCGCGGTTCAGTCGTCGGCTTGCACCAAGGTATGCGCGGCGATGAAGTCCAGCAGAGCGTTCATGGACGCATCTCCGGGCAGGTTCAACGTGGTGAAGATGGTGCGGTGGTCCCTGCGACGCACCTCGATCAGGCCCGGTTCGGGTGCGCCTGCTGCGCGCAGCGCTGCCGCGAAATCCACGTTCTCTGCCTTGCGGGCATCGTCGTCGCCATCGGCGTAGAGCAGCAGCATGGGCGGCACCCCGGCATCGATGTGATGCGCCGGGGAAGCATCGCGCCACACTGCATCGTCCTCGCCCCAGACCGACTGCGGACGTTCCGGTGCCAGCCGCGGGACGTGAAAGAAGCCGGAGATCGGCGCCGCGCCGCGGATCGCAGCGCGCTTTACCCCGGCTGCATCGAGCCAGCGGCCATCGGTCGCAAGCAGGCCCACCAGATAGCCGCCGGAGGAATGCCCGGCCAGGATCAGGCGGCGGGGATCGGCCCCGAAGTCCTGTCCGTGCTGCAGTGCCCATGCTACGGCGGCCGCAGCGTCCTCGATGTGGCCCGGATGCGTCACTGCCGGCGAGAAGCGGTGGTTCGGCGCCACGGTCACGATGCCAGCCGCCGCCAGCCGCTGCCCCACGTGCGCCACCAGCGCCTTGTCGCCGAACAGGAGTCCGCCACCGTGGATGAACACCAGCAGCGGCGCGTCGCGGGCACCGTCCGGCGCGTAGACGTCCAGCGTCTGGCGCACGTCGTCCGTGCCCCGGTAGGGGATGTCCTGGTGAATATGCAGGCGCTGGCTGCTGCCGGCTCCCGCGGCCATCAGCATCGCCATTGTCAGCAGCATCTCAGTCGCCATAGCTCACTCCCATGCCGGCACGGACGTCGTTGTTCACCCCGTAGGGTGGAATCGGGTAGCGCAGGCCATTGCCGGCCAGGCGCTGCATGCCCTCGATGACGCCGGGCAGGTAGTGGGGCGGCAGTGCCATGAGCAGTTCGTCCTCCATGACGCCACCGTAGCGACGTTCGGCGTAGCAGGGCAGGGACAGGCTCGGTTCGCCGGTGGCCAGCGCCCGGCCCCAGGAGTCGGCGCAGGCGGATTCGCCGACGCAGCCCCATTCCAGCTTGCGATACCCGCTCCACTGCAGACCGTTGATGAACAGGATCATTTGCGCCGGCGTTGCGTAGATCAGGCAGATGTCCGGCGGATCGAGACGGCCACTTGCCAGCGGACTCACCGCCATGGCCTCGAAACGCCCGTGAGGCACGTGATCCATGGCGGCCTGATGGGCTGCCGCATCCTCGGGTGTCGCATACCACACCCCGGTCATGCGCTTGCCCGACAACCACTCGTCATCGCGCGGATGCAGGCCGATGACGACCCCGCATTGGGCGCCTACCAGATCCTCCGCGGTGATGCCCACGGTCCAGCCGTTGCGGGCCGCCTGGCCGACGATCTGGTCGGTAGTGTGCACCGCTTTCGGCCGCCGGATGCGGGGAACGTCCTCCATGTCCTCCCGCGTCCGGAACAGCTTCATGCCGATCGGTGTGGTGCGCAGCCGGAGCAGGCGATTGAGCCCCTCCACCAGGCCGTTCCAGTCCTGGCTGCCCGGCCCCCGATCCGATGCGATGGTCGCGCTTTCCTCGCTCATGTTCTCTCATCCTACGTGCCGCCCTCGAAGCGAGGATTCTGGAGGTGGCAGGCGACGCTGTCATCCTGGGTGGCAGCTGTGGGAAGCTTCTCGGTCGGGCCCTGCAGGTAGACTCCATGCAATTCAGCGAATTCGACGACCGCGAACGGGACCGGCTGCGTCGCTCCCAGTACATCAATCTCGCCACCTGGCGCCGCGACGGGCGCGCGGTGCGGACGCCGGTCTGGTTTGCGGAGCACGACGGCTGCTTCTGGGTGTTCACCGCCAGCAGCGCGGGCAAGGTGAAGCGCCTGCGCAATGACGGGCGCTCGGAAATCGCGCGCTGCGATGCCTGGGGCGGCAATACGGGACCGTGGATCGAGGTCTGGGGCGAGCAGGTCACTGATGTGGATCAGGAGCGGGCCGGGTACCGCGCGCTGCGGTCGAAATACGGCTGGAAGATGGGTTTCACCGATCTGCTTTCGAGGTTGTCCGGACGTTTCCATCAGCGCGCGCTGCTGCGTATCCGCCCGCGGGACGCGGAACGGTTCAAGTGGTAGTTGGCCGCCACCACCGCTGCTGCACGCACGGGCCGCAACGCGTTATGCTCGGAGCGCGTTGACTCCGTCGCGGGGCGCCCGGATGGAGTATCGAGCAGGGTGCCTGTCGGAGGCTCGCAGCAGTTCATGAGCCGAAACGAAGGAGTTGCTACGTGCCCGCAAAGCGTCCCACCACTCTCGGTGAACTCCGCTCGATGGGGTTCGAAGTGCTGCCGATCCGCGAGGAGATGCGGCGCAACCTGATGCGCAAGCTTGCCGACGGCGAGGACCTCCTGCCCGGGATCGTCGGCTACGAAGACACGGTGATTCCGCAGCTTGAGAACGCCATTCTGGCCGGCCAGGACATCATCCTTCTCGGCGAGCGGGGCCAGGGCAAGACCCGCATCATCCGCTCGCTGACCGGTCTGCTCGACGAGTGGACCCCGGTACTCGATCTGGTGGAAATTCCCGAGAACCCCTTTGCGCCCATCAGTGCTCAGGGACGTGCCCTCATCGCAGAGCACGGCGACGCTACCCCCATTCGCTGGGCGCATCGCGACGAACGCTACGGCGAGAAGCTCGCCACCCCGGACATCACCATCGCGGACCTCATCGGTGAGGTGGATCCCATCCGGATCGCGGAAGGTCGCTACCTGTCTGACGAGCTGGCGCTGTCCTACGGCCTCGTTCCCCGCACCAACCGCGGCATTTTCGCCATCAACGAGCTGCCCGACCTGGCCGAACGCATTCAGGTGGGCCTGCTCAACGTGATGGAAGAACGGGACGTTCAGATCCGTGGTCACCGGGTACGCCTGCCGCTCGATGTGTTCATCGTCGCCACTGCGAACCCGGAGGACTACACCAATCGGGGGCGCATCATCACGCCGCTGAAAGATCGTTACGGCGCCCAGATCCGCACCCACTACCCGGAGACGGTGGAGCAGGAAATCCGGGTCATGGAGCAGGAGTACAGCCGCCTGGACATGGGCGAGTATCGGGTACACGTGCCGGGCTTCATGAAGGAGATCCTGGCCGAACTGACGCGCCTGGCGCGGGAGTCCCCGGACGTGAGCCAGCGCTCCGGGGTGTCGGTGCGGGCATCGGTGGCGAATTACGAAACCGTACTGGCCAATGCCCTGCGCCGGGCCATACGAACGGGCGAACAGGACGTGGTGCCGCGCATCTGCGACCTGCCGTTCGCCTTGGCGTCGATGCTCGGCAAGGTGGAGTTCGAAGCGTTCGAAGAGGGTCGTGAGCCGCGCATCCTGGCTCGGCTGCTCGAGCAGGCCATCAGCGAGGTGTTCCGGCGCCGGGTCAATCTCGAGCGCCTCGACGATGTCGTGGAGGCATTCGGCGAGGGGCTTGCGGTGGAGATCGGTGAGTCCATGCCGAGCTCCGCGTACTCGGACGTCCTGCTGAAGGTCACCGGACTCACCGAGGCGGTCACGCAGCTGGTGCCGGAAGGCAATTCCGCAGTGCGGGCGTCGGCCTGTGAGCTGATCCTCGAAGGGCTGCATCTGAACAAGCTGCTGAACAAGGACAGCGTCGCCGGCCAGGCGACCTACCGGGGAAGCTGACATGACTGCCCGCAGCCAGCGCTTCCGCTACTCCAACTGGGACGGTTCCCAGGCCGAACGTTTCCCCACGGCCGACGAACTGATGAACGAGCTGTCCGAGGATCTGCTGCAGTACGGCGATCTGCGTTCGGCGCTGCGCAATATGATGCAGCGCGGATTCCAGATGCAGGGCGAACCGATGCGAGGCCTGCGCGACCTGATGCGGAAGCTGCGGCAGCAGCGTCGGGAGCGGCTCGAACGCTACGACCTCGGGAGCGTCATGGACGGTCTGAAGCAGGAGCTCGACGACATCGTCGACCTCGAGCGCGGCACCCTCGATGGCATGAACGAGGATGCAAAAGGGGAGGAGAACTTCGCCCAGTCCCTCATGGACGGCATCGCCGGCCGCAACCGCGAGTTCCTCGACGGCCTGCCCGAGGAGCCGGCAGCGCGTATGCGTGCGCTCAGCGATTACGAGTTCGTCGATCCTGAAGCCCAGAAGCGCTTCGAGGAACTGGTCGACCAGATGCGTCAGGCCATGACGAAGACATTCTTCAAGGACGTCGAGAAGATGGTGCGGGAGATGTCCGACGGTGACATCCAGCGCATGAAGGACATGGTTCGCGACCTCAACGAGATGCTGGTCAAGCGCATCGCCGGGGACGATCCGAACTTCGAAGGGTTCATGGACAAGTACGGAGACATGTTCGGCGACAACCCGCCCCGGTCCCTCGACGAACTCATCCAGCAGATGCAGGCCCAGATGGCCGCCATGCAGTCGCTGATGATGTCCATGCCCACCAGTCAGTACGAGCAGCTGCAACAGCTGCTCGCGGATCGTCTGGGGGATCCGGAACTCGATTCCGATCTGCGCAAGCTGATGCAGAAGCTCGATTTTCTCGATCCGGGTAAGGGCCAGCGCTACCGGTTCTCCGGTGACGAGGAGCTCGACCTGGCGGCCGCCATGGACCTGATGGGTGAAATGCAGGGCCTCGAAGAGATGGAGTCCCAGCTGCAGGCGGCTCAGGCGGACGGCGATCTCTCGCACATCGATCTCGACCAGCTCCGGGAGACCCTGGGTGAGGACGCAGCGGATGCCATCGAGCAGATGGAGAAGCTGCTCGAGGTGCTCGAAGAGGCCGGCTTCATCGACCGCAAGGGGGAAGGCGTCGAGCTGACGCCACGCGGCATGCGCATGATCGGCCAGAAGGCTCTCGGCGAGATCTTCCAGGCACTCCGGCGCCAGGGCCTCGGCAACCATGCCCAGCCTGAGCAGGGCCGCTTCGGGGACCGGCTCGAGGACACCAAGGTCCACGAGTACGGTGACCCGTTCAACCTGCACATGTCACGCACCCTGCACAACGCGCTGCTGCGCTCGGGTCCCGGAACGCCGGTGTCCCTCGAGGCCGATGACTTCGAGATCTATCGCAACGAGAGCTCGACCCGTACCGCCACCGTGATGCTGGTGGACCTGTCCTGGTCCATGGAGCTGCGCGGTGCGTTCCCGTCAGCCAAGAAGGTGGCGATGGCGCTGAACAACCTGATCACGTCGTCCTACCCGCGGGACAGTTTCCATGTGGTCGGATTTTCCGCCTACGCCAAGGAGCTGAAAGCTCACGAGGTCCCATTCCTGGCGGTGGACGAATACGTTCTCGGGACCAACATCCAGCACGCGCTGCTGATCGCGGAGCGGCTCCTGGCCCGGGAGCAGGGTGGCTCCAGGCAGATCCTCATGATCACCGACGGCGAGCCGACGGCCCACCTCGAGCACGGTCGTGCCCAGTTCGCCTATCCGCCCACGCCGATGACCATTCGCGAAACCCTGAAGGCGGTCAAGCGCTGTACGCGTGCGAATATCACCATCAACACCTTCATGCTCGACGAAAGCTATTACCTGCGCGCCTTCATGGATCAGGTCAGCAGGATCAACGGCGGGCGCGTGTTCTACTCCTCGCCCGAGAAGCTCGGCGAGTACGTGCTCGTCGATTACGTACAGCACAAACGCAAGGTGCTGGGGAGGAGCTGAATCGGTTCGCGCCACGTTGCGGCCTGTGCACGCCGTCCGGCCAGGAGCCATCTGATCGCGTTGCCCTTTGAACCCGTCACCGAGGAGATATCGATGATGCGGCTGACTGTCGCCGTCCTGTTGTTGTTTTGCGTCGCTACCACCGATGCTGCCGACCTTGGCTGGCCCGACGCTGACTACGATCCTGCCATCCCGACGCTGAAGGAGGTCGTGGGTCATGCGCCCGGGGAACGACTCACCCGTTCTGCGGATGCGCAACGTTACCTGCGCGCGCTTGCCGAGGCGGCGCCTGAGCGCACCCATCTGGTGGAGTACGCCCGCAGCTGGCAGGGTCAACCGTTGTCCTACCTGCTGATCGCCGCACCGCAGCGCATCGCCGATCTCGAATCGGTTCGCGGGGATATTCAGCGGATCGCTCACCCCCGGGATCTCGATGACAGTGCGGCGCGCGCGCTGGTGGATGGTCTGCCGGCGGTGGTGTGGCTCGCTTACGGGGTGCACGGCAACGAGATCTCTTCCACCGACGCTGCGCTGCTCACCGCCTATCATCTGCTCGCCGCGCGCAACGACGACGACGTGGAACGCATGCTCGATCAGACGCTGGTCGGCATCGATCCGGACATGAATCCGGACGGCCGCGAACGTTTCGTTCACCACTACATCCAGACCGAGGGCATCGAGCCGGCCGCCAGCTCCATCGCCGCAGAACGGCGTGAGCCCTGGCCCAACGGGCGCAGCAACCATTACCTGTTCGATATGAATCGGGACTGGCTTGGCCTGACCCAGCCGGAGTCCAAGGGCCGCGTCGCCACGTTTCTCGAGTATTACCCGCTCATTCACGTGGACGTCCATGAGATGGGGACGGACACGAGCTACTACTTCCCGCCGCCGGCAGAGCCGTTCAACCCCCACCTCACGCCGGGACAGCTCGATCGTCTGGAACTCGTGGGTCGCAACATCGGCAGCTTCTTCGATCGTTTCGGCTATGACTACTTCACGCGGGAGATCTTCGATGCCCTCTATCCGGGCTACGGCGACAGCTGGCCGGCCTTTCACGGTGCCGTAGGCATGACCTTCGAGATGGCCTCGGCCCGCGGCCTCGCCGGTGAGCGCCAGGACGGTAGCATCGTCACCTATGCGGAAGGTGTGCAGCGGCATTTCGTGGCGAGCATCGCCACCATCGATGCCGCGGCCCGTAATCGAAGCGAGCTGCTCGAGGCCTTCCTCGAGTACCGCCGCTCGGCCGTACGTGGTGCCCACGGCGGGCCGCGGGAGTATCTGCTTCCTGCCGGCCGCGATCCGGAAGCGGCTCACGACTTCGCGGGCCGCCTCGCCAACCACGGCATCGAGGTGCGTCGGACCACCGCTGCCACCCGCGCCTGCGGTGTCGACCTGCCAGCCGGTTCCTATCTCATCAGTTCCCGGCAGGGTGCCGGACGCCTGGTGCGTACCCTGCTCGAAGACGACAGTCCCATTGCGGAAGCCTTCCTGGCCGAGCAGGAGCGGAGGCGCGCCCGTGGCCTCGGCGTGGAACTCTACGACGTTCTCGGCTGGGCCCTGCCACGGCTCTACAACCTGCCGGTGACGCCCTGCGATCGGTCGGTGGGCGGTGATGCACGGCCCTGGTCTGCCGACGACAGTTTCGAGGTGCAGGCGCCGCCGCGGGCTGAAGTGGCCTGGCTGGTGCCCTGGGGGACCCGCGCCGCGGGCCGCTTCCTGGCGGCCGCCCTGCGGGACGGGCTGGTCATCAGAGGCGCGAACGAGCCGATGACTCTGGCGGGTCGCGATCACGCCCGCGGTACCCTGGTAATCCGCATTGCGGATCATCCTGATCTCGAGCGCGACGCACTGCACGAGCGGGTCGTTGCCCTGGCGCGTTCGAGCGGTGCCGAGGTGCTGGCCGCCGACAGCAGTTGGACCACCGCGGGCACCTCGTTCGGCAGTCGCAACGTGCCGCGCCTGCATCCGCCACGCATCGCCCTGGCCTGGGACGCGCCCACGCGTTCCCTCTCCGCTGGCCATACCCGCTTCGTCTTGGAGCGACAGTTCGGCTATCCCGTGGAGCCCGTCCGCGTGGCTCATCTGGGAGAGCCGGCGCTGGACCGCTTCGACGTCCTGATCCTGCCGGATGGTGGCAACTATGCGGCCGTCCTTGGGACTGCTGGCGTGGAGCGGCTCAGAGCCTGGGTGCACCGGGGCGGTACGCTCATTGGGCTCGCCGGCGCGACGGAGTTTCTCGCCAATGCTCCCGCCGGGCTGCTGCCCGCGCAGCGGGAGCGGGCGCTGGACAGCCCTGCGGCGGAGGTCGAAGACAGGGAGCCTGTTGCCGGTGTGCGCATCACGGATGGCGAGGCGTTTGCGGAGGCGATCGCGGCAGCTGACGCGGACCCGGACTGGATCCCGGGCGTGGTCATGCGGGCCCATCCGGATCCTGATCATTGGTTGACCGTCGGTCTGCCGGAGGAACTGAACATGATGGTCGAGGGCCGGCGGGTGTATCGGCCCCTGCGCCTGAATGAGGGCGTCAACGCATTGCGCTTCGCGGCGGCGGACGAACTCGTCGTCAGCGGGCACCTGTGGCAGGAGAACCGGGAGCAGTGGGCCTACAAGCCGGCCGTTATGGTGGCGGAGCACGGCTCGGGGCAGGTCATCGGTTTCACTGCAGATCCGAATTTCCGTGGCGTGATGGATGGACTCAACGTGCTGTTCCTGAACGCGGTGCTGCGGGGCCCGGCCCAGACTGGACGCCTGCGCTGACCCGGTTTCGGCGTCACATCGGGATCGACTACTCCGGTGCGAAGGCGCCGGAGTCCCGGCTGCCCGGCCTGCAGGTGTTCGAGCACACAGCCGAGGGCGACGTGCGGCGGTTGCCGCCGCCGCAGGCCGGGAAGACGAACTGGTCGCGGATCGAAGTGGCCGGCTTCTGTGCCCAAGCCGTCGAGCAGGCCTGTCGGCAGCAGGCGCCAGTGATCATCGGCATCGATCACGCGTTCGGATTCCCGGCGAGTTACCTGGAGCGTTACGCCCTCACGGACTGGGATGGATTTCTGGACGATTTCGTCGACCACTGGCCCGCGGATCGTGCCGGAGTCTGCGTCGACGACTTGCGTTCAGGCAATCCGCGTTCAGGCGACAATCGCGAACTGCGGCTGTGCGAGCGCTGGACGGCGGGTGCGAAGAGCGTGTTTCTATTCGATGTGCAGGGCTCCGTCGCCAAGTCGACCCATGCCGGACTGCCCTGGCTGTTCGGTCTGCGGCGAACCGCCATGAATCTGCACTGCTGGCCGTTTGATGGGTTCACGGTCCCGCCAGACCGGTCCGTGGTGGCCGAGATGTATCCGGCCCTGCTGCGGCGGCGCTATTCCCAGCCGACGCTGAAACCCGATGCCCAGGACGCCCATGCGGTGGCGGCCTGGCTTGCAGACATGGACCGGCGCGGCGCCCTGGAGCGATACCTGGAGCCGCCGCTGACGCCTGACGAGGCGAAGCTGGCGCAACGGGAGGGCTGGATTCTCGGCGTCGGTTAGTAGGGCTACACCCCCAGTTCGTCGAACATGGCCTTGACGTCGTCGGCGAAGCGCAGCAGCCGTTCCTTGTTGGTCTTCTTCTTCACCTTCACCTTCACGTCCGCGCCGCCGAACAGCACCACGCCTTCGATGATGATGGTCGGAGCATCGGGGTCGTGGCGACCGCGTGCCTTGTTGCTGATGCCGCCGAAGATGCAGAACGCCTTGACGCTGACGTTGACGCCCTCTGGAACTTTGATGTCGATCCCGCCCATCACGCACAGCAGCTTGACCCGCACCGTGCGTGAGGTGAACTCGGCACTGCTGAAGTCGATGTCGGTGCCGCCCATCAGGGTGATGACCCGGAGTTCACCGGGAACGCTCCACGGCCCGGAGCGTTCGCTGCCGCTGAAGACGTTGACGATGTACTCGGTGTCCTCGAGACCGCTCGGGTCGTCATCCACGTACAGCTGCTGGCGCTTCTTCGCCTGGTACTTCGGGTCCGACTTCAGATCGAGATCCGCCACCAGCGCTTCCAGGCGGGCGTGCTCGGAGGTGTCGAGGGCCTCCTCCAGCCGCCGTTCGAAAGCGTCCAGGGACAGCTTGTCGTGGCCGTAGTTGAGCACGAGCTGGTCGATGACCTCCTCGCGCACGGTGTCGATGGGTCGGTCCGCAATGGCCACCGGCATGGTTCCGCTCTCCCTGTGCTGATCCGCCTCGGTTGCGAAGCAGGCTCCGTGCCACCCTTGGCGTCCATCGGCCGGGGTATTCTCAAGCATCTGATTCCAATGACGTTTGCTGCGTTCCTATAAGCAGCCAAGCCGGTGGCAGTGGCATGCCCAGTGGTGAGTTTCACTCATGGTTGGCAGGATCCACCAGTGCTGCGGTCCCATTCCACGAGGGGATGTGGCAAGGTTTGGCCACATCGCCTTCGGAGGATGCGGACCATGCACGACGACGAGCAAAGGCCTGACGCAGCGGATTCACAGCGACCCACGGATGCGGAATCCATCGCCAACCCGCGGCGGCGACGGCTGCTCATGGGCGGCGCCGGCTTGGCCGGCGCGGCGCTTGCGGCGAGCGCGGTCCATGCCACCGGCCGCAATCGGGAGCGCGGGCGCTATGACGGTCAGGTGGTGCTGATCACCGGCGCGACGTCCGGGATCGGTGAGGCCACGGCTCATGCTTTTGCCCGCGAGGGCGCCAAGGTCTGCTTCTGCGGCCGCCGCGAAGAACGGGGGGCTGCGGTGCAGGCCGCCATTCGTGATGCCGGTGGCGACGCCACGTTCGTGCGCGCCGACGTCCGCTACGAAGAGCAATTGAGGGCCCTGGTGGAAGCCTGCGTGGATCGTTACGGCGGCCTCGACATCGCCTTCAATAATGCGGGTATCGAGGGGCCACGCGGCGAGCTCGACGAGATCGACGTTGCGGGCGACAACGGCTACACAGATGTGTTTCGGACCAACGTGGACGGCGTCTTCTTTGCCATGCGGCATGAGATTCCGGTGATGCGGCAGGCCGGCCATGGCGTCATCGTCAATACGGGCTCCATGCTCTCGCACCGTGGTTCGCGGTTTGCTGCCGCCTACGCCGGCTCCAAGCACGCCGTCATTGGTCTCACGCGCTCGGCCGCGGCGGCAGAGGCAGGTGCGGGCATTCGGGTCGTCAGCGTTTCGCCCGGCGGTGTGGAGACGGAGCTGCTGCGGCGCTTCCTCGGCGGTTCCCTGGAAGGCGCCGGAGAGAACAGTCCCATGGGACGGATCGCCCAGCCCTACGAGGTGGCGGACGTGGTGCTGAATCTGGTGGCGCCGGAGAACACCTTCCTCAATGGTGATGACGTCAAGGTCGACGGTGCGTCGTCGGCCTGATCCTCATCCGGGTTCCACCAGCAGGGTGATGACGTCCTGGTAGGCGCCTGGCGGTGCCGCCTGCAGGTCCTCCTGCGCGAAACGAACAGCGAGTTGCGCGTTGTTCGTGAACAGACAAAGCAGGGCGAAGTTCTGGCCCTGCAGGCCCGTTAGCCGCTGTCCCGACTGCAGGTCGTCGAACGTGGTGCCGGCGGCATCCCGGAATATCACCTGGTAAGGCAGGAATGCACCGTCCCCGGCAGCCTGAAACACGCTGCCGTCAGCGTGGGCTGACGTGGCGGTGATGTTGTACAGGCCGGTGTCGTTGCGATACACGCACATGCGCGACGTGCCCATGGCGTCGCCGGTGCCGCTGTAAGTGCCGAGGTCGATGTCGTTGATGCGTGTCAGCCACACCCGGCCGCCGAGGTTCACGCTGACCTCCACCGCACCGGCAGACGTCTCCCCGGGCGCGGCCTGAACCATGGCCACTGCGGACAGACCGCACAGCGCAAGCCCGAGTATTCCAAGTGCGCGCCTGAACCCCTCTTGCATGTCCCGCCTCCCTGGCTAGATGCCGATCGCTCACTTTCTGGAACCAAGAAACATGCCAGCGTGAGAGGGCGCTCGATCAGGGGGGTTCGAGAGGTGGGGGTCCAACTTAAGTCATTAATATGGATACATTTACTTGGAATCGAAAGTTGAGCTCGGGCGTGAAGGCGCAGGGATTCTGCCGTGACCCGCTGCGCCAGCAGGGTGACGCCTTGCGTCACCTTTGGACTCAGCGCTTCAGCCGCGCAGGGTGCGGAACGTCGCCCGCACCTCGTCGACGAACACCTCCGGACGCTCGAACGCGGCGAAGTGGCCACCCTTGTCCTGCTCGCTGAAGTGGACGATGTGGGTGAAGCGCTTGTCGGCCCAACGCCGGGAGGTGCGGAAAATCTCCTTCGGAAAGATCGTGATTCCCGTGGGCAGCGACACCGGCTCCAGATTGACGCTGCCGAAGCTCTCCCAGTAGAGCCGGGCCGACGATGCCGCGGCGTTGTTGAGCCAGTAGATCATGACGTTGTCGAGCAGTTCGTCCCGGGTCAGCACGTTTTCCGGATGGCCGTCGCAATCCATCCATGACCAGAACTTCTCGATGATCCAGGCCGCCTGACCCACGGGTGAATCGGCGAGGCCATAGCCCAGGGTCTGCGGTCGGGTCGCCTGCTGTTTGGAGTAGCCGGAGTCCCAATCCTGATAGTGCTTCATGCCGGCCAGGGCGGACTGCTCTGCAGCGCTGAGGTCATCCATGGTTTCCGGGTCCGGCGGTGCGATGGCCATGTTGAGATGGATGCCCTCACAGGCTCCCTTGTTCTGAATGCCGATCATGGTGGTGACCATCGCACCCCAGTCACCGCCCTGGGCGAAGTAATGCTCGTAGCCGAGCCGTCGCATCAGCGTGTCCCAGGCCTCGGCGATCTTCTCCACGCCCCAGCCTGGCTGCGTTGGCTTGTCGGAGAAACCGTAACCGGGCAGGGACGGGCAGACGACGTGGAAAGCGTCGCCGGCGTCACCCCCGTAGGCCACGGGGTCAGTGAGCGGGCCGATCACCTTGTGGAACTCCAGCACTGAACCCGGCCAGCCGTGGGTGATCAGCAGGGGCCTGGCCTGCTCGTGAGGAGAGCGCACGTGCAGGAAGTGAATGCCGAGACCGTCGACGGTGGTACGGAACTGATCGAAGCTGTTCAGCAGGGCCTCGGCGCGGCGCCAGTCGTACTGCTCCCGCCAGTAGCTGACCAGCTCGTGGACATAGGCCAGCGGTATGCCCTGGGACCAGTCCCCCGGGGTTTCCTGATCCGGCCAGCGGACGCGGTCGAGGCGTGCTGCGAGATCGTCGAGTTCGGCTTGTTGGATCTTGATCGTGAAAGGAGTGACGGCGTCGCTCACGGTGTGCTCCTCGAAGGCCGCAAAGCCCGCAAGCTAACACACCGCGTCACCGCTTTTACCAGAACCTTACCGAGCCGGTTGACGCCATCATCATCTCGCCGAATTCGAATGCATCCTCGATGATCTCGGCCAGGGATGCAGCTGTAATGTCCAAGCGCTGCGGGATCGGCTGCTCGGCGAAGGCCTGGGCCAGTGAGATGACTTCACGATCGGCATCTCCAGCGCCGATATCGGCCAAATCGATAGCCAGAATCAATAGATTTCGCGCGTCGTCATTGGTCGCTGCATCACCTTCGCCCTGCTCGGCCAGAACGCGAACCGCGGTGTCCGGCACATGCCAGGATCTGGCAATGGCGCTTCCGATCAGGGGGTGCCATTCGCGAATCAGTGACGCCGCCTCCTGGTTCGCGAGCATCTCCCGGGCCTGCGCTCCGGCCTGGGCCAGGATGTAGATGCGACCGATGTTGTGGATCAGCCCCAGCGTCAGCATGTCCTCGGGGCAGGCCCGCCGGCTCTTGCGTGCCAGGCTGTAGGCGAGTTCGGATACCATCCGGCTGCGGTCCCACTCCGGTTCCAGCAGATCGTGAACGGCACGAAACTCTGGCGCTTGTTTCATCTGCTGCATTGCGAAGTGGAGGCTGACGCTGTGCACCAGACGCGTGCCAAGGCGATTGACGCAGGTGTCCATGTTGAGGGTTTCAAGACCGCCGCGGCGGTAGATCGGCGAATTCGCGAGTTTCAGCACGGTGCCGGCCAGTGCCGGCTCACTGAGGATCAGCTCGGTAATCTGGGAGATCTGGACCTCCTTGCGGTCCAGGGCACGATGGATGAGCGTGACTACGTTCGGAAGCGCCGGCAGGTTCAGTTCCCCAGTCGCGAGCCTCGACTTCAGGCTGCTGATCAGCTGCAGCGCGGCGCCCCCGTCCTCGGTGGCGCTCGCGCCGGAGCGATTCCTGGGCTTGGAGGCAGCGTCTTCTGATAGCGTGGACATGGTCGATGTCTGCCTTCTTGGCGCCCTTTACTAAAGGTGTGTCGGCTGATGCCGGCAAACCTTGAGCATCTTCGAGATCAAGTCACGGTCGAAGTCTGAATCCGATATGGAACTGGCGACCCGGGGTGTTGAATCCGAACACGTCCTCGTAATCCTCGTCGGCCAGATTGTCGGCGCGTAGAAACAGCTCGACCTGAGCGCTCGCCTGCCAGCTTGCCGCAGCGTTGATCAGTATGTAGTCGTCGAGCGCCACGCGGGTGGCAGGGAACGTTGCGAAGGAGAGGTCGTCGCGCTTGCCGCTCACGATCACGTCCGTGCGTAGCCTAAGGCGATCGTCGGCAACGGCCCGGGTCAGGCTGACGGCGCCGCTGTGGCGTGGGCGCCGCAGTTCGCGGACCTGGCCTCCATTGCCATGCGGCTCTGAGGCGTCGAGCCAGGCATAGCGGGCCGTGATCGTGGTGGCGGCGTCCGGGCGTAGCGTCAGCCGGGCCTCGACGCCTTCGCGGCGGCTGTTGCGATCACGATTGCGCGCGGTGAACAGGCCGGTCTCGAAATCGAACACGAAGCCGTCGATCTCCTTGTGCAGTCGCGCCCGATGCCACAGCAGCTCGAGTTCCGCACGATCGTCCATGAAGCCGCGCACCCAGCCGATTTCCAGCCCGCGGGAACGCTCAGGCTCGAGGCCAGGGTTGCCGAGGAAGCTGTCCGGGGTGAAGCCGAACCGCTCGGTGAAGGCGGGGTTCTTCACCGCCGTGGCGAAGGTGATCCAGGCATCGCCCAGGGCCGCCGGCAGGGCACTGCGGAGGCCGCTGCGCCAGGTGGTGGCATCGGAGAAGTCGCTGTTCCAGTCCTGCCGCAGGGCGGCGGTGACGTGCAGGCTTTCATGTGGGTGGGCGCGCCACTCCAGCAGGCCGGAATGGTGGCGCAGGCTTTGGCGCTGATTGGGGTCGCCGAACGCGCTGGCCACTCCGCGCTGGATGAAGCGTTCCCGTTCGGCCTCCAGCGCGACGACGAGTTGCTGGCTACCCGGCAGGACGGCCTCGTAGGCATAGGCGGACTGGATGCTGCCGCGGTAGCGGCGGCCGAGGCGGGCATCAGTGGCAACGCCATCGGCGAAGTCCTTGTGACGTGAGCCGAGGGCTTCCAGCGTCAGCCGGTGCTGCCAGTCCTCGCTGGGTGTCCAGTGCAGATGCATGCCGGAGACGACGCGACGGATGTCGGATTCGCGATCACCGTCGGCAGGAACGAAGTCCGGCGCAGGCGTCGGATCGAACTCCACGCTGGCGTCGAATCCACGCACAGTTCCAGTGAGGCGCAGCTGGGGGGTGAGGTCCACGCCGCCGTTCAGGTTCAGCGTCGTCACGGTATAGCCATCGGGCTCGCCGCCGTCGGCGGAGACGTTCTCGCCCCGGGTGTCATAGTGATCCGCGATCGCCGTGACGTGTCCTCTGTCGCCGGTCGCGCCGGCCCCGAGCGTGACTTCGCGGGTTCTGCGGCTTCCAGCCCCGGCGCGCAGTTCCAAGCCGTCGAGACGGGGGGTGCGCAGATGCAGGGCGCCGGCCACCGCATCGCTGCCCCAGAGCGCTCCACTAGGCCCCGGCAGCAGTTCGACGGCCTCCACGGTCGGACCGCGGACATGGGCGAAGTCGTAGGCTGAGCCGATGGCGGGGTCGTTGACCTTGAAACCGTCGATGCGCACCTGAACGTGGTCCGACTCGGATCCGCGGATGCGCATCTGGGTGAGACTGCCGGGTCCGCCGCTGCGGGACATTGCGGTGGTGGGCAGGGTGCGCAGCAGGTCGGTGAGGAACGGAGACTCCGCGTCGCGCAGGTCCTGAGCGCTGAGCAACTGGGCTGCGCCAGGCAGTTCCCCGGGCGTGACAGGTGTCCGGCTGCCGAGCACCACGAGGATGTCGATCTCCTGGCTGGAGATGGCGTCTGAATCGTCGGCGAATGCGGGCAAGAACGGAAAGGCGAGGGCCGCGATAAGCAGCCGTGCGGAGAGGCGTTGAGCCATGGTGCGTTGCTCCCGGCCGGCGCCCCCCGCACCGACCCATACGGGCGTGCGGAGGAGGCAGGACACGGGGCTGGCCCGAACGTCCCTTGCGCCGCCCACCGCACGCCGAGGGTGACACGCCGGGCCGGTCTCCGGGCTCGCGAGCTGGAGTGCTTGCGCGCTCCGAGGTTCGACGCCTTCCCGCTTCACGAGGTGTCCCGCCGGAGCAGGACCTTCGAGAGCAGTGGCGGATTGTCGAAACCTTCTCGCCTACCGTTGCGGGGGCAGCGTCGGCATTCGACCGACTTCCCGATTATCCGCCCTCAGCTGAGAGGACAGCACCGCGGCGTGTTGAGGGCAGGATTCTAGCCTCAGAAGGCGCGGCAGCAAATCTCGATCAATTCACGGCGCCTTGAGTCCCGCTCACGCCGGCAATGCGGGCTAGAGCGCAGCCAGCGGACAAAAAGACCGCGGCAGTCTGACGAATGCGAACTTCGGCCATGGCATGTACTCGAGGAGCGAGGATTTTTGTTTGCTGGCAAGGCGAAGTGCGACGAGTGGCCGGGAGTGTACACGTCGGTACATGACCGGCCCGAGGAGCGCTTCAACGCAGCCAGCGGACAAAAAGACCGCTCCTTCAGAAACCAGTCATCTGGCGGCCGCCTAGGAGGTGCAGATGCAGATGAAAGACCGTCTGCCCCCCCTCCGCGTTGCAGTTCATGATCAACCGATACCCCGACTCGGCAATGCCCTTGTCCGCAGCGATGCGGCTGGCGGTCAGCAGCATGTGCCCGAGCAGCTCCTTGTGCCTGGACTCGGCATCGTTGAGCGTCGGAATCTCTTCCTTCTTCGGGATGATCAGGATGTGAATGGGCGCCTGAGGGTTGACGTCCTTGAACGCCAGCACGTCGTCGTCCTCATAGACGACGTCGGCGGGGATATCCCCGCAGATGATCTTGCCGAAGATGGTTTTCATATCAGACATCACCGTGACGCAGCAGGTTGAGGAATTCACGCCGGGTCTTGGGCCCGTAGGTGCGGAAGTGTGGGTCCGGCGCCTCCAGGTAGGCCGTGCGACGCAGGGCCATCGCGTCGCGCCCGGTGTGAAGCTTGAGTTCCTCGGCGCTGATCTTGTAGGGCTTGACCGCGTTGAGCCCGAACACTTTGGCGCGAATGTCCGGAGTGATAGCGGGGTAGCCGTGACGCTCCTGGAGTTCGCTGGAAATCTGAAATGTGCGGAAGGCCTGGATCTGATCCTGCGGCGAGCCGTACCAGATCGAGTCCGTGCCCCACAGGACATTGTCTTCGCCGACGTACTTCAACAGCTTGCCCATGGCATGGGCGGCGCTGTCGGGATCGCGCATCAGGAAGCGCCAGGTGCTGCCGAGCTCGGCGTAGACGTTGCTGCCCTTTCCGATGTCGTTGTCCACCAGCGACTGGATCAGCGTATCGATGCCGTCGCGGCCGGCACCGTGCTCGAAGGCCCGTTCCGGCTGATCCACGACGTAGCCGGAGTGGTAGATGATGAACGTGACGTCCGGGTAGCGTCTGGCGATGCGGCCGATGTCCTGACACTGGCTGTGCTCGTAGGATCGGGGCCCGAACGGTAGGCCCTTGTGAATGCAGATCACCTTGACGCCAAGTTCGCGGGCCTTCTCCACGAACGGAATTCCGGTGTCCTCGTCGTCCATCCAGAACCCGGTGCCGTCAGGCCCCCACTGGGTGTAGGTCTTCCAGGCGGAGACACCCCAACGCTCGGCCAGTTCGTCCATCTGGGCGACGTCGCCGTCCTGATTGGGATTGACGCGACCATGAAGCAGCAGACGCTGGGTGCCTTCCATCTCGTCGACGATGCGACGGACAGCGTCGGCGGATTCGATGGTCACCGGCTCCGCATCCGCGCGCGAGGGCACGAATGACAGCACCATCAGGTCGGTGTCCGAGTCGAGAAACACGTCCTTGACGAATTCGTCGGGCCCCAGACACTGCAGATAGGCTCGTTCGGGATCGCTGGGGCAGTCCGCCGCTTTCGGCATCATGGCGAACGGTCGTACCCCTTCGGGAACCTGTTTGAGCCAGGCGCCGGTGGGGTCCACGTAGTGGCCCTGAACATCGAAAATGAATTCGTCGCCTTCGAGGCTGGCGCCGGCCAGCTGCGTGTCGAAGGCCGCGTCCGCCGGCAGGTCGAAGTAACTGCCGGTGCGTCCTGCAGCCGCCTGGGCTGCATTGAAGGCGAGCAGGGTGCTCGCAGCACCGCAGCTCGACACGAGAAAACGGCGCCGGGACTGACCGGTGCGCCTGGCGGCCGCCGCGGTGTGTTCCCTCGCAAGGCGGTTGGCGTAGCGGCCGGTGGCATCGAGTGGCACCGGCACGAACTCGCCGTTGGAGGTCGAGTCGAGCTTGATCGGTAGCCTGAGGCCATCGGGGTCGGAGTCTTTGCGTGTCATAGGGTGCCTCCCGGGTTGGCCCGAATCGCATCGCGGCTGCGAGCCATGTTGGTGGCGATGAGTTCCGCCGTTTCGCCGATGGCGGTATCGAGGTTGCCGTCGAAGTCGACCCAGGAATAGCCGCTCCAGATCAGGCGCGCGCCAGTGCCGCCGCGCGCGTAGCCATAGACCTCGACCACCTGACGGCTTGGTGGCGGGGGCTCGGCGGGTCGCTGGTCGGCGCTGGCGAGGAAGTTCTGCAACGTCCGGTAGGTTCGGGTGGCCGCGTCCACATTGGGCGGGATGCGGGCCCCGTAGCCTTCGGCATCCACGGCCAGACGACGCACCACGAGGATAAGCGCCGCGTTCTCGGCATCGGCCCCCGCCAGGATGCGGGCGTGCTCGAGGGCGCTATAGGTGGGAATCGAGAGGTGGCTCTGTACCGAGCTGACGTCGTGCTCGATGAGGGCGGACTGGAGGCGATCTTCGAACGTCAGCCGCACCTGCTCGTTGGGGCTGAAGCCCACCAGGAACACGCGCTGACCGGTCATGTCCGGCGCTGGAGCCGTCGGCGTCTGACTGCTGCAGCCCGCGAGAGCGAGGCAGCCGAGAAGCATCAGGATGGGTAGGGACTGCCGCGCGTCGCGCATGGCACCTCCGGGCTCCGACTGGCTTGGAGCGTGCCCCCAGCCCTGGCGCGAGTCAACTCGAAACGCTGTTTTGCATCGTCGCGCTTGGCGCAGCCTGTCGCTTTGTGCCATAAGCAGCGGTCGACTCATGACGGGAAGCAGCGTGCGGCAGTATCGAGATTCCAGGGACGCGCCGCGGTCACGGACGGCCGGCGGCATGTTCGAGTCACTCACCATCCGCGACTATCGCCTGCTGTGGATGGCGAACCTCAGCGCCACATTTGCCATGCAGATGTCCGTGGTGGCTCGCGGCTGGCTGGTCTATGCGATGACCGGCTCTGCGGTGAAGCTGGCCTGGGTCATGATCGCCTTTCTGGCGCCGACCGTGGTGTTCTCGCTGATCGGCGGCGCACTGGCGGACCGGGTGGCGAAGAAGGCCATCATGGTTCTCGCGCAGGGTCTGAACTGCATCTCCACTGTGCTGCTCGCGCTCATCATCCTGTCGAGCAACATCGAGTTCTGGCATTTCATCGCCTTTGGTCTATTCAACGGCACGGTGCTGGCGTTGGCCATGCCTTCGCGGCAGGCCATCATTCCGGAGATCGTCGGTGAGCGTGGCATCTTCAACGCCATGGCCCTGTCCGCAGCGAGCATGAACCTGTCCCGGGTGCTCGGCCCTGCCGCCGCGGGCGTGATCATCGCCATTGTCGCCGGCGGCGACACGGGTTCCGTGTTCGGCGTCGGCATCGTGTTCTGCATCATCGCCGTCCTCTACGGAACCGCATCCATCAGCACCCTGTTCCTGCATCATGCCGGCAACCCCAGCGATCGCGTGCGGGGCGGTATGGCGAGCGAGGTCGGCGATGGCCTGCGTTACATCCTCGCCGACGCCCAGCTGCGCGCCCTGATCATGGTGGCCTTCGCCACCCTGATGTTCGGCATGCCGATGCAGTTCCTGATGCCCGCGTTCAATGCCGATGCGCTGGGTGGCGGCCCGGATGCCCTCGGTTGGCTGATGGGTGCGATGGGCGTCGGCGCCATCACCGGGTCGCTGCTCCTGGCGCGAATGGGGGAGGCCCGGCGCAAGGGTAGGCTCATGATCGGCTTCTCCCTGACCTGGGCACTGGCCAGCGGTCTGTTCGCGCTCACTACGGACATCGCCACGGCCATCGTCCTCTCGGGCCTCACCGGTTTCGCCAGCTCCATGTTCATGTCCCTGATCATGAGCCTGATCCAGATCAGCGCGTCATCGGAGATGCGCGGCCGGGTGATGAGTGTGACGATGCTGATCTGGGGATTGATGCCGCTGGGGGTGCTGCCCATCAGCTTCCTGGCGGAGGCCGCCGACATCGGTACCGCGCTGCTGGTCAGCGCCCTGGCCCTGGCCCTGCTGACGCTGCTGATCGCGGTCGCGTTCCCGGTCATCCGCCGCATCGATCGCGGCTACGATCATGACGCGGTGGAGAGCGCCGCTGCACACGCAGCGTCCAGGGAGCCGGCGTCTAAGCCTCCGGAGTGAGCCGCTGCTGGCGCCCGGCGGCATGCTTCGTCAGACTCGCTGGCTGCCAGCCGTTTCCATCTCCGGAGTGCACTGTGCCCTGCCTGCGTCACTGTCTCCTGCTGCTCCTGCTTGTCGCCCTTCAGGCGGCGGCGGAGCCCGTCTGTAGGCCGCTGACCGAAGACGCGCTGGACGACCACGGGGTGTTCGACCGCATCCCAGCTACCGCGGCGCCGGAATTCGAGGCGCCGGTTCGTATCGGCAGGATCACCACCGAACGGCTGCAGATCTTCGATCTCGACGACCCCGCCGAAGATAACTGGCTGTTCCGCATGGCCAATCGGCTCCACATACTGAGCCGGGAGCAGACGGTGCTGGAGCAGCTCCAGTTCGCGAGCGGCGAGCGTTATGACGCCGAAGCGCTGCGCGAGACTGAGCGCATTCTGCGGGAGCGGACTTGGCTGTTCGACGCCCGGGTGGTCCCGGTTCAACGCTGTAATGACACGGTGGATGTGAAGGTGGTCACCCGCGATGTCTGGTCCCTGGTCGGGACCGGCGATCTAGACCGGGCCGGCGGCGACACCGCCGTCGGGGTCGGCATTCAGGAGGTGAACCTGCTCGGACGTGGGGAACGGCTTGGGGTCCTCTACACCGATGGCGTCGACCGGTCCGGTCCCGGTTTCTTCTTTATCGACGACTACTTTCTCGGCGGGCCGGCCGCGCTGACCTTGCGGGGCGCGAAACTCAGCGATGGCGGCCAGTTCTTCATGGACCTGCGCAAGCCCTTTCGCAATCTCGATGACCGCCTGAGCTATGGTGTCGAATGGCAGTTCGATCAGCGCGATCAGCCGCTGTTCGATGCGGGCACTCGCTTTGCCCGCTTCGAGCAACGTCACATCCGGCTGCGGCAGTTCGTCGCGGCCTCCACCGGCCGCTATCAGGGCGCCGTTCAGCGCTGGACCCTGGGGCTGGAATTCGAGGATTTCAGTTTCGACCGCACCGACGGTCCCCTGCAGCCGGAGCAGCTCGCAGAGGATCGCCGTCGCACCTGGCCGTTCCTGCGCTACGAGTACATCGAGGACGACTTCGACTCCGGGCTGCGGCTGGACTTCAAGCAGCGTCCGGCAGACGTCTATCTGGGTCTGCGCTACGGAGTCACACTCGGCTATGCGCCGAACCTGCTCGGCGCCGATGCATCCCGCATGATGGTTCGGGGCGACGTCCGCAATGCGCACCGGCTGACTGACGGCTGGTTCGTGTCCTGGGAGGGCGACGTGGATGCCACACTCCGTTCCGGTGATACCAGCGAGAACCTGTTCGCCCGGGCGGGCATCGAGACTCACTACCGGCACCATGAGCAGTTCGGTTTCTTCGCTTCGCTACAGGGCACCTACGCACGCAATCTGACGCCGGACCGCCAGCTCCTGCTTGGTGGCGACAACGGGCTGCGCGGCTACCCAGCCCGTTTCCAGGACGGCGACCGCAGCGTTGTGCTGCGCGTGGAGGAGCGTTTCTTTTCCAACGCGAACCCCTTTCGCCTGCTGCTGATCGGTGCGGCAGCGTTCGTGGACGTGGGTCGTTCCTGGTTTCCTGGCGATGCCAACGACAGCACCAGCGGCTGGCTGACCAATGCAGGCGTGGGCTTGCGCATCGGCAATACGCGCGGATCGGGACGTTTTCTCCTCCACATCGATCTCGCGGTACCCTTGCGAACGGGTGGGCCCGACGTGGACGATTTCCTCATCGGCTTGACCATTAGCGAGTCGTTCTGATTACGGAGACGCAACCATGGGCTACCCGCTTGAAGGCATCCGGGTGTTGGATTTTTCCCGCGTTCTGGCAGGACCGTTCGCCAGTCGTATGCTGGTGGATCTCGGCGCGGAAGTGGTCAAGGTGGAACCGCCGGAAGGGGACGTGACGCGCCTCTGGGGGCGCAAGGTCGCCGGGATATCCGGCTATTTTCAGCAGCAGAACCTGGGCAAGCGGGACATCTGCCTTGATCTCACCCGCCCGGAGGCCGTGGATCTCATCCGAGGCCTCGCGCGGAAAGCGGATGTGGTGATCGAGAACTTCCGCCCCGGCGTCATGGAGCGGCTCGGTATCGGCTGGTCAGTGCTGGCGGCGGACAACCCGCGCCTGGTCATGCTGTCCGTGTCCGGTTTTGGTCAGGGCGGCCCCGAATCCCGCCGCGCTGCCTATGCGCCGATCATTCACGCGGAGTCCGGAGTCATCGAGCGGCAGGCCCGGGCCAGCGGGCAACCGGCCAGCGAGCTGCCGTTGTCGGTAGCGGACACGAATGCCTCGCTGCATGGCCTGGTGGGGCTGCTGGCGGCGCTGTACCGTCGGGAGCAGACCGGCGAGGGCGATCACATCGACATCGCCATGATCGATGCCATGCTGGCCACGGACGACCACCTCCATGGAGCGCTGGAACCGGAGGACGCCGAGGCGGAGCCCCCCCAGCGCAGCGAAGTCTGGGAGACAGCGGCCGGGCCGCTGATGATCTCTGGTGACCTGCGCTGGATCTGGAAGCAACTCACCGCCTGCTTCGGCATCGAGGACCCCACGCCGCCAGGCGCCACCCTGCCAGAGAAGATCGAGGCCCGGCAGCAGGCGGCGCGAGCGTTCTTCAAGGACCTGCCGAACCGGGAACAGGTCATCGAGGCCATGGACCGCATGAATCTGGCGTGGGGTGAGGTCAAGCCGTCGCGGCGTGCGGTGTCGGAGTCGCCGACGCTGGTCGCTCGAGGTAGCATCGTCGAGATTCCTGATCGTGCCGGCGGGACGCGACGGGTGTTCCGCTCGCCCTATCGTTTCAGCCGCTCCGAAAGTGGCGTCCGTGGCGTGGCGCCCCATCGCGGCGAACACAACCGGGAAGTGCTCAGGGACTGGCTGGAACTGGACGTCGCCGAGATCATCCGTTTGGAACAGGCGGGCGTGTTGCAGAATGCCGCGGAATCGAGCGGTCAGGGCTGATCATGGCTGCAGGCATCGGCATCGACTTTGGCACGTCGAATTCTGCGGCGGCGATCCACGCCGGCCGCAGCGAGCTTGTGCTGCTGGAAGCCGATACGCCGGTGATGCCCACCGCCACGTACATGGATCGGGACTTTCAGGTCCTGACCGGCCAGGACGCCATCGATCGCTACATCGCAGACAATACGGGCCGCACCGTGGAGCTGGTCCCGGAGGTCCTCGGCGAAGCTTCGCTGCTGGTCGGCCAGCCCGGGGCCAGCAGCCGCTCCGCGCCGGAGACCATGACGCAGCGGGTTTATGGCCCCGCCCTCGAGGACCCGGGTCTGCCAGGGCGCCTGTTCCGGGGCCTCAAGCGCCTGCTGGGCGACCCCAACACCCGCCGTCTGATGGTGTTCGGGCAGCCTTACCGGCTGGTGGCGCTGATCACGCCGGTGCTGCTGCGCATCCGCCGTGAATTGCAGGCGCAGAGCGAACGCAATGGTGACGGAACCCTGGCCGGGCCGCTGCGCTGCGGACATCCTGTGCGCTTCGAGGGCCGCGACCGCAACAGTCAGGCCCTGGCACTGGAGCGGCTGAAGGAGGCCTGTGGCCACGCCGGGCTGCTGGCGCCGGGACTGGACTTCGGCTTCTTCCCTGAGCCGGTGGCGGCGGCGCTGTCCTGGCGGGCGGCGGCTGCAGCGGACACTCGCGGCACCGCGCTCACGTTCGACTTCGGCGGTGGCACCCTGGATCTGGCGCTGCTGCGCTTCGCGGGCGATGACAACCACATCCTGGCAACCGCAGGTGCGCCGATTGGCGGTGATCACATTGATCAGCGGCTGTTCCGGGAGTTGCTGTTTCCCCTGCTGGGCAAGGGCGAGGTCTGGCGACGCTGGGGCGACGAGCGCCTGATCGAGACCCGATTCCCGTTCGAACAGTACGAAGATCTGTTGCTGAACTGGACCGTGGGCTACACCCTGAATCAGAATCGCTTCCGTGCGCCGGTGATGGACTGCATGCGGCAGCCGCCGCCCGTTGGCACCAAGTTCCGCAGGTTGTTCGATCTCATGACCCGGAATCTCGGTTATCAGGTGTTCCAGGAAGTGGCGGCGGCCAAGGTGCGGTTGTCCTGCGAGGAGTCGACCACGCTGGATCTGCCGGAGCTGGACATCGCGCTCAGCATCACCCGCAGCCGCTTCGAGGCGCTGATCTCGGACCTGCTGACGCAGGTGGAGGCGACGGTGGACAGCGTCCTGGCGCGGGCGGACTGCACTCCTCGGGACGTGGACGTGGTGGTGCGCACCGGTGGCTCATCCCTGATCCCGGCTGTGGCGGCCTTGCTCGAGCGCCGTTTCCCCGGCCGGGTCGTGGACCACGATCCCTTCGGCAGCGTCGCCGACGGCCTGGCCATCGCCGCCGCCCGCGGACTTTGACCACTTTCGCCGATCGTGAACTATGCGACCCTGCCACGAACGATCGTTCACGCTGTGGCAGAAGGAACAACGGCGATGTACGCGATGCCCAGTGGGAGCAATTCGCCGGGAGCGAATTGCGTCGCACGTAGTGCGCCCCGCAGGGGGGGCGCCAGGGATGGCGCGCAACAGCCTACGTCCGCGAAGCGGGCGTCGCGATCTGCGTCACGCCCGATCCCGGCAGCAGTCTGCGATCGCAAAGCCGACCCTGCGGGCCTATGCGGCCCAGCGACTTTCGCTCCCACTGACACTAGCAAACGCCCCGCAACATCAACACGCTACGTTTTGTTCCGTAAGAGAGCCCAGGCTGCCCCTCGCCGAATCCGTCAGGAGCGGGGATGCGCGATGTCGTCCGGCGCCGGTCGATAGCGCAACGTGCGTCCGTTGCCGACGTCCGAGTCGAGACCGAACCAGCGGTCCTCGGAATCGTAGTAGATCGTGATCTCGACATCCGTCTCCGAGTCCTTGCCCGGCGTGACGTCACGCCCACGGAGCTTCCATGCAGTGACTTCGGCCTCGCGGCGCCCAACCTTGAGTGACTGGGTGCCGAGATTCTCGAAGTTCACTTCCAGCATGGCGCCATCCTGGGGATTCACCAACAGTTCCCGCTCGCGCAGGCTCGGTGTCCAGTAGGCAAAGCTCCAGGGACAGTCGGCTTTGACTTCGTGGCTGCCTTCCCGGGTCGCCACTTCGAGTCCGGCCTCGCTGGGCTGGCTCGAAACTTCGAACAGTTTCCCGTTCTCGTCAGTCTTCGACTCGAGCCCCACCAGACAGCCGGCGCTCCAACGTTCGTTGGCTTCGTGTTCGTAGCGGAACAGGGTGACGAATACGACCCGGACCTGAAACTCGGCCTCGGAGCGGACCCGCAGCGTCCCGTCCTCTTCGTCGAAGCGGAACGTGTGCAGCCCCACCTCACGGTCGTCCAGGAATACCGTCATGCGGCGCTCCTCCGCGGGGGCGCCGATGTCCACATTGGCCTGTGCGAGCGTGCCGGCGAGCAGGACGAGAAGCGCTGCCAGCGGCTGCAGCACTCGGCGCTGCGAGATGCTCGGGTGCCATGCCTTCATGTGCTTCGACTCCATGCTGATGTGCGCCGCAGCCTGCGTGGTGTTGGCTGAACGGTGCCTGACGGCGTTGTATTGCTACCCGGGGGTGGCGACAATCGATGGTCACTTTCCATGAGGAGCAGTACATGCCACGCGTAACCGTCAATGATATCACCCTCGAATATGACAGCTTCGGGTCCAGGGATGGACGCCCCCTGCTGCTGGTCATGGGCCTCGGGGCCCAGATGATCCATTGGGACGAGGCCTTCTGCGAGGGGCTGGCGGAGCGTGGTCATCACGTGATCCGGTTCGACAACCGCGACTCCGGTCTTTCGACCAAGTTCGACGACGCGCCGGTACCGGACATGGGCGCCCTGGTGGCGGCCTTGACCGCCGGCCAGAAGCCTGAAGTCCCCTACACCCTGGACGACATGGCCGCCGACGCCTTCGGCCTGCTCGATGCGCTCGAGATCGAGCGCGCGCACATCGCCGGCGCCTCCATGGGCGGTATGATCGTGCAAGCGATGGTGCTGAATCAGCCTGAGCGGGTGCGCAGCCTGACCTCCATCATGTCCACCACCGGCAATCCGGCCCTGCCGCCGGCATCGCCGGAAGCCATGGCTGCGCTCACCTCGCCGGTGCCTGCCGACCTCGACGGGTATCTGGCGCGGACCCTCGAAGTCGCCCGGGTGATCGGCTCACCCGGATTCCCCTTCGATGAGGCACGCGCCCGGGAGCGGGCGCAACGCACCTTCGAGCGTTCGGTCTACCCCTATGGAACGGCCCGGCAGATGGCGGCCATCGTCGCCCACGGTAATCGGCGCCCGCTGCTCGAACGCATCACCGTGCCGACCCTGGTGATCCACGGCAGTGCCGACCCGCTGGTGCCGGTGCACGGTGGGCGCGACACCCACGAGGCCATCCCGGGATCCGAGTGGCTGCAGATCGAAGGCATGGGCCACGATCTGCCGCCCGAGGTTTGGGCGCCGATCACCGACGCCATCTCCCGCCTCACGGAACGGAACCACTGAGTTCCGGCCCATGGCGGACCTGCGGCTCGTTACCATTCGCGACATCCTCGCCAGCTACGAGCACGAGCGCGTGGCCCGGGAGAAGGTGTCGCGACGGGCCGCAGTGGCCACCATCCTGCGCGGCCAGGGCGATGACACCGAAGTGCTGCTGATCCGTCGCTCCGAACGGCCGCATGATCCATGGTCGGGACACATGGCGTTTCCCGGAGGGCATGTCGAGCCTGGGGAGGGGATGCTGGAGGCCGCCCGTCGCGAGACCCGCGAGGAGATCGGCCTCGATCTGGACGCTCACGGCAGGTTGATCGGCCGGCTCGACCACACCCACGCGGTGGCCCGCGGTCGCCGCCTGGATCTGCTCATTGCGCCGTACGTCTTCGAGCTCAGCGCCGGGCCCGCCGGGTTCGAACTCAATCACGAAGTCTCCGAAGTGGTCTGGGCGCCGCTGCGCCCGATGCTGCTCGGCAACGCGCACACCGTTCTGGAATACGAACTGGACGGCGAGAAACGCCGCTTTCCTGGCTACGACGTCGATGGCCGCGTGGTCTGGGGTCTGACCTACCGCATGCTCGGCAACCTGTTCGCGCTGCTGCACCCGGAGTGGGAGCCCATCGACCTCTGAGTCGCTGCCGGCGCTTCCGCGGCAGCGTCGCGAGTACTCTTGCGCAGGCATAGTGGTGCTACGTCAAGCAAGCGCAACGCGGAGGCGGGCGCACCCTGAGGGCCCCGAAGGGCGGGCGTTTGCCGGCGCATTGGCGGCGTTGCGCCGCTTGCAAAGGCAACCAGCCTTCCCTGCGCGACGCGCCTTGCCACTGCACCGGCAATCACCCGCAGAGCCGTGGAGGAATTAATCAGCACTTCCTTAGCTCTCTTCGATCTCACGCGCTGCACGCACACCTGACTCGACCGCCCCCTCCATGGTGCTGTTGAAGATGGACGTATGCTCGCCGGCGAAGTGGATGCGGCCTTCCTGCCGCGAGGCCTCCGGCAGCCAGTTGCTGATCTGGCCCGGACGATAAAGCGAGTAAGCACCGCGTGCCCAGCGGTCAGTCTGCCAGCTCTTCGACTGTCCCCCTTCGTAGTGCCGGCCGACCCCCGGATGCACCTTGTCCATCTCCTCGAGGACGTAACGCAGACGTTCCTCCTCTGCCATGCCCTCCAACGCAGGGGGTTCCCCGGCCCATCGGGCATGCGCCTCGAGGATGGCCCGGTCGCCCTGCGCTTGGCTGCGAATGAGGGGCTGCTGTTGCACTTCGCCAATCGCAAGGTCGGTCTGGGCATTGCCCATCACGCCTTCGTCCTCCCAGAAGCGCTGGCGCATCTGCAGGAACGAACGTGTGACAGAGAGGTACTCAAGACCGTTCACTACCGTCTGCTTGGCGGGCGATAGCGCGGGCGCCACCTCGATGTGACGCAGGACCGAGAACGGAATGGCGCACACGACCTGGTCGGCAATGACCCTATCCTGACGTCCCCCGGATCGGACGACGATCTGCGCGCTCTCCTGGTCCTGTTCGATTCGTACGGCTTCTGCGCCATAGTGAATGCGTTGGTCCAGCTCTGCAGCGAGAGCGCGGGGAAGCACATCGGACCCGCCCACGAAGGCCAGAGGTGCTGTGTCACGGGTCGGAGCAAAATCTGCAGTCAGCGTCGACGCTGCGGACGCGGTGTCGCTTCGGGCACCGAACCGGCCCCCATGGCGAATCATCTCCTGCGCACCCGGCGAGGCACCGCGCTCCGCAGCGAACTCGAGCAGGGTCTTGTCATCGTGCTCGAGCAGCCAGTCCGGCAGCGCACCGGACGCCACCGGGTCGTCCATGCCGGCAAACGCCGATAGCAGGTACTTGTTCACGATGCCGAACGGACCGAGTTCCCGTTCCTCGGCAGTCAGGTTGTAAGGCCAGTCCACGTCGCTGTCGGCAGTGACGCGCAGACGTCGGCCCTGCAGATGAAAGAGGGCATCGCCCCGGGCATAGGGGAGACTGGGGGCGAAGATGGACTCGTAGGGAATCTCGAAATGCTGCACCAGGCGCATGAGATGCCGAAAGCGATCCGTGAAGAACATCGCCCCGGCTTCTGCGGTAAGCCCTGGAGCAAAGCCTTCCCGCAGCGTCAGAACCCGGCCGCCTGGACGCGTCTGCGCTTCGAGCACCACGACCTCGTGCCCCGACTGAACCAGCTCCCAGGCCGCAGCCAGGCCGGCAAGGCCGGCGCCCAGAACCACCACCCGCTTGCGCGTGCTCGACGCCAGCGCAGAGGTCTATGGCAACACCAGTCCTGATGTCGCGACGGCGCTCGTTCGTAGAAATTCCCGTCGTTTCATGACCGCTCCGTGGATCGAGCCGGCTCCCGTAACCCCCTCCAGCGACTGCGAGGACATGGTTTGCCCAAGCGATTCAGTGCAGACCGTCCATCGAAAGCCCGGGGCGGGCTCGTGAAGCGAAGAACCTATCAGGATGACTGCCGGCTCGCACGCCGCTCGCCTGCCCGGCCTGCCGTGCGCGGATCACCGATAGGAGGACCGCCATCCCTGGCTGCGGGCCATTGAGTCCAACCGCTGGAGTCGCCATACTCCGCGCCCGCAAAGCGGGGCGCCTCTCCCGCGCCACGCTCAACCGTGACCCACCCGTCGCAGGCAGCAGGAATCCGAAGTTGATCACCACCGCGAACATCACCATGCAGTTCGGCGCCAAGCCGTTGTTCGAGAACATTTCCGCGAAGTTCGACGGCGGTAATCGCTATGGGCTGATCGGCGCGAACGGCTGCGGCAAGTCGACGCTGATGAAGATCCTGAGCGGGGAACTGACCCCGACCTCCGGCAACGTCTCGCTGGCGCCGGGGTGCAAGCTGGGCACCTTGAGCCAGGATCAGTACGCCTTCGACGCCTACAGCGTGGTCGATACGGTGATCATGGGCGACGCCGAGCTGTGGAAGGTGAAGCAGGAGCGCGACCGCATCTACGGTCAGGCCGAGATGTCCGAAGCGGACGGCATGCGCGTGGCGGAACTCGAAGCGGCTTTCGCAGAGTTGGACGGCTACACCGCAGAAAGCCGCGCCGGAGACCTCCTGCTGGAAGCTGGGATCGAGGAGGCGTTGCACTTCGGTTCGATGCGGCAGGTGGCGCCCGGCACCAAGCTGCGGGTGCTCCTCGCCCAGGCGCTGTTTGCCGATCCGGACGTGCTGCTGCTTGACGAGCCCACCAACAACCTGGACATCCACACCATCAGCTGGCTCGAAACGGTGCTCAACCAGCGTAAGAGCACCATGATCATCATTTCCCACGATCGTCACTTCCTGAATGCCGTCTGCACCCACATGGCAGACATCGACTACGGCGAGCTGCGGATTTATCCGGGCAACTACGAGGCCTTCGTGGCGGCCTCCACCCTGATCCAGCAGCAGCTCGAGACCTCGAACGCGAAGAAGAGCGCCGAACTCGAAGATCTGCAGGCCTTCGTGAACCGCTTCTCGGCCAATGCCTCCAAGGCCAAGCAGGCCACTTCGCGGGCCAGGAAGATGGAGAAGATCACCCTTGATGAGGTCAAGCCGTCCAGTCGGGTGAGACCGCACATCGTCTTCAAGCAGAGCAGGAAGCTGCACCGGCAGTGCCTCGAACTAGAAGGCCTGTCCCACGGCTTCGATGGAAGTACGCTGTTCGAAGGTGGCGATCTGATCCTGGAAGCAGGCAGTCGACTGGCTGTCATTGGCGAGAACGGTGCCGGCAAGACCACCTTCCTGCGCTGCCTGACGGCAGACCTGAAGGCTGCTCGGGGCACGGTGAAGTGGGCGGAGAACGCCCAGGTGGGCTATTGCCCTCAGGACAGCAGCGCCGAGTTCGCCAACGACCTGAACCTGTTCGACTGGATGTCCCAGTGGCGGCAGCCCAAGCACGACGACCTCATGGTCCGCGGCATGCTGGGCCAGCTTCTGTTCACTGCGGACGACATCAACAAGAAGGCCCGGGTCTGTTCCGGTGGTGAGAAGAACCGGCTGCTGTTCGGCAAGCTGATGATGATGGACATCAACGTGCTGATCATGGACGAACCCACCAATCACCTGGACATGGAAGCGATCGAATCGTTGAACAAGGCGTTGGCCGCCTTTGCCGGCACCATCATCTTCGTCAGCCACGACCGGGAATTCGTGTCCTCCCTGGCGACCCGGGTCCTCGAGATCACGAATCGCAGAATCGTGGATCACCCGGGCACCTATGATGAGTACCTGGCCAATCGGGAAGCTTTGCTGAAAGCCGCCTGAAACGTACCCCGCGCCGGCTCATGCTCGCGGCGCGAGCGCTTCCACCTCGGCTGAAGTCAGCTCCCGGCTCGCTCCGGGCGCGAGTTCTGCATCCAGCGTCAGTGAGCCCACCGCGAAGCGGTGAATGCTGAGCACCTCGTTCCCGAGCTGAGCGAGCATGCGCCGGATCTGGTGATAGCGCCCCTCGAGCAGGCACACGTCCGCCTCGAACTCACCCGCGATCGTGAGTTCGGCAGGGCGCGTGATACTGTCTTCGTAGCCGAAGTACAACCCGCTCCGGAAAGCATCGACTTGCGCGTCCGTGAGCGACCTTCGAACAGCGACCCTGTAGCGCTTCGGCAGCTTCGACTCCGGCCGTGACACGGCCTTCGACCATTGCCCGTCGTTGCTCAGAAGCATTAGGCCCGTGGAATGGATATCCAGGCGGCCGACCAGGTGCAGCTCGTGTTTCCAGGGCGCGTCGAGCAGATCGATCACGGTCGGGTGGGTGGCGTCCCGGGTGGCGCTGACGACGCCCGCAGGCTTGTTGAGCATCAGGTAGCGAGCGGTTCTGTTCTGGAGGATCCGGCCATCGCAGCGCACCTCGCTGAACCGGTGGATGATCTGATGGATATCGACGGCACGTTCACCGTCCACCTCGACGCGGCCCCGCGCCAGCAGCAGGCGCACGTCGCTGCGCTTGATCGCCAGCGTCTGGCTGAGGAAACGATCCAGGCGTGGCATCTCGAAGTCGGTTCCTTGCTTTCGTCACGAACGCGCCGCTTTCAGAAGACCGATCGCAGGGTCAGTGCACGGTTGCTGTCGCCAGCGTGCCCGAATGCGCAAAGGATGCAGAGAAAAAGGGCTCGTGTCTGTCGTCCAGATGGTGGCCGTGCTCGCAGCGGAACACCCTCCACTCGCTGAACATCATGCGGCAATGGCAGCGCGCCGCATGACGCACGTTCTCCGCAAACGCCTCCTCTTCGACAATCGCCTGAGCGAAGCCATGGCCTTGCCGAAACGCCTCGTCCGCGTCTGCGTAACGCCGCAATCGGACCAGGGTCTCCGCCCGGTTGCGCTGGGTGACGATCTTCGAGACGAGCAGCGCCACGTCGATGCGGCAGCCGGCCAGGAGGCGATCGACCATGACGAGGGCGCGGTCGAAGGCCGCGAGGGCGTCCGCGTAGCGGCCGGCCGCGAAGTGAGCGTTGCCGCGCTGGATGACTTCATGCCAGACGGGTTGGGGCATAGACGATGTGGTCACGGGCGCTCCCTCGGGTGGTGCCTGAGCAGTCAGGAATTCTCTTCAACGCATATGCAAATGATAATCGATTGCGTTTCTACGCTTGCCGCAGGAGAATTGCAAACGCTAATCAATCGTATTTGGGGCTCTGCTGGGTGACCGAGACCGGGGCATGACCCATGAGTTCGGATTTGCGCCTTCGCCTGAAGAGGACTCGATCCGTGTTTCGAACGACCACGGCAGATGCGACGCCTGAACCCTATGGGTGCCGGAAGCACTTGGTGACGAGTGGCTGGTGGTCTGCAGTGGGATTGAGATCGCGGCCGCACGATGACGCCGAGCGGCAGTCGCGACGCTACCAGGTGGTCCGTGACCGGTGGCGCCTGGCCGGGTGGATCGTCGCGATCACATTCGCGCTGGTCCTCTACGCATTGAGCTGGTTGCCGGAGCTACGGCTTTATGAGGTGAAAGGTGCCGTAGAAGTGGCCGAGCAGGGTGTGTCAGGCGTCGCGGTCAGTCGTGTATCCGATCGCTGGCGGCGATGAACAGTAGGGCGACCTTCACTGATACCAGTCCTCAACCCTCAGGTGGTCGATGCGGGCGAATTCCCGCGTGTTGCTGCTGACCAGAATGGCGCCATGCGCGAGAGCGGTGCCGGCGATCAGGGTGTCGTAGGCGCCGATGGGCGTTCCCTGGCGTTCCAATCTGGCTCGGATTCCCGCCGCGGCTTTGGCCTCCTGCTGGTGGAAGGGCAACACCTGAACCACCGAGGTCAACTCGGCAAGTTGCTTTGTCCGCTTGGTGGGCGAGGACGATTTGGCGATGCCCACCTGCAGTTCGTACAGGGCAATGGCGGGTATACCGATATCGGCGGGCGCCTTGCCAAGCAGCGCTTCAGCCACCTTGCCCTCGCCCTTGAAGAAGTAGATCAGCGTGTTGGTGTCCAAGACCCACATCAAAGCGGTTCTCGCTCGACATCCGTGTCCTCGTCAGCGCGAAGCTCGTCCAGAGACGGGAAATCGCCCCAGCTTCCTGGCAGCTCCCGCACAGCGGGCGGCCACTCATCCAGCAGCTTCTCCCGGATCACACTGGCAATCCATTTGCTCTTCGAGAGCCTCATGGCCTTGGCGTTGGCGATCATTTTCTGCTCGGTTTCATCGTCGAGATAGATCGTGACCTGACCCATGGCGTCGATCCTCAAGAGGCACATATGTGCAATTATATGTGTAGTGTCTTGTAGGTCAAAGCACTCGGAAAAGTCGATCCCGCCGTCGATGAACAACACTGCCAGGTTATCCTCGCAACCCGCAGCATTTCGGAAGGCGTTATCCGATGGCTGCAGGCGTCGTGATCCGAGCCCGCCCAAGCAGTGGCCCACCAAGCACGAACAGGGCCAGCAGGACGCTGCCCGCGAGTCCGATCCAGGCCAGCCCGTCCAGCCGTGGTTGGCGCTCAGGTGGCTCGAACGCGGGCATCGCAGCATAGGCCGCCTGGTCGAAGGGCAGCTCGTCGAACAGATACGGGTAGAAGTGATGGCGCAGCCGGGTGTGGAACTCGCGTATGGCACGACGCTGGGCCAGCACGCGATCGATGCCGTTGTCGGCGAGACCGTCGAACAGATTCTGCATGGCGACGGACGGCAGGACGATTCCGAGCAGTCGTGTCGTCTGGGCGCGTTGCGCCAGGGCGTCCCGGTAGCGCGCCACCAGCGGCGCGACGCTCTCGTCGGCGACGTGGTGAAACGCGTAGTACCACTTCCAATGGAAGCGACCAGTCACGGGAGGCGTATCGCGCCACTCGGGATAGGAGTCGAAGAACGGCTCGAACGTGGCCGACTTCGGCAGGTCCCAGGCGTCGTTCACTTGGCGCCGGTGTTCGAGCGCGATCTCGCCGCCGAGATCCGCATCGGCACTGCGTGCGAGGACGGCATTGGCGAACGTCGGCGCAATCAGCACCAGCGTCACCCAGATCGACAGCAGTGCCATGGCGGCTGCGGTGGACGACAGGTTGCGCCAGCGCAGACCGATCAGGCCGGCGAGGCTGATCCAGAACGCAGCGTAGAGGCCGATGCCGAGCAGCAGCGCCACGAGCGGTATCAGCGGCAGTTGCAGGACGAGGCCGGCGGCGACGAGGGGCAGGCCAACGCTGGCCAGCACCAGCAGCAGGCGAGCGAGAAGGCGCTGACCCCAGAACGCGTTTTCCGCCCGGGCTAATGATTGCAGGAGCCCAAGCCGGCCACGCTCGCGCTCGCCGGGTAGCAGATCGTGAGCCAGGGCGATGGCCAGCAGAGGCAGCAGGAAGACCACCACGAAGGCGAAATCGAAGGCGCCGGCCACCGCCCGTTCCGGATTGCGTGATTCGCCTTCGTAGAGCTGAGCCTCAAGCCCAAGCAGGCGAATGCGCTGCACCGGGGGCATGATCTGGCGGTTGCCCACGGCGAGGAAGCTCCACGGGCCTGGCCGGTCCTCCACCTCGTGGAAGGTGTAGTAGCCCACGGATCCGGCAGCGGCGTCCGTCAGCGCCGAGTACTGCAGGTGCGCGCGCTGCTCGGCCTGCAGTGCCGCGGCGCGTTCGATCTCCGCGTGCTGCCGCTGCATTTCGGCGTGGCCGAGCCAGAGCGCGAGTACCGCGGCGACTAAGAGAATCATGAGGCCTGCCAGCGTCAGGCGGGAGCGCAGCAGGAGACGGAATTCAGTTGCCATGAGAGCGCTCGAGTCGACGCGTGAGCCAGCCGAGCAGCGCGCAAGTCGCCAGCAGCCAGGCCAACAGAATCACGAGGGCGCCGCCTGAGCGTGGCAGGGCGAAACGTGCGTTCGGCGGTGCGTAGTCGGTCCTTGGGATGGCATCCCAGGTCTCGGCGCCGAGGCGTTGCTCGCGATCGTTCTGGAAGTCGATCTCGTAGGTATGCAGTTCGTTCAGTGCCTGGACCATGTCGTAGCGTCTTGCTTCCGCCGCCCGCAGGAAGTGGATGTAGTGATCGCTGTCGGTCCCCGCGGCCGAGCGCGACAGTTGCAGCAGCGCCAGATGCGGACTGATGGCGGCAAAGCGGTCGCCCCAGCGGTTCTGGCGCGCGTGGGTCTCGAAGACGCGTTCGCTTGCGCGCGCATAGGCTTCACTGGTCAAACGTTCCCCTTCCTGCATCACCAGACCGCCATAGTTGATGGGCAGCTCCTCCACGCTGGCGACGCCGTACTGCGCAAGCGTCTGTTCTCTGAAGGCGTTGAAATAGGGATCGTCGGGGTCGTGGCTGTCCCCCACTTCACGCAGGGCGGCTTCCGCGATGAGTTGCGTCTCCACGTGGGTCGGTGCGGGATAGCGGTGACCGGCCAGTTCCGGCAGCACCCTCGGGATCGCGATGCACAGCACGATCCACAGCGCGAGCAGTCCGAGCAGCGCGCCGTGGGCATTGCGTGCCAGGCCGCTGACGGTGACGATCAGGCCGCTCCAGATGAGCACGTAGACGCCGTAGCCTAAGAGCATCATCGTGACGCGTGACCCGTGCTCGGGTGCGGTGGCGACCGTGACGAGCGCGAGCAGCGCCAGCGGCAGGACGGCGGCGAGGCCGACCGCCGCCAGCGCGAGCCACTTGCCCAGCAGCAGCGGCGCGGCACTGGGACTGCCGGCAAGAATCTGATGCAGCAGACCGCTCTCCCGCTCCCGCGCGATGGCACCGTAGCCAAAGAAGATCAGCGCCAGCGGCAGCAGCGTCTGCAGGACGAAGGCCGGCGTGAGTTGGCCGAAGTAGAGCAGCGCAGTGGACTCGCTGGCGTCGCTGAAGTTGGCCGCGTTCTGCCGATGGCCTTCCAGAAAGATCGACTGCCCGGTGTGGGCCTCGACGCCCCATTCGAATTGGGCAAGCGGTCCCACCGGTTTGAACGCATAGTCGCCGAAGTGGACGACGCGATGGGGATGCCGGTCGGGCTGCGCCTGCCAGTCGGCGTCCGCCCGGGTGGTGTGCACATGCTGGCGTTCATGGACGGCCTGCGAGCGTTCCAGCGTGATGCCGAGCGACACCAGCAGCAGGAGCAGCAGCGCCAGCGCGCCGGGCAGAAACGTCCGTTCGCGGACCAGGACGCGCCACTCGTTGCCCGCAACTGCAGTGATGAGATGCTTCATGCCTGTTCCGCGGCGTCGAGGTACAAAGCGCGCAGCGTGGCCACATCCTGCCGCGCTGCCTCGGGCAGCTGCCGGTCCTGCTGCAATCGGCCGCCGCGCAGGAAACAGAGTTCGTCCGCCACCTCGGCCACGGCGATGAGATCGTGCGTCACCATGACGGTGCTGACACCGCCTGCCGCAAGGCGCCGGATCAGCCGCGAAAGCTCTGTGGTCGCAACGGGATCGAGGCCGGAAGCAGGTTCATCGAGGAGCAGCAGCGGCACCTCCCGCGCCAGCGCCAGCGCCACGATCAGTTTCTGGCGCATGCCCTTGGAATAGGTGGACGCGCGTGCGCGACCGTCTGCGGCGCTGAGCCCGGCTTCCTCCAGGGCGGCGATGAGCCGACCCTCCTCCAGCTTGCGATGACCGGCCAGCTCGAGGAAGTAACGCAGGTTCTCGAGGCCGGTGAGCTGCGGATAGACCGCCACGCTCTCCGGGATGTAAGCGATGCGACGGCGGGCCTCGTCGGGTTGTGCCGCCAAGTCGATGCCGTTGATACGGATCCGTCCCGACTGCATCGGCAGCAGTCCGAGCATGAGCTTGAGCAGCGTGGACTTACCGGCGCCGTTGCCGCCGAGTACCGCGAGAACTGACCCGGGGCCTACGGCGAGGGAGATGTCCGTGAGTACCGGCGTACTGCCGTAGGCAAATGACAGGTCCGCCACGTCGACGATAGGACTGACCATGTCGTTCATCGAGTCGTTCATCGAGTCGTTCATCAGAAGCTGTAATTCACGGTGAAGCTCACATTACGTCCGTCCCCGGGTGAGTGAATGGTCGCAGTACCGTCGGGACTGAAGTCGAACACGTACTCGTGGAACTTGTCGGTGATGTTGTTGAGCTGCAGGCGCAGGCTGCCCCAGTTCATGGCGTACTCCAGGTTGGCGTGGAACAGCGTGTAGCTGCCGAACTTGCCTCCAAGATTGGCTTCGTTGACGAAATAGCTGCCCTGACCCTCCATCCGGACCCGGGCCGTGAGTGCGTCCGTCACGTTATAGGTGAGGCCCAGAGAGCTGGTTTGATCGGGAATGCTGCGTAGCCGGTTGCCAACGAAGTCGGACTCGGCGTCGCCCGGCCGGCGAATCTTGCTGTTGATGGTGGTGTAATTGCCCCAAATGTAGAACACATCGCTGACGAACCAGTTGACGCTGAGATCGAGGCCGTCGCGGCGTGTTTTGCCGACATTCTGGGGCGTACCATCGACGACGACGAATTCGTCCTTGGCATCCTGGCGCCAGAAGGATCCGCGAAGCTGCAGTGCAGGCATCGGTTCCCACGTCAGGCCTGCCTCCCAGCCGTCGTTGAGGGAGACGTCGCGTGCGTTGCGATCGCCAGCAGTATAAGCGGCGGATCCGAAAGGATGTTGGAAACTGCGGCCGGCGTTGGCGAACAGGGTCACCTGCTCAGTGGCCGCGTAAAAGATGTTGAACGTCGGCTGCACGATGGTGCCGAAATTGAGCATGCGTCGTGGCGATCGGGTTCCGTCTGCGGCGAACTGCTCGAAATCGCCGGCGAGGCGGTCGGCGCGTACCGCCAGATTCCAGCCGAGCTGATCGTTCGGCGTATGGGCGATGCGCAGGTAGCCGCCGTAATGATCGAAGTCGTAACGGAAGTCGCGGATGACGGTGCTCGGATCACGGGTTCGGCTCTGGCCGACGGTTGCGAAGCGCTGTTCGATCACGTCCTGCACTTCGAAATGCGCGCCGCCGTCGAGCTCCCACTGATCGTCGATGCGCCAGGTCAGCGTCGAAAGACCGCCGATGTGGCGCTGGTCGTCGAACCGATTCTGCAAGGATCCGGCTTCGCTGAAACGAACCCAGCGCTCGCGCTCGAACTCCTGCCAGTACAATCGCACGTTCCAGTCCAGGTCGGGTCGCAGGGCGTGGTCGAGATGCAGGCTCGTGTGCACGATCGTCTTATCGCCACCGTCCTGGTTGGCGAATGGTGCGGACGATTTCGGTTGGGCGCGTGCATCGTCCTGGCTCAGGTACCCCGGCGCGTCACCGTCGTAGCCGGAAAGGCGCGCGCTGAAAGCGACGCGCGTGCGGTCACTCAGGTTGTAGCGCCAGAAGACGGAGGCGACGTACTTCTCAAGATCGGTATTGTCGCGATAGCCGTCCGTGCTGCGGTAGCCGAGAAAGTAGAAGTGTTCGAGCGCACCGCTCTCGAGCCCGGCATAGCCTTGGATTTCGCGGGAGTCGAAGCTGCCGTAGGAGAGTTCCACCTCTCGGACACCGACCTCGCGGCGGGTCTCGATAGCGTAATTCCCCGCGATGTTGTGGAGGCCATGGGTCGGATCGCTGGTGCCCTTGAATACCCGGATCGAGCCGATGCCGAGTGGGAACAGCTGGTCCATCTCGCTGTAGCCGTTGTGGAGATTGGAGGGGATGCCGTCAATGAGCAGCTTGGCATGAGGCGTGCCGCCATCGCCTGCGAATCCGCGAATGGAGATGTCGGTGTTGATCAGGCCCTGGTTGTAACGTGAGATGTAGACGCCCGGAAGCCGAGTGAACAACTCCATGGTGTCGTTGACGTGCTCGTAAGCGAGTTCCGCACGCGAGATCACGTCCACGGAGCCGGCAAGCTTCGGCTCCGTCATGACTCCACGGTCGCCGATGACGACGATGGTGTCGAGCGGTGTGGCAGCGTTCGCGCAGGCTCCGCTACCGGCGAGGACAGTGGCGATGACGCGGGAGAGGGCTATACGGGTGTTCATGGTATCACCTTTGTCTGGATCGAGTAGTGAGTCGGATGCGTCATGGGTCCGCCAGCTGAATACAAAAAGTTATGTTTCAACGAGCCAACCAAGGAAATGCTGATCAACTCCCTAAAGGGGCGAACGACCCGTTTTGCTCGGGTTTTCATAACGTCTCGGACTGGAGGTGAAACGTCTCGTCGAGTGTCAGTTCGACTTCGCCGCTGAGCACCCGCGGGGCGATGTATTCTCGCCCATCGCCAGACCATGCTTGAACCCGTGGCCCGAGCGACCGCCTGCTGGTGGGTAATCTCCTACCCTATCCGCCGCTGTTGTATATCGATTCCGTCAAAGTTCGACTCGCCAACGAAACGGTACGATGGAACACGTCCCAAGGGGTTCTCCAGGAGAGTCGTTGCGTCGGAAGCCAGTCCGAGGTAGCCGACGTCTCGTCATCCAGATAACTGCCTAACAGCGTGATGTGCGTGCTGTCTTCAATCTGCCAGGTGAACGCCAGTACGAGGTAGAGGTTTCCCGCTCGATGAAATCGATCTTGCCCCCGCGATCCCCCGTAGGCGGCCGCTGGCAGGCCCCTCCTGATCCAACGCGCCTCCCAGTTGCCGATCCGCGGTAAGCCTTTTCAAGTCATAAAAGCAATGTTATAACATATCATTCTATATCCGCAAGACAGATCTGAACCCGTTCGAGTTGCCACCTTGTATACGGCTTGCCGACGGCCTCGATGAGCGAAGACAGAGTCGATGACAGAGACAGCGCGTCCACCTTCCGGCGTCCTTGAGCAGGGCTTCGGGCATTCTTCCGGCGAAGGAGCTGTGGGCATTACTGTGCTTGATCTGCTGATTGGAAGGCGGTCAGTGAGCCCGCGGTTACTGACGGATCCAGGTCCAAGTGACGCAGACCTGGGCATCATGCTGGAAGCGGCCTGTCGCAGTCCGGACCACGGCGCACTCCGACCTTGGCGCTTCATTACCGTCCGCGGCGATGCGCGCATACGACTCGGTGAAGTCTTTGCCCGCGCCCGCGCGCAGCGGGACTCTAGTGCCACCGAAGCCGACCTCGAATCAGAGCGCCGCAAGCCTTTGCGGGCCCCTCTCATCATCGCGGTTGCGGCGGTCGTGACCACCGATCACCCAAGTGTGCGTGTCATCGATCAGGTGCTGTCAGCCGGCTGCGCGGCTCACGCGATTCTGCTCGGCGCCCAGGCCCTCGGTTATGGCGGGATCTGGCTAACCGGAAGCAATTGCCATGATCCGAACGTGAAGAGCGCATTGGGACTTCGCGCCGAGGACAGCATCGTTGGCTACCTGTACCTCGGCACGTTATTGCAAGAGCCGCCGTCGCGAGAGAGGCCGGATCCGGACGCGCTCACGGTTGCGTGGTCCGGTCGGGGTGAAGCCTTTGAACCGGTCTCTGCACCCAAGTGAAAAGGAAATGCGCTCCGAAAGAGACGAACTTGGCGAGCGAAACGATTCCGCTTGGGTACGGCACCCAAGCGCTTCCGATTGGTCTTTGACTCAAGGAATGCGTGAATGCGACAACTCAAGCCGTGGATGACTTCGATCCTGCTCAGTTCCGCGCTGATGGGTCCGGCTGCAATCGTTCAGGCTCAGGCCGTGACGGCCGCAGAGGATTCTGGCCGCGGCTCTGGAACGATCGATGAGATGATCGTCACGGGTGCAGCACAACCACTGCGGACGACGCGAGGCGTTGGCAGCAGGCTGGGGCTCACGACCTTTGAAACGCCAGCCAGCGTCCACCTTATCGATCGCGAGCAGATCGATATTCGGGGAGATCACTCGACCTCAGAGGCCATGGCAAGGGCCCCTGGATTCGCGCCAGTGGGCATGCAGGCGTTTGCGGGCTCGGCCCTCTCGGCCCGGGGATTCTCTGGAAATGCTTCGATCGGTCAGCTCTACGACGGCAATCGCCTGCTCGTGAGCGGTGGCGCCATGAGTTTCCCGATCGACACCTGGGGTTTCCAGCGCGTTGAGGTGCTGTCCGGTCCGGCGTCCGTCCTGCATGGATCTGGAACGGTGGGAGGCGCCGTCAACTACGTGCCCCGATCCATCGAACGTTCGAATTTTGCCCATGAGGCCATGGTTGCGCTGGGCAGCTGGGACACGCGCAGAGTGGGCCTCGCCACCACCGGCCCGCTCGCAGACAACGCAGCGTTTCGCCTCAACGGCGTCTTCAATGACACGTCCGGTTACGTCGAACGGAACGATAACGAACGCTGGGCCGTGTCCGTTGGCGTCGAGTTCGATGTCACTGCGAACCTGACCGCCTGGCTTTTGCACGATTCAGCCAAGATCAGCGATCAGGCCTATTTTGGTACCCCTTTGATCGATGGACGAATCGACCCACGTACCCGTCGCCTGAACTACAACGTGGAGGACGCCGGAACGACGTTCCGCAATGACTGGTCGCGCGTCAGGCTCCGCTGGCAGCCCAGCGAATCGATCGAGTCGAGCCATGAGTTCTACTACCTCGATACGGCGCGCAACTTCCGCAATCTCGAGTTCTATACCCACAATCCCGATACAGGTCTGATTGACCGGCGCTTCAACTTCGCGACGGATATCGATCAGACCCAGAAGGGCACCCGTCATGACGTGAGGTTCGATCTCGGGCTTTTAGACCAGTCCGCGAGTCTGCTGATCGGCTTCGAATACAATGAGGTCGACTACGGAACCGCGACGTTCTCCGCCGGTGGGACGTCCGTCGATCCGTTCGATTTTGAGCCGGGTGTGTTCGACAGTGGCGCGGGGGTTACGCCGGCTTTGGCGACGGACACGCGTCAGTACGCGTTGTTTGCCGAAACCGCCTTGGATGTCACCGACACCTTCAAGCTCCTCGGTGGGCTGCGCGTCGAGCAGATCGACATCGACCGTGTTGATCGCAGAAGCGGGCTCGAGGTCGACCTCGACTTCAGCCCCGTGACCTGGCGCGTCGGCGCCCTGCGAGTCCTTGGTGACAACACCAGCATCTACGGCCAATACGTCGTGGGCAACGATGCTGGAGGTTCGCTCATCAGCCTGCCTGCGGTGGGTGCCGAGAACCTGCAGACGGGGCGGCAGATGGAAATCGGAATCAAGCAGGCTCTCCTCGACGATCGCATCCAATGGACGGCGGCGCTCTACCGCATCACCCGCAACAATCTGCTGTCGAGGGATCCAGCCAATCCTGAATTGGCGCAGCAGATCGGCAAACAGTCGTCCCAGGGACTGGAAATCAGCGTGGACTTGAGCATTACGCAACGACTGCATGTGGATCTCAATGCCGCTTTAATCAGAGCAAAGTTCGATGATTTCAACGAGCGAATCGGTACGGAGATCATCTCCCGCAAGGGCAACAGGCCGGTCAATGTCCCGGAGCGTACCGCGAATCTCTACGCCCACTATGCGCTGAGCCACGCATGGCGTGTGGGAGGCGGGGCACGCTATGCGGGTCGTCGTTTCTCGGACACAGCCAATGCGCGCCGTATTCCCAGTTATGTTCTGGCTGATGCATTCGTCGCGTTCTCGTGGAGGGAGGGCGCAGAGCTGACAGCGCGTGTGCGCAATCTGTTCGATGAGCGCTGGGTCGTTCAGCCCTATAACTCGGGTTTCCAGTGGGCATTGGGCGATCCGAGAAGCTATGAGCTTGCCCTGCGCCTGTCCTTTTAAACCCGAACGGGCCTGGAGACATGGCCAAGCGCGTCAAGCGAGCCCTGGTGACCGTTCACCTGTATCTGGGCCTGCTGCTGTCCGTCGTCTTTGCCATCTGGTTCGTGTCCGGCATCGCCATGATCTATTACCGGACCCCGGTTCTGGACGTGGCGCAACGGATGGCATTCGAGCCGTCCTTTGCGCCGCAGCTGGAGCTCATGAAGCCTTCTGAGGTGCCGGGGCTGGCCCTGGCTTGGCCCGACGTAGAGGATCTCCACGCCAGCACATTTCAGGGCCGACCCTTGTATCGATGGCGCCAAGGCAACGGCCGCTGGAGTTCGGGATGGGCCGATGATGGCTCTGCTGCCTCCTTCCACCCTGAACGTCTCGCTGCGGAAGCTGCCAGGTGGTTCGGTGCGGACGCCGCCTTCAAGTATTCCGGATCCTTCGATGAGAACAGCCAGTGGACCTTCTTCCGCAGCGCATCCGGCCATCTTCCGCTGTACCGATTTTCCACCGGGCGCGGGCCGCTCAGAAGCGAGGTTTACTTCTCGAGCAGGACTGGTGAGCCGCTGATTGCGACCACGCCAACGGGCCGGCTGCTGTATATCCTCGGCCCGGGTCTGCACTACGCCTCGTTTTACCCGATTCGAAATCGAAACCAGTTCTGGCGGGATCTCGTGAACTGGACCTCTGGCCTGGGCGTCGTTCTGGCTTTGACCGGTGTGGCCATCGGAGTCTGGAGGATCCGTTGGGGGGCGGTGGGGACGTCCCGTAGAAAAATTCCGTTCACGCGTTTCTGGATGCACTGGCACCACCTGCTTGGACTCCTTGTGGCCATCCCAACGTTCACGTTCGTACTGAGCGGTCTGTTTTCGATGAATCCGGGAGGCATGTTCCCGAGTATGGCTGTGTCAGACGAGTTCGTGGTTGCCAAGCAAGGGCCTCGAGGTTCATTGGTCGCGTTGCCCGAGGCCCATGCAGGGCTTGCGTCGCTCCCTTTCAATGCCGTGCGGGTGGACTATCTGCAGCGTGACGGCGGCACTGTTCTGCTCGCGCATTCAAAAGGAGGGAACCGGCAACGCATCGATTTTTCGAGCGGCAGCTGGAGGGCGGAGGCGCCCCATTCCGAAGCGGCGTTGATCGAGGCCTTCGAACGCGTTCATCCCGGTCGATTGAAGCAAGCCCAGTGGTTGGAGCACTACGACAATCACTACTACTCACGGAAGGAGCGCTACCGGCCCTTGCCTGTATTGCGCCTGATACTCGATGAGCCGCAAGCGACCTGGCTGTACGTTGAGCCGACGACCGGTGCGTTCCTCCGGCAGACCGATCGCGGCAGCCGGGCCAGGCGGTGGCTTTACAACGGCCTGCATAGCCTTGACCCACAGTTTCTTCTGACCCGTCCCTGGCTTTGGACCGCCGTGATCTGGTCCTTGAGCCTCGGCGGTCTTGCCATGAGCGTCACGGGTGTGGCCCTGACCGTGAAATGGCTCCGACGAAAGCTGGGCACGCGCAGGTCGCGCGGCGAAGAAGGTGCGGATCTCGCTGGGGGCGTTCGCTGATGACCCAGCACCGTGCTCGTTTAGATACTTCCGGGGAGCGCTGAGAGCCTATGTCCTGCGCCATTGCCTGCCAACGTTTGACGCTTCGATACGGTCGCCATGTCGCCGTTGAGGCTTTGGATGCGGAGTTTGAAGCCGGTTCGCTGACGGCCCTGGTCGGGCCTAACGGTGCCGGCAAGTCGACGCTGCTGGAAGCCATCGTCAGCGGCACGGGTACCGCGGAAGGCCGTATCGAATGCCGAGACGGGGAACGGCGCTCCCTCGCCTATCTGCCCCAGCAACCGCAGATCGACCGCGGTTTCCCCATCAGTGTGCAGGGCCTGGTGGCGATGGGTTTCTGGGCTCGGCTGGGCGCATGGCAGCGATTGAAGCGGGCCGAACACAACGAGATGAGGCGCGCTCTCGAGGCGGTCGGGCTGAGATCGCATGCAACCCGGCCCATTGCGTCCTTGTCCGGTGGCGAATTTCAGCGTGCGCTTTTCGCTCGGATTATCGTTCAGCAGGCGCGTCTGATCCTGCTTGATGAACCCTTCGCAGCGGTGGATGAGGAGACCTCCAGGGCACTTCAAGACATCATCCTGCGCTGGCATGGCGAGCAGCGCACGGTCATCGTCGCCCTGCACGACCTCGAGATTGTTCGTGCCCGTTTCCCGGGTGCACTCTGGCTGGACCGCATCAAGCTGGCCCATGGTCGGGCGGAGGATGTTCTTCGCGAGATCGAACGGGCGCGTTCGGCCAGCGGTTTCCCGTCGCGAGTGCACGCGCATCATGACCACGAAGTGGCGTCATGCTAGTCGAAGTCTTCCTGGCGCCTTTTATGGAGTTCGCGTTCATGCGGCGCGCGTTGCTCGGCTACTTACTCCTGGCAGCAGGGGCGGCTCCGGTGGGCGTGTTTCTGCTGCTGCGTCGCATGACGCTCGCAGGCGAGGCGGTTGCCCACGGCATTCTTCCCGGTATCGCGGTGGCCTTCGTCATCAGCGGTCTTTCGCTGTTCTCCCTGACGCTGGGAGGTCTGGCAGGGGGGCTCGTGGTGGCGCTGTCGGCGACGTGGATGGCGCGCAGGACCCTTCTGCGGGAGGACGCCACGCTGGCCACCCTCTATCTGCTGGCCGTGGCCTTGGGTGTGCTTCTGATCAGCAGCCATGGACGCAACGTGGATCTGTTGCATTTTCTCTTTGGCGGGATCCTCGGGCTCGACGACCCGACGTTGCAGCTCCTGGCAGCGATTGCCGCAGTGAGCATCGTGGCCATGACCTTCCTGATTCGCCCACTGACCTTCGAATCGGTGGACCCGGCCTTCATGCGGGTCGTCAGTGGGCGTGGCGGATTGATCCACGGCGGCTTCATGGCTTTGGTGGTGCTCAATCTCGTGGCTGGCTTTCATGCCCTCGGGACACTGCTGGCGCTAGGCGTCATGGTGCTTCCCGCGGCTGCCGCACGCCTATGGAGCCAACGCCTTAGTGTCATCGTCGCATTGGCAGTGCTTGGGGCCTGGTTTGGGGGTTTTTCGGGGTTGCTGTTGTCGTTTCACCTTGATGTTCCTTCAGGTCCCTCAATCGTCGCTGCTATAGGTTTTCTTTTCGTCATCTCTCTCACATTTGCTCCGGCCGGCGGACTGTTCGGTCAAGGCCTCGCAAGGAGTCCAACCGCACCATGACTTTGCCATTCCTGCGCCTTTCAGGCGTCATCCCCATTGTTCTGCTCGTGTGTTTGGCCCCGCTTGCCTGGTCGGAATCGCGGCCTGTTGTGGTGGCGAGCTTTTCGATTCTGGGCGACATGGTCGAGGCCGTCGGGGGTGGCCGGGTCGAAGTTCACACCCTGGTTGGACCTGCAATGGATGCTCATACTTATACCCCGGCCCCTTCCGACGCCCGCCGCCTGTCTGCCGCTGACATGGTCGTCGTCAATGGCCTGGGTTTCGAGGGCTGGATGGATCGGTTGGTGGCGGCTTCCGGCTTCGCCGGACCGAAGGTGGTCGTCAGCCTGGGTGTTGAGCCGATTATGATCGAAGGTGAGACAGACCCTCACGCGTGGCAAAGCCTTCGGAATGCTGAAATCTACGTGGAGAATATTGCCTCGGCTCTGGCAGGGATGGATCCTGATTCCGCGAACTTTTTTGCGTTGCGCGCCTCGGAGTACCGGGCACGCCTGCAGCAACTGGACAGGGACATACATCACTTCGTCAACGCCTTGCCCCCGGAGCGTCGCAGTGTCGTCACCTCCCATGACGCCTTTCGCTACTTCGAGTCGAGCTACGGGCTGAGATTCCTGCCCGTCCAAGGCACCCAACCGGATGCGGACATCTCTGCCCGTGAACTTGCCGGGCTCATTCGCCAGATCCGTCAGGAGCAGGTGTCGGCGATATTCATTGAGAACGTGAGCGACCCCCGCCTGATGGAAACCGTGGCCCGTGAAACAGGAACCCGTATTGGCGGCGAGCTGTATTCAGATGCGCTTTCGCCTGCGGACGGACCGGCTGCAACGTTCATCGACCTCATGCACTACAACCTTAAGACGCTGCGCGCCGCGCTTCGTCCTGCCTCTGAATGAAGGAGTCCTACCATGCGCCCCAATATTCCTGTCACCCTGCTTACGGGATTTCTCGGTGCCGGCAAGACGACTTTGCTCAACCGCATCCTCACCGAACAGCATGGCCGCAAGTACGCCGTGATCGTGAATGAGTTCGGCGAGACCGGCATCGATAACGATCTCGTCGTCGACGCGGATGAGGAAGTGTTCGAAATGAACAACGGCTGCATCTGCTGTACGGTCCGGGGTGATCTCATCCGCATCTTCTCGGGCCTCATGAAGCGGGCAGATAGTTTCGATGCCATTGTCGTCGAGACCACGGGTCTTGCGGATCCCGCGCCGGTGGTACAGACGTTCTTCGTCGATCCTGAAGTGGCCGAGAAGACGGCACTCGATGCAGTGATCACGGTCGTCGACGCCGTTCACCTGGAGGCTCAGCTGGATGCCCATCACGAAGTGGAGGAGCAGATTGCTTTTGCCGATATCGTTCTGCTCAACAAGGTCGATCTGGTTGATTCGCAGTCCCTGCCGGGCCTGGAGCGGAGAATTCGTGCCATGAACCCCTACGCCCGGATTCTGCAAACCAGTCGGTGTGATGCGCCGCTCGAGGCCTTGCTGGAGCAGCACGCGTTCAAGCTGGAGCGCGTCCTCGAGGTCGAGCCTACTTTCCTCGAGGACGATCATGCCCATGAGCACGACGATGAGATCAGCAGTGTATCGTTGAGCGCCGACCGCCCCCTGGATCCGGACCGCTTCCAAGATTGGTTCGGCACGTTGCTCATGCGCCATGGCCCCGACATCCTGAGGGCCAAGGGCATCCTCGAACTCGCCGGAGAAGAACGGCGCTATGTGATTCAGGGCGTCCACATGCTGATGCACAGTGACCATCTGGGGCCTTGGCCGGATGGTTCGCCTCGTCTTTCAAGGCTGGTTTTCATCGGTCGAGGTCTTCAGTCCCTGGGCCTGGAAGCCGGGTTCGCGGACTGCGTCGCCACATGAAGACCGCCGGCCGGCCAAAGCAGACAGCCTTCGAACAGCAGGCGCACGTGCTGGCGACCGGCGCCTATGTGACGGCCGCTGCAGCCATCGGCGATACCATTGTTGTCGCTCACGGCGATGGTTGCCTTCGATTGCTCCATGGTGATGGTGAGGTTGTCGTGGCAGACGCTCACCGTGGGGCCATTCTCTCGCTCGCAGTCGATGCGTCGTCAGCGACCCTGATTTCGGGGGCAGACGACGGGCGGGTGGTTGAAACTGACCTTAAGGGGACGTCGCGCGAGTGGGCAGCGTTCGGGTCGCGGTGGGTCGATCACGTTGCCGTGAACGGGTCCGGCGTTCGCGCGTGCGCATCGGGTCGCGAAGTCCATGTCTGGCGACCGGGTGCGCCCAGGCCTGATGTCCTCGAGCATCCCAGCAGCGTGGGTGGCCTGGCCTTCAGCCCGTCGGGAAACCGCCTTGCGGTGGCGCACTACGGTGGCGTCAGCATCTGGCAGCGGCGGGCCAAACGGGGCTGGCAGCGCAGCCAGCTGTCGTGGGCGGGGTCGCACATTGGCGTCACCTGGAGTCCGAACGGGCAGTACCTCATCTCCTCGATGCAGGAGTGTGCATTGCACGGTTGGCGCATGCGAGATCAAACGGACATGGCCATGTCCGGGTACTTCACCAAAGTGCGCAGCTGGGACTGGTGCGGTGACGAGCCTTACCTCCTGACCAGCGGCTCGGCGCTGCCAGTCTGCTGGCCCTTCGATGGCGCACGAGGGCCCATGGGCCGTAAGCCGCTTACCCAGGGGAACTTGACGGACGGCGCTGTGACCCAGGTCTGCGGGTTGCCCGGTACGCGCGCTTTTTTGGCCGGATATCAGGACGGTTCCGTTGCGCTGCTCGATCTCGACGGCGCCGAGCCCGTCCACGTCCTGCGCTACGCCACCGGCGTGGAGGTGACGGCCTTGAAGACGACCAGCGGACTCGAACTGCTCGCGGTCGGTGACGCCGATGGGCATCTCCTCTGGTCGCAGCTCTCCAGGGCTGGATGAGTCGAGCGGCCGTCTCTTGGAGCCCTACGGCCCGACGGGAGTGCCGAGCCATGCTGGCCCGAGCGCAGCCACACCGGCTGCGGACCTCGCCAGCTCTCGGGATGCCGTTAAAGCCGAGGCGCACAACCGAACGGGCGTCCCGGCTGGATTTGCCGGTACATCCGCGTCCGCAGCCGTGGATCGGTGAGATGTGCGGTTTAACTACGCCTACTTCCGGCGCGCGGCCTCGGCTTCTCCTTTTGTTGCGGCCGCATGTGCGGCGCACTTCTCGCGTTCTATCGCCAACTCTGTCCGGGCATCGTCCAAGTTTGCCTGCAGCTTCTCCGGTTTCTCAGGCCGGGCAAGGGTTTCTGTGGTGACCGCCATCAGCCGGTCTTCAAGTGCCCTCAGATCTCGTTTGTTACTTCGCCATCGGCTTTGCTGGCGGCTGCGTGTGCAGCATGCGCCTCACGTTCTTTCGCCCACTCTGCGCGCGCCTCATCAATGGCCGCCTGTAGCACGCTGGCTCGTTCATCCGCCTTGAACCCGTCCTGCTGACGGGCGTTGCGTTCCGGATGGTGCTGCAGTACCACTGACCTGTTTCGGGCGGCAGTAAGCGTGCTTCGACACTGGTGCGCTTCGCGAGCCACTTTGCGCCCTCTCCGATGTCGGCAGCACCCAGTGCGATGTGATGCAGCGGCCAGCCTGAATCGCGACTAAGGCCGAGACGGGTCGTGGTCATGTTCACCTCCTTCCTGATGACTCAATGGACGGTCGCTGTCGCCAGCGTGCCAGAACGCTCGAAGGTTGCAGCGAAGAACGACTCGGGCGTTTCGTCGAGGCGATGGCCGTGCTCGCAGCGAAACACCTGCCACTCGTTAAGCAGCATGCGGTAATGGCAGCGCGCGGCTTGGCGCAGATTTTCGGCAAAGGCTCTTTCCTGGACGATGGCTTGCGCGAAGGCAAGGCCTTGTTGGTAGGCCGCGTCCGCGTCCGGATGGCGCTGCAGTCGAACCAGAGTCGCTGCCCGATTGTATTGAGTGACGATCTTCGAGATGAACAGGGCCACGTCGACGCGGCAGCCGACCAGCAGGCGATCGACCATGACGAGGGCGCGCTCGAAGGCCGCGAGTGCGTCGACATAGCGACCGGCCGTGAAATGGGCGTTGCCGTGCTGGATGACATCGTGGCAGGTAGGCCGGACTTCGCTCGATTCAGTCACGAGAGCTCCTTCGGATAAGCGAGTTGTTGGTTGGTAGTCGCCTGGGGCTGGCGAATCTGGCGTTCTCGCATTCGCAAACAAGAATCACTTGCATTCATACGCTGGCCGTCGCTATGATGCAAATGAGAAGTAGTCACAATTAGAGTTCGAGCCAGCCACCCAGCCCGGGCGTGTCTCAGCGACATCTGCGGAGCCAGGCAGCCACTGCGAGCACGCCGCATGCGTGCATCGAAGCGCACTTGTCTCTCGTCAGGCGAGAGGTCGTCGCTTCCAGTGCTGACGGGTACCGCCATGATCGATTTGCACAGATTGAGTTCGCTCTCTTTGTTGCCACTGGCCGTGACCATGCCCATAGCCGCCTCGGCTGAACCTGCTGAGGTCTCCGGCGTCATGGACACCATCACGGTGATTGCCGAACGGAGGGAAGGTGAACTGAACCGAGTGCCGGCCTCGGTGACGGTCATTGGGGAAGAGACGTTGCGGCGGCAGCAGGCGGAGAGTCTTGCGGACGTGCTCGCCCGTGTGCCGTCGGTGGAACTGAACGGCGGGCCACGTACCACCGCCATGCAGCCGTCCATACGTGGATTGGGCGGCGAGCGCATCGTGATCCGTACCGATGGCGTCAGGCAGAACTTCAGCTCCGGCCATCGTGGCCGCTTCTTTAGTGACACCGGTCAGCTCGGAGGCGTCGAGATCCTTCGCGGTTCTGCGTCGGCCCTCTACGGCAGCGGTGCGCTCGGCGGCGTCCTGGCGTTCCGATCGTTGGACGTGGACAACCTGCTCACCGCCGACCAGCGCTCTGGCGCACGCCTGATTGCCGGCTATGGCAGCAACAACGACGCCCGCTACGGCACCCTGGTGGCGGCGCACCGCTTCAGCGATCGGGTCGACCTGTTAGGTGGGGTCACACGCCGCAAAACCGATGATCTCGAGGACGGCGATGGCGAGATCATTCCCTTCAGTGCCGACGATGTCAGCAGTCTGACGGCGAAACTCGGCTGGCAACCAGGTGTTGATCACCGTTTCCAACTGAACTATCAGCGCTACCGCAACGAGCATAAGATTCCGTCCGCTGCCAACACGGCATCGATAAGTAACATCGTCGATCGCGACACGCGTCAGGACATGCTGTCCCTGCAGTACGGTTACCAGCATGCCGAGCGCGAGTGGCTCAACGTCGCGGCCACCGCCTACTACAACGAGGTGGACCTCACCGAGCGCCTCATCGGGGGCGAGCGCATTGACGATACACAGCTGACCACCATCGGGCTGGAGCTGAGCCAGCTGCACAACGTGACCTTGTCGGAGGCGCTGGTCCTGAACCTGACGCTCGGCGGGGAACTCTATCGGGACCGCCAGGAAGGTCGACGCAACGGTATGCTGCGGGAACAGTTCCCGAAGGCCAGCCAGCGCGTCACAGGGTTCTACAGCCGAGCAGAGTTCAACTGGAACGGGCGGGTGGCTCTGATTCCGGCGCTGCGTTACGACGGCGTCAGGCAGACCAATCCCGACCTGCCCAACCGCAGCGAAAGCGAGTTCTCGCCGCAGCTGACCCTGGCGCTTTATCCCTCCGAGCGCTGGATGCTTTACGGCACGTGGGCGGAGGCCTTCCGCGCGCCTTCGCTGACGGAACTTTACGTTCGCGGGCAGCATTTTCCGGGCAACAATTTCGTGCCCAACCCCGATCTTCAGCCTGAAACGGCAGAAAACAAGGAGGTCGGCATGGGCTATACGCGCCGCGCGCTGATCCAGGATGGCGACGCCCTGCGCGTGCGCTTTGCCGGCTTTCGTAACGACTACGACGACTTCATTCAGTCGCGTGTGTCCATGTTCCCGCCGCCAGGTACCACGACACGCGACAACGTCGAGAAGGCGCGAATCGAGGGCTTGGAGCTGGAGGCGCAGTATGAGGCGGAGCATTGGTTCGCGGCCCTGGCAGCCAGCCGCCTGCGGGGGGATGACCGCAACGATGTTGAGCCCTTGTCGGGTATCCCGGCAGACAAGTTTGCCCTGTCGCTGGGCTACCGCTTTTCCGCCCTGAAGGTGGATGCCGGCTGGCAGGGCTTCTGGGTTGCCAGCCAGCGACGTCTGCGCGAAGGCGCCCCTGGCGCCTCGGGTTACTCGGTGCACAGTCTGTTCGCCGCCTGGGCTCCGAAGACCGGTCCTCTGGCTGGCGCACGCGTCGATTTCCGTATCGAGAACCTCTTCGATGAGACCTACCGCAATGTTCTCGACAACTTGAACAGCCCTGGGCGAACCATGCGTCTCTCCCTGAGCTACGACTTCGGAACCTGATTCAAGGGGGATTGTGATGAGCCGGCTGCCTTGTCGTCCGCGAAACTATGCAGCGCGATCAGCCACCGGAGAGTGTGGCGGCCGGGAGTTGTCGAGCGAGGCCTTGCTGGGCGGTCACAAGGAAGTGGTCATCCGCCATGGCGACGAGACCTACCGCCTGCGCCTGACGCGTCAGAACAAACTCATCCTCACCAAGTGAAACGCCTGCCCAAAGGAGACTATCGTGACCTTGAACCCAGCGCTCGAAGCGAGTCCGCGCGGACTCGATCCTGCTGTGCTGATGTCGGCGTGGGATGCCTCGTCGAAACGCCCTTTTGACCTTGCTGAAGAACTTGGTGTCTCCGAATGCGCCCTGCTGCAGGCGGCTGCACGTGCGGGCGAACCCTGGTGCCGCTGGCTCGACCCCGAACGCATCCGCGACGTGCTCATGCAGTTGCCCGCTCTCGGGCAGGTCATGGCGCTGACCCGTAATCATGCCGTCGTGCACGAGAAGATCGGGCGTTACGGTCAGGGTGAACTCGAAGGCCATGTCGGGCTCATCATCCACGAAGGTATCGACCTGCGGCTCTTCCTCGACCACTGGTGTCATATGGTGGCCGTAGACGACTGCCCTCAACGCGGGCTGCGTGCCAGCTTGCAATGGTTCGATGCCGGCGGGACCGCCGTCCACAAGGTCTACCTGCGCCCGGAGAGCGACCGTGGGGCATTCGACGCCATCGTCGCCTCGGCGCTTAGCGCGCGAGGGGCAAGGGAGGTTGCCTTCGAGCTGCCCGCCGCAATGCAAACTTTGGCAGACGGCGACGTGGACCGTGATCGCCTGCTCGCGGAATGGGCCGGGCTTCAGGATACCCACGACTTCCAGAGTCTGCTGCGGCGGTATCGAATCAGTCGCGAGCAGGCGCTGCGCCTTGCCCCGCCCAGGTTTGCACGTCGTGTTTCCGGCGACGCACTCGAGGCCACCCTGGCGCATGCAGCCTGCAGCGATCTGTCGATCATGGTGTTCGTTCGTAATCGCGGTTGCGTGCAGATCCATCGCGGGCCCATCCGGCGCCTTGAGCCCATGGCTACCTGGCTGAATGTACTCGACCCCGAATTCAACCTGCATGTCCGTCGAAGGGCTTTGGCCCGGCTCTGGGTTGTACGCAAGCCGACCCGATTCGGCGTGGTCAGCGCCTTGGAGGCCTACGACAGCGCCGGAGACCTCGTCTTGACCTTGTTCGGAGACCGCCCTGCACGCGAGCCCGAACCTCGGGCCTGGCAGGCCTGGATCGACCAACTTGCCGACGCCATGCCGCCATGCTGAAGCCTGCACTGAAAGCCTTCGCGTTGCTTACGTTGTCTCTCGCGCTCTCGACGCTGGCCGCTGCGCCGCCCCGGATCGTTGCGATCGGTGCTGCGGTCAGCGAAACCGTGGTGGCCCTCGGGGCAGCTGATGCGCTGGTCGCAGTGGACAACGGTAGCCGCCATCCGGCGTCGCTGCGGAATCTGCCGCAGCTCGGCTACCACCGTGCGTTGGGAGCCGAAGGCGTGCTCTCCATGCAGCCCGATCACGTGGTGACCGTAGCGTCTGCAGGGCCGCCGGTCATCCTGCGGCAGATCGAGGCCGCTGGCGTGCGCGTGACCCGCATCGATGATCCGCCTGACCCGCGTGCGGTGCCTGACAAGATTCGCGCTGTGGGTGAGGCGCTCGGTCGGGCAGGGGAGGCGGACGAGCTCGCGGCGGCGGTCGCGGCGGAGATCGATGCGGTGCTCGGCAGTATCGCGCAGGACGAGCCGATTCGGGTGCTGTTCCTTCTCAGTGTGCGTGACGGGGCGCCCATGGCCTCAGGCAGCGACACGGCCGCTGCGGCCATGATCGAGGCAGCCGGAGCGCAAAACGCCCTCACGGCGTTCTCGGGTTATCGCCCGCTATCCATGGAAGCGGCGCTGCGCGCGCGTCCCGACGTCATTCTGGTCATGGAACAGACGCTTGAGCGGATCGGCGGGGTCGATGCCCTGGTCGGCATGCCGGCCCTGCGGTTGACTCCCGCAGGTCGCTGCCACTGCGTCGTGGCCATGGAAGGCACCTTGCTCCTCACGTTCGGCCCACGTACCGCGCTGGCAATCACCTGGCTTCGTGACGCCCTGCAGTCGAGCCGGAAAACCGGATCCGTTCAGCTCGTCTCGGCGGACACTGGCCACCGCAGCCGGCTCGGGCCATGACGACGGCTGCCGCGACGACTCTGCTGCGCTGGCGACGCTGGGTGCCCGGCGGAGGCCTTCGGCCTCGAACTTTGCTGGCCGCTCTGGTCGTCATGACGATCCTCGCGGTGCTGCTCTCATTGCAGGTCGGTCCGGCTGACGTCGGTATTCTCCAGGCGTTCGCTCGCTCCACCAGCGCCAATGAAGCTGAACTGGCGCGAATCGTGATTTTCGAACTGCGCTTTCCCCGGACGCTGGTTGCCGTCGCCACGGGCGCCAGCCTGGCCCTGGCAGGTGCCACCATGCAGGGCCTGTTTCGCAACCCCTTGGCGGACCCCGGATTGCTTGGCGTGTCCTCCGGTGCCGCGCTGGGTGCGGTCAGCGTCATCGTCCTCGGCGGTCTGCTGCCGCTGGCCTGGATGGGTGCTTGGCTGCTCCCCGGCGCGGCCTTTCTTGGCGCGCTGGCCGGGATGAGCCTTGCCTACGCTTTGGCACAACGGCAGGGCCAGGCGGACGTGGCGTTGCTGCTGCTGGCCGGGATCGCCGTCAATGCCATTGCCGGGGCCGGCATCGGAATGCTCACCTACATCAGCACCGATGAGCAGCTGCGGTCGCTGACGTTCTGGAGCATGGGATCGGTGGCCCAGGCGGAATGGTCACAGCTGCTCCCGGCCGTCGGCATCATGGCTGCATCGACGCTGCTGCTGTGCCGCAGCGGACACTGGCTCAATCTCCTGTTGCTGGGCGAGCGCGCGGCGCGTCACGCGGGGCTGCCGGTGGCCAGTGTCAAGCGCCTGCTGGTCGTGCTGGTGGCGCTGCAGGTCGGCGCTGCGGTGGCCATCACCGGTGTCATCGGTTTCGTCGGTCTGGTGGTCCCGCACATGGTCCGTCTGCTTATTGGGCCCGACCACCGCATGCTGTTGCCTGCAAGCATTTTCGGAGGCGCAGTGTTGTTGCTCACTGCCGACCTCGTCGCTCGCTCCATCGTCGCGCCGGCGGAACTCCCCATCGGCCTGGTGACGACCCTGATCGGGGGGCCGTTTTTCCTGTTGCTTCTGCTGCAGCGCCGACAGCGGAGCGCCTTCGGATGACGGCCGACTCCGGTATGGCTGCGCAGGGGGTGTGGCTGCATCGAGGTGGCCGGAGGGTCCTCGAAGATGTTTCGGTCGGGATCGAGCCTGGGACGGTCACAGCCGTTGCCGGCCCGAACGGCTCCGGCAAGTCGTCGCTGCTCGCGGTGCTTGCCGGCGATCTGTTGCCGGCGGCGGGCAGGGTCCATCTGCACGGGCGTGCCTTGAACCAGTGGTCGGATCGTGAGCAGGCCTGCAGGCGCGCTGTGATGCTCCAGGACTCCGTACTCGCCTTCGATCTGCCGGTGGCGACGGTGGTGGCACTGGGGCTCGTGTTCAGCGGTGACGTTGATGCCTTTTCCGGAAAGGAAGTCGCCGCGTCAGTCGCAGACGTGCTGGCCGAAGTGGGTCTTGCGAACATGGCCGAACGCCCCTACACGCGATTGTCGGGAGGCGAGCGTCAGCGGGTGCATCTGGCGCGGGCGCTGATTCAGTGCCGTCGTGCCCTACCGCCAGGATGCCTGCTGCTCGACGAGCCGACGGCGAGTCTCGATCTGAAATATCAGCGAGAGCTGCTGCGCCTGGCCAGGGCTGAGGCAGACCATGGTGCCGCCGTCATGCTGATCCTGCATGACCTCAACCAGGTGACCGCGGTCGCCGACCGCGTGCTGCTGCTGGCGGAGGGCAGGACGCGCTACTGGGGCGACGTTGCCGGCTTTTTCGACGCCGATCTCCTGAGCCGTGCCTACGATACGCCGCTGGACGTTCTTCACCGGACCTCGGCGCCACCGCTGGTGGTTTGGGGCTGAGGTTGCCTCTGCCGGCCATCGGGCCGTGTCCGCAGTCTCGTGGGCCAGGCGCAAAGCACTTGCAGTTGTCGCGGTGAAGCGGTCAGCGGAGGCCACGTTTGAGTCCACCAGCCGAACAGGTGCCAACGGTCTTGTGGTCACTGGAGCGGGGCAGCAGCGTGTCGCGGGCACCAGGGCAGGCGACCCTCACCGGGATCCTTTCTCAACGGCTTGCCGCTCACCGTAGAAGGCCAGCGGTTCCTTCAGCCGCCCAAATGAAAGCGCACTCCGCCGATGAAGGCACGGCCAATAATCGGCGATTCGTCTTTGAAGAAACTCTGGTGCTGGCGACCGTCCTCGTCGAGCAGATTGCGTGCGCGCAGGAACAGTTCTGCAACAGCGATTGCAGTCGGGCTCCAGGTCAGGTCCAACGACAGTATGTTGTAGCCGCTGGTGCGATCCTACGCGTCACCGGTGCGGTTCTGTTTGAACACTCGACGATAGTCCGCCGATATGTCCAGCTCGCCGAAGCGTGCGTCGTTGACCACGCCACCTGCAGCACCGCTGCCGTACGCCAGCGTGGAGCTTCCCCGGAGCACCTCGATCTGCTCCGCGCGGGCCGGATCGATGGCGATGGCATGATCGGCACCCTCGCCGGAGGCGTCGGCCTTACCAAGGCTGTCTTCGAGCACTTTGACCCGTGAACCCTGCTGGCCCCGGATGGTGGGGCGGCCGACGCCTGGACTGAAGCCTGCGTTGGCGACACCGGGCAGCCCGTCGAGCAGCGCGCCGAGGATCGCCAGGGTCAATCGGGGTTTGATCACGATTTGATCTCACTTTGAGGGCAGGTGTTGGCGATGTGAATTAATGTTATAATATAACAACATTACTTGCCCGCTACCTGCCTGGAAACAGTCACGAAAAGGGGGCCGGACGTGCTGCGCGACTGAGCCCCGTTCGATTTAACGTGACTCCGCCAGGGTTCCTCGGGTCACCGAGGTGCTCGGCCTGCTCGAATGTGCGCAGGAGCAGCGTCTCGCCCTTGATGCGCCGTGAGAAGTTGAAGACGTTATGGACGCCTATGCGCGTAAACCTGTCTTGGATCAGAAGGAGGTATGGCACTGTGAATCGCCCACCTGCCATGGCAGACCTCGGCCCGGTCGCCGACCGCTGGTGGTCTGGGGAGGGTCCACTGAAAAAGCTGGATCAGCCAACGCCAGCGCTGCTCGACGATGACCTCATGCGCTAGACCGGTTCCATTCATTCTGGCTTCTGGAGATCCGATCATGAACAGTCGTATTGCCTTGATTTTGGTTCCAGCACTGATGCTGGGCTGCGCAGCCGAGGAAGTTGCTCCTGACGTCGTTTCAGCGCAGGAAGCGCCGCAGGTCGTCGAAGACGCCGGCGCAAATGCCCCGCAGGTGTCCTCCTTGGTTTTCGAAAATGAGCATGTCCGAGCCATGCTTGTTGCTCTGGAGCCTGGCGATGAGGTGCCTGAACACAGTGGTCGCGAGCGTGCCGTGTACTCCTTGACCGACTACCGTATTCTGTTTGCCGAAGAAGGCGAGAGTCATGAAAGGGAATGGCGGGCTGGCCAGGCGCACTGGCATGAGGCCCGCGACCATGCCGTCCGCAACATCGGCGATACGGAAGCCCGCTTCCTGGTCGTATCCAGAACCGAAGCTGCACTGGCTGAAACCGCTGCGCTTCATATCGACCATGATGCTGCCACCATTGAAGAAGGCTTTGCTGCCCTGATCTTCGAAAACGACCACGTGCGAATCACGCAGGTCACACTGCCGCCAGGGACGGCGCAGGCGGAGCACCATGGTGTACATCGGCTGGTCTATTCGCTGTCGGACTATGCGATCCGCTATACCTCCGACCGCGTAGAGACCGTCGAGCGAGCTTTTGCTGCCGGTGACGCCCACTGGCATGAAGCCGACATCCATGCAGTGGAAAACATCGGTTCAACGGAGGCCCGATTCGTGATCTTTCAGTTCAAGAGCTAGCCCGCAAGCACTGTGGAAGCTCGTTCACGAAGCCTTTCGATCCCTGGCAGCCTGTCGGGTTTGGGCGATCTTAGCGAGCCGAGTGGGAGGGCGAGGCCAGATTCGTCCGCTTTTGAGGCGCATAGTGGTGCTATGTAACAAGAAAGCGGGCGGATATGGACCGTCATCCCGCTGGCGCAGTAGATCAGTCCCAAATCCGACAGGCTGCCAGGTATCTCAGAAGTCCTCGTCTCCGAGAGCGGCGAAATGGTGGCATACCACGTCTCCCCTCTGCAGTGGTCACCCCTGTACGCCATGATCGTCGTCGGCGAACGTGGCCCGCCTGGGCACGAACGGCGTCGGGACGGGGGCGTGCCGGTCCTGACGGGGAGGGTGGGCGTTGCCGGTGTATCCACGGCCACAGCGGTGAATCGGTGAGATATGTGCGTTCGAGTGGCGCTTGCTACCTCGAACACCCGTGTTCGAGGAGTTCACTCGCTGTCGCTACATCGAGCCAGGACGGCAGTGACCGCGGCGCTCACGTTGTGCTCGCTGCCTTGCCGAGTACGACCAGATCCCCAGTGACCGCCCCATCCAGTCCGGAGGCGCGCGCCTCGGTCAGCACGTCACGGGATGAAATGACCCAGCAGACGTGGTCTGTCGACCGTCGATCGATCTCGACGTCACCACACCGGGCGACATAGGTGAGGTGCCAGTGCAGACGCTGTTCGTCCACAGGGACAGCGCTGGCCCAGCCCTCGTAGTGAACACCTCCGATGCGCTCGGTTGCCAGCAGCGTTTCGGGTATCTCCCTCGATAGCGGGCACTGAATCTCGACCACGATGCGCCCGGCGGGCAGCAGTCGTTCCTCGAGCAACGTCCACAGTCGAGCACGGTCTGCCGGGCTGAAGTGGACGAGAGATGCGCTCGCGACCGCGCCGGCAATGACCGGAGGCAGCGGTGCATCGAGTACGGGCATGGGCAGAATGCTGACGCGCCGGCGCAAGTCGGGATCGGACCAGATCCTGGTCATCAATGCTGGCCGCATGAATGGGTCCGGTTCGACCGCGACGATCTCCGTCTCCGGCAGGACAGCAGCGATGGCCCGCGTCGTCAGCCCAGTACCTGCCCCAATGTCGACGATGGGATGGCTCCTGGCGTCGAGACCGTTCAGGGCGTCGGTGATCTGCGCCCTGACGTGGGCGTGTGACGCTTCGGTCATCGGATCGTAGAACTGAGCGGTGACCGCGTAGCCCGTCATCTCCGTCAAAGGGTGGACGTCACGCCGAGACCGACGATTCTGCCGCGCCCGAGCGAAGCCCCCTCGACGCCCGGGCCGTAGAGGACACCGTTGAGCTCCTGCGTCGTGTCCAGGAGGTTCCTGCCGAACGCATAGATCTCTGTTCGTCCAATCTGCACACCCAGCCGCGCATCCACGTTGTGGTAGGAGGGAAGGTTGAAGCTGCCCGCGACATCCGCCGCGCGCGAGCTCACATACTGATGCGTCACGGTGGCCATCGAGGCGGCGGCACGGTTGCCCAGCCTGAGCTCGGGCCCGCGGTGGTTCAGGGTCAATGTCGAACTCAGCCTGGCGACGTTCGGAATGCGGTTGCCCCGCTCTGCTCCGCTGATCTCTGCCGCTTCACGAATCTCGCCTAGGGTCCAGGACAACCCTCCGGCCACGGACCAGCCGCCGTTCCAGACATAGCTTCCTTGCGCTTCGACGCCATAGCTTCGGGTATCGAGGTTGACGGGGACGAACGTGAAATTGACGAAGTCGAGTACGAACAGCTGCTCGTCGCTGACGTCGTTGTAGAAGCCGGACAGCTCGAATTGACCACGACCGCCGGGAAGTGCGGCCTTGGCGCCGACTTCGTAGGTCCACGACGTTGATTCCGCATAGGCCTCGCTCTCCTGACCCACTGCCGCGCTGAGCGTAAAGCGGGGAAAGCCACCGCTCTTGGCACCGCGGCCGATGGTGGCGTAGAGGTTGATGTCGTCGGTCGCCTCCCACAGCAGTGCCGCGCGGCCGGTCCACAGGTCGAAATTCGCGGTGGATTCCTGGGCGAACTCGTCGACCGAGCCAGGAAATCCGACGCCTTGAAAGGTCGCATTCAGGGACTTTTCATCACGTGTATAGCGAAGCCCGAGTGTTCCCCGCAGCCGGGGCGTGGCCAGCGGAGTCGTGACTTCGCCGTAGGCCGCGTAGGAATCGATCTCCTGCGTTGCGTCCCGGTCGCCGTTCAGGAAAGGTGAGAAGGTTGACCGATTCTTGAGGTCGGTATCGAAATCCGAGTGGAAATAGACGAGGCCAGCGGTCCAGGCGAGTTCCTGCTCCGCCGAACTGGAAAGCCTCAGTTCCTGATAGAAGCGCCGCTCTTCCTCGTGCCAGTCGGAAAAAGACAGTGGCTCGAGAAAGTCTGACGATGGCTGACCGAACAGTGGGCCATAGATGAGACCATCGGTATCGTCTGTGAACTGATCGTTGCGAAAGCCGTTGACGGCCGTGATGGCGGTGAGATCCGGTCCCCCAAGAGCAAACTCGGAGGTCAGACTGATACCCCACGCTGTGCGCTTGACCTCGTTCTCAGGATTGAGTTCGACTTGTGATCGCGGCTGGCCGCGCAGGACATAGTAGAACGGTGAGCTGGTCTGGCGGTCGACGTTCGATGACAGCGTGAAGCGCGCGCCGTCCTCTCCGGAGGGCGTGAAGATCAGGGTGCCGCGCCCGGCGTAGGACTCCCGGTCGCCCAGCTCACCGCCGCCCGGCGCAATGTTCGGAACGAAACCATCGACGTTGGAGGCCCGGAACGTGATGCCTGCTTTGAGACGATCCTCGAGTACAGGTCCGGAGATCGCACCCTGCGCAAGAAGGTAGCCGCTCTGGCCGCCCTCCAGCCGCCCGCTGGTTTCCAGCTCATGGCCTGGTGCGCGCGTCGTGAGGTTGAGCGCGCCACCCTGGCTGTTGCGCCCGAATAGCGTACCTTGGGGACCCCGCAGCACCTCGAATCGCTCCAACTCCAGATAGGCGATTTCGGACGCGTAAACTGGCTGCGGGACACCATCGATGTACGTCACCACTGAGCCGTCATCCGGACTGATGGCCTGGCTGAGTGGTCCGATTCCGCGCAGTTGGAAGTAGGCGAAGCGCCCGTCGTCGAAGCTCGTCAATGACAGGCCCGGCACGTGCCGAAAGACGCTTATGGCATCGTCGATGCGACGCTGCTCCAGGGCCACGCTGTCGACAACCGTGAGGGCGAAGGGAACATCCTGCGCGTCCTCCTCCCGCAAACGCGCCGTGACGACGATGGCTTCGATGGGCTGCGCTGTCTGCTGCTCTCTTGTCGAGGACGCAGCGGTCTCGCCCGCTGCCGGCAGGGACAACAGTGCTGCGGTGAGCAGTCCGACGGGCATCGCCAGAATCTTCATCGATAGGCTCTCTGTAACGAATGCGAAGCCTGATCGAGCGTATCGCTCCTGACACCTGAAGCGTCTGCGGTGAGCGGGAATTTCAGCTGCGGTGAGCAGGAATCTGCGCGCGTACCCGACGCGTCACCGCGCTGGGCAGAACGCCGAAGTGCCGTCGGAAGGCGTCGGCGAAGCAGCGGGGACATGCATAGCCGGCGCTGCGGGCGGTCTCGAGCACCGACCGGCCACCATGAAGCTCGGTCACGGCGAGTTCCATGCACCGCTGCCGGACATATCCGAAGATCGTCACACCGAACGTTTCCTTGAAGCCACGCTTCAGGGTGAACTCGTTGGTCCCGACGATTCGAGCAAGGGTCCTGATGGTCGGTGGGTCTGCGAAGTGTTCGTCAAGGTGCTCTCGCGCGGCCTGCAGTTTCGGGCCGATTCTAACCTCTGGTGCCAACGCCTGTGGCCGTGGGCCGGGCGCGGTGGTGTCGATCTGCGAGGCCAGCAGGCCGAGGGCGCAGGACTCGAGGAAGAGGGTGCGGGCGGCACCGGTGTACGTTGTGGCGAACATCGACTCGACGAGCCGAACTGCGCCGGGGTCAAGCGTGGACAGTCGTTCGATGGCCACCTCTTCCCGCGCATGGCGGGCCATATCCGCAATGAGACCACGCTCCTGGCCGTACTGCTGCAGGAGTTCCCGGATCACCTCGGGATCGAAGCGAAGCGAAACAGTTCGAAAGCCATGCCGCGACAGCGTGAACGACGAAGGAGCGCTACGGGGCGAGGTGCCGGCCCATACGTCGAGCGGATGCGTCTCGAAGTGACAGCGGTCCATATCGAAGCGGCTGCCGCCCTTGATATGAAAACCGATGCCGAAGACGTCATCCGGCTCGACGTAGCGAAAGCGGCCCTCCTGTCCGCGGTCAAATTCCGTCTTGATGAGTGTGACGCCGCTGCGTAATTGCAGCGTCTCGACCTGCTGGCCACGCACGCTGGAACTGGACGGCCAATCGTAGACGTCGCGTGTGGGAAAGTGCTGAGTCACCCCATGGCAGCCTCGATGAGCTTGGCGTAATCGTCGACGCTGGCCGGACGCGGATTGGTGAACGTGCACACGTCCCGCGCGGCATGCTGCGCCAGCCCAGGAATATGATCGGCGGTAACGCCCATGGCGGCGAGATTCGCCGGCAGGCCGAGGCTGGCATTGAGCTGCTCGATGTAGTCGGCGAGATCCACCTTGGCGTCGAGGCAGGCGGCTTCCCGGATCCGGGCGTACTTGTCGCCCACGTGGTCGGCATTGAAGCGCAGCACCGTCGGCAGAAAGACTGCGTTGAGCGTGCCGTGATGCAGGCGCAGGCCGGGCAGCGCACCGCAGGCGTGACTCATGGAATGCACCGCACCGAGCCCCTTGCTGAATGCCATGGCGCCTTCGGTGGAGGCCATCATCATGTTCCAGCGCGCGTCCGGGTCTTTTCCATCCTTGACCGCGCCCAGCAGGTGGCCGTGGCCGAGTCCCCGCCTGAGCCCGTCGAGGCCCACCGCTTCCGCGGGTGGATTCACCTGGGGTGACAGCACCGCCTCGATGCAGTGGGTCATGGCGTCCATGCCGGTTGCGGCGGTGAGCAGCGGCGGCAGGCCGAACGTCAGTTCCGGGTCGCACACGGCCGTGCGGGGAGTCAGGTGGCGGCTGGCGAAGATCAGCTTCTCGCCGTTGCTCATGATCACCACCGAGCCACTGGAGACCTCGCTGCCCGTTCCCGCGGTGGTGGGCACGGCGATCAGCGGCGCCACCGGGCCGATGCGCTCGACGCCGCCCTCGCCGGCGGTGTACTGCATGAGATCGCCGTCGTGGGTCACCCGGAGCGCGACGGCCTTGGCGAGATCGATGCTGGACCCGCCGCCGACGGCAAGCAGGCCGTCGCAGCCTTCCGCTCGATAGCGCTCGGCGGCGGCCAGGACGGCCTCCTCGGTGGGGTTCTCCGGTGTTTCATCGAAGCGCACCGACTGCACCGAGTTGGAGATCACGGTCTCGATCTGCTCGACGATCCCGGCCGCCACCAGTCCTCGATCAGTGCACAGCATGGGGCGCGAAATGCCGTGCATCCGCAGCACATCGACGAGTTGGCGGCTGGCGCCGTGATCGAACAGGGTGGTGGTCAGAAAAGTCAGCGTAGCCATGGGTGCTCCGAAGGTGGTTGAGATGGGTCCTGGGATGATAGGAAGATATGTTATAACGTACTAATAGGCTGGGTCACGTTCTCCCGACTTAATGCCCTTCGCCCGCAAAGGTTCTGCTCATGTCCATGTCCACTGCGCCAACCCTGCAGCAGCTTCTGCCCTGGGAGCCTCGGTTCATGCCCTGGCAGGGTGGCCGCGTTCACTACCTGGACGAGGGGCCGCGCGACGCGCCGGTGCTGCTGTGTCTGCACGGATTTCCCACCTGGAGCCTGCTGTTTCGGCAACCGCTTGCTGCACTGGCCACGGATTGGCGGGTCCTGGCCGTGGACCTGCCTGGATTCGGGTGCAGCGATGCCCTGCCTGCGGCGCTCAGGCCGCGTGACTTGACTGCGCTGCTGCTCGAGTTGCTCGAATCGACGGGCGTGGACCGCGCTCACCTGCTGGCCCATGGCGCGGGCGTCAGGCTGGCCCTGGATTTCGTTGCACGCCATCAGGATATCGTTGGCCGATGCTGCCTGGTCAGCGGCAGTGCCAGCACAGCGCCCATGCTGGGAACGTCCTGGTACGAATGGCTGCTGGACCGACAGGCCGACGCCCGCCTCGCCGCGTTGTTCGACGATCTCGACACCCTGCTCCCTGGTCTGATGCGGCGGATGGGGACAGGTCATGGATTCAGCCTCGGCGCGTCGCAGATGGAAGGCTACGCAGCCGTGTTCCGGTCCGAGCCCTGTCGCGAGGCCGCACTGCGCCTGTTGGAGCAGACGGATCTTGCACCGCTGCCGCAGACATCGGCACCGCTGCCGGCGGTGATCTCGGAGCAAGCGACCCTGCTGGTCTACGGTGGCCTCGACCGCACGCTGGACATCGAAGCCGCCACGCGTGAACTCGGTGCGGCGCTTCCCCAGCACCGCTCCGTGCACCTGCCCGGGGTCGGTCACTTCGTCCCGGAAGAAGCGGGTGATCTTCTGTCGTCCTTGCTCGCGGTGTTCCTCCGCGAGCGTGACTCCGACTGAATCCCGCGGCGCGCCTCATGTCGCATCGAGCTACAGAGGACACCTCGGCACGCGCTGCCTGGCAGGCCAGGGTGCGCGGGCATGCCAGTGCCCATGACCTGCTGCTGACGCCCATCCGGCAGCAGGTCCTCGATCTGCTGCGGCAGGCCTTCGAGCCCATCGGTGCCTATGCGCTTCGGGATCGTCTCGAACAGGTCCTGGCGCGCCGCGTGTCCCCGCCCACGGTGTATCGGGCGCTGGACTACCTGCAGCGCGGCGGGCTCGCTGCCCGCATCGAAAGCCGCAACGGCTGGGTCGCCTGTGATCTGCCTGATCAGAAACAGACCATGCTGTACTGCGTCTGCCGTGCCTGCGGCAGCGTTGTCCAGGGCCGGGATGTGGATGCACACGCCGCGCTGTTGGCATTGGCCGGCCGACGGGGTTTCGTTGCCCGCGACTGTACCCTCGAAGTCAGCGGTCTGTGCGCCTGCTGTCGCGCGGAGGAGGGCTGACTGTGGCGGCGGGCTCATCACCGATCCCCATCACGGTTCTGACCGGCTTTCTCGGCAGCGGCAAGACGACGGTCCTGAATCGGCTGCTCGAAGACCGTGCGCTTGCGGATACGCTGATTCTCATCAACGAGTTCGGAGACATCGGCATCGATCACGATCTGGTGGCGCCGCTGGCGGATGACGCCGTGATCGAGATGGCCAGCGGCTGCCTGTGCTGCACCATCCGCGGCGATCTCGCCCGGACGCTGCGCGATGCCCCCTGGCGCTATGCACGCAACGGCCGACCCTGGTTCCGGCGCGTGGTGCTCGAAACCACGGGCATTGCCGACCCTCTTCCGATCCTGCAGACGCTGGTCGGCGATCCCGATGTGACGGGGCATTACCTGCTCGATCGTGTCGTCACAGTGGTGGATGCCGTCCACGGGCTCGACACCCTCGAACGCCAGGAAGAGGCGCGCCGGCAGGTGGCGGTAGCGGATCTGCTGCTGATCACGAAGCGTGACGTTGCGGAGGCGGCCGCGCTTAACGTGCTGACGCAGCGGCTGGCGGCGATCAACCCGAACGCGCCACGACGATTCACCGAGCACGGATGTATCGAAGGCGGGAGTGGACTCCTGGCGGCGGCACCCTCGTTGTCGGGGCGGCTGGCGGCGTTGGAGGCGTGGCCCGTCGATGAACATCACCATGACCATGGCGACCACGGCCATGATCCCAATCGACACGGGGACCACATCCGTGCGGTGGGCCTCACATTCGACACGCCCATTCCCGGCCCGCTGCTCGATCAGTGGCTCGAGGCCCTGCTGCTGCTGCGAGGTCCGGACATCCTGCGGGTGAAGGGCATCATCAACCTGGCAGAAACAGACCGCCCCATGGTCATCCATGGCGTTCAGCATCGTTTCGAGGCGCCCATCCTGCTGCCGGCCTGGCCGTCTGCTGACCGCCGCACGCGCCTGGTCTTCATCACCCGCGATCTCGACGGCCCAACCCTCGAAGCGTCACTGGCACCCTTCATGGAGGCATGCGCGTGAGACCCCTGGACACCTATGACGACTGGAAGCAGTGCATCACGGTGGACTGCGGCATTCCTCTGACACGGGCCTTCGTTCAGCGCCGCCTGAAGGAACTCGCGGACCTGCGCCTGCACTCGACGCGCCGCTTCGTCGAAGTCTGGGGCGAACCGCATCGCGAGCAGGTCATCACCTGGTTCGAGCGCGCCGAGCGCGAGCTTGCGTGACGGGGCAGACGCGCCCACACGTCCAGAGGATGGACTGCCCCGCCCCACTCACCCACCACCTCCCTCTCGGGATATGCGCTAATCAGTCATTTGTCGCCCACTAGCCCGCATATCTCAGTGCGCCGTGCAAAGGCGCCATCTCCCAGTGGGATTCT
>REEU01000254.1 GCA_007694905.1 Gammaproteobacteria bacterium | reverse complement strand
GCGCGCGGCGCGGACGGGCCGAGCTTTTGGGGTAACGCACGAGTCCGGATCAGTCGGCGATCGCGACGCCGGCCTGCGGCCGACATCGGCTCCCACTGACTTTTCTCGAGCGTTGGGGGTCAGCCCAGCGCGCAGGCGGCGGCGCGGCTGGAGATGCCGACGCCGCGGCGCGCCTGACGGATGGCGTTGGCGTCGTGGCCGTTGGTGCAGTAGCCGAGCGAAATGCCGGTGACCGGATCCGCCCAGGCGATCTGCCCGCCGGCACCGCCATGGCCGAAGGCGTGTTCGCTGTTGGTGTGGCCGAAGCCCCGCTGATTGCGCTGCTTGTCGCCGGCGATCACCAGCCCGAGAGCGCGGTGCGCCGGGACCCCCGCAGCATCAGGCAGATCATGCCGCACCTCGAGTGCGTAGGTGAGCGTTTCCGGCGTCCAGATCTGGGGGCCGTCATCGAGGCGCCCGTCATTGAGCAGTGCCTGATAGAACAGCGCGAGATCGGCAGCAGTCATGATGCCGCCACCACCCGGTACCGGCACCCGCCGCATTTCGGTCTCGTTGAAGGATTGCAGCGCTTCCGGCGTCACTTCCGTCACGGGCGGTACAGGCAGGCCGAGTTCGGCCCAGTCTGCTTCCGTCATCGGTTCGCCGACATGGATCACCGGCTTGATGCGTGAGTGCTCCGCGTCGGGGCAGCCGACGAACAGGTTGCTCAGACCGAGCGGTTCGATGATGCGCTCGCGGACGAACACGGCGAAGAACACGTCGCTGCGGCGTTCGATGATCTCGGCAAGGACCCACATGCTGGAGGTGGGATGGTACTCGTAGCGGCTGCCGGGCTCCCAGTCCAGCCGCCAGGAGGCGAAGCGCTGCAGGCGCTTGTCCTGATCGAACCAGTCGGTGGCGCGGAAGGGCGCGTTGGGGAAGCCGGCGGTGTGGGTGAACAGCTGCTCCACGGTGACGGCTTCCTTACCATTGGTCGCGAATTCCGGAATGATGTCCGCGACTTTCTCCTCGACGTCGAGCAGTCCCTCTTGGATCAGCAGCCAGCCGGCAGCGGAGCTGATGGCCTTGGTGCAGGAGAAGACGTTGAACAGACTGCCGTTGTTGGCGTCGCCGAAGGTCTCGAATGCGGCCAGGCGTCCGTTGCGGGCGATGGCGACCTGGCAGGCCGGCAGCAGGCCATCGTCCACCTCCTTGCGCACCCGGGTGAGCAATTCCTCGAGCTTGCCGGGATCGATGCCCACATCCTCAGGTTGGTCGGCCAGGTAGCGCGGATTCAGCATCGTCGTCGTCTCCTCTATTCGCGAAGCGACAACCATGCCAGAACTTGCGCTTCGACTCTTCCCCGATGTCTGCAGGGGCGCCTGACTCACGAACGCCGAGGAGGCGATGCCGTCGCGGTGGCCGCCGCCTCACGCCTCCGGCCAGGCGATGGGCCCGACGCGGTAGAGGTGTTCGGACTCGTGTTCGTCCGGGAAGAACTCGCTGGGGAAGAAGGGCAGCTTGCGGCAGCTGGTGTTGGATTTGCGCGCGAAGGCCCGGAACAGGCTCTGGGAGGCTTTGTTGGACGGGGTAACGCTGGCTTCGAGGTAGCGGACGTTGCGGCAACCGTCCAGCGCAAGCAGGTAGCGCAGCAGGCGGATGCCGACGCCCTTGCCCCGGGTGGCACGACTCACGCCCACCTGCCAGACGAACACGGTGTCCGGTTGCCGCGGTGGGATGTAGGCGAGGACGAAGCCGACCATCTCGCCGTCCCGCTCGGCCACGACGCAGGTATCGCCGAAGTGCTGGCAGAGCAGGACGTAGGCGTAGGAGGGGTTGAGCTCGAGGACGCCCGCCTTCTGGACGAACGTCCACATGTTCGCCCCGTCCACTGGCGTCGCCGGTCGATAGAGAATGTCGCCCTCCTTTCCCATCACGCCTCCCCCCGCGGGCACCAAAGCGCTCAGTCGCCGCGCTGTGCCACGCTGTCGCGGCGCGGAACGCCGAGTTCTTCCAGCTTGGCCGCCATATCCTCAGCGGATGTCGCCGGCCGCACGTTCTTGTCGATGGCAACGATGATGCCCTCAGCATCGATGTAGTACGTCCAGCGCCGGGCGAAACCGCCTCTCTCGTTGAGCACACCATAGGCTGCCGCGACGGACTGATCCTCGTCTGAGAGCAGCGGGAAGTCGGCGTCCTGGGATTCGGCAAAGGCGATGTTCTGTTCGAGCGGGTCGACGCTGGCCATGAAGTACGTCGCGGCGAAGGGCCGCAGCAGGTGGCCGTTTTCCGCCAGGGACTTGCACTCGATGGTGCAGCCGCTGGTGAACGCACGCGGGAACCAGGCAATCACCACCGCTTCGCGACCGTGGAAGTCGGCAAGCGAGTAGGTTTCGCCATCACTGGCAGGGAGCGTGAAGTCAGGCGCGCGGTCGCCGACCTGCGGTGCCGCATTGGCGACCGTGACGAGTGTGCCGAAAACGGCGAGGACTGCGAGTCGATACAGGGCGTGCATGGCACGAATGCTCCAGATCATGAAATGCCCGAGCGCTCAGTGTGCCACGATCAGGCGTCCGTGACGCGCTGGCAGAACTCGGCCACGTCGGCGAGGGCTTCCGCGGCTTCGGGCAGCGCCGGTATGGCCTGGAAGACATGGAAGCCGCCGTCGAAGATGCGCAGGCTCGTATCGACGCCGGCGGCCTGCGCGCGCTGGTACAGACGGGTGGCATCATCGAGCAGCACTTCTGCGTCGCCCACCTGGATCAGCAGTGGCGCGAGCCCGCTCAAGTTGCCGAACAGCGGCGAGGCCCCCGGGGTGTCAGCCGGCATGCCGTCGAGGTAGTGCGCAGCCATCACCGTCAGCGAGTCCGGGTCCACCATGGGGTCAGCCTTGGCGCGTGTCTTGACGCTGTCGCCGCTGCCGCTGAGATCGGTCCACGGAGAGAACAGAACCGCACCCGCCGGCTGGGGCAGGCTTGCCTCCTTCAGCGCCTGCAAGGTGGCGAGCGCCAGTCCGCCGCCGGCGGAGTCACCGCCCACGACGATGCGCTGCGGCTTCAGACCGGTCTCCAGCAGCCAGCGATAGCTGGCCACAGCATCATCGAGTGCGGCTGGATAGGGGTGTTCGGGCGCCAGCCGGTAGTCGAGTCCCAGAACCGGGATACGGAGGGTCTGGCTGAGACGTGCCATCAGTTCCGCATGGGTGTTGATGGAACCGCGGACATACGCGCCGCCGTGCAGATAAAGCATGACCCGGTCGGGCTGGCTGTCGGGTGATCGAAACCAGCGGGCCGGGCGTCCGCCGACCGTGACGTCCTCGTGCTGCACGTCGGCGGGCTGCCGCAGCTTGGCCATCTCCGCTTCCATGCTGGCGCGGCTGGCGACCACGTCGTTGCCGTTCAGATTGGCCGCGCGATTGGCACGGATCCGCTCGCTGAATTCCTGCATGCGCTGGCTGACCATATCGGCGTTCATCTCCTCGTCTTGGTTCGTGATGTTGCACGTGTCCGATGTCACTCGGGTTTCGCCCCGCCGTCGGGTCGAGCGTCGCGTCAGAGGCGGTACCCAAGGCTGGCGACAATCTGCAGACCGTCGTAGTCGAGGTTGCTGGCGCGAGAATTCACCTTCAGATACCCGCCGTTGACGTCCAGGGTCAGATTGTGATCGATGCGGATCCGGGTGCCGAGCTCGAATTGCCAGACGTCCGCATCGAGGCGATAGGCGACGCGCCGATCCGATTCTCCTGGTCCCGCAACGGGTCCCGGACCGGGACCGGGTCCAGGACCGAGCTGCCCGGCGAATCGGGACGCGCCGAAGGCGTCATCGAACGCCAGGGCGCTGGCCACTGCGATGACCTCTTCGATAGGCGTCGAGTTCGCCACGACGTCGCCCCGTTCCCAGGAGATGACTGCGTTCAGCACCACGGTGGGTGCCAGCGCCAGCTCGCTGCCCACGAAGAGGCCGTGGCGCTGGTTGTCGAACACGCTGCTGCTGCGGGCCCGCCGCAGGGTATAGCGGTAGCCGCCGCGCACGCTGAGCCGGTCGGTGAGCCTCGATTCGGCGCCGGCGGTGGCGCGCATGGTGCCGCCGTCGCGGATCTTCGAGTCGTCGTGGAGATGGCCGGTGAGATCCACCGCCACACTGTAGATGGGGGCGCTGAAGCCCTGGCCGGTCCGGAAGCGCCATTCACCGCGACCGCCGAGCTCGACGTTGGATAAGTCGCTGAAGTCGAAATGGTGCTCGGCTGCGGCCAACAAGCCGAAGTGGGCGCTGGCATTCGCTCCCGCAGGACAGCGCCAGTTGGCCGTGCCTTCCACCCGCAGGCTGTGGTCCGACTCCTGTTCGCCCTTGATCAGGCTGCGGGAGATGTTGTCATCGAAGCCATAGACCCCCCAGATGTCGAGGCGGCGGTCCGTTTCGCCGGCTGCAGTCGCCGACAGGGTCAAACAGAGGATGAGCAGGACAACGAGCCTTCCCTGCAATCGTTGGGGCTGCATCATGGCGCCTCCTGGCGAGTGTGGGTCACGATGATTCATCGCTCTTCCGTCTGGCTTGGGATGTGGCACAGTTCACCCCATAAGGTCAATGCTCATGAAACCATGAGCCGAAGCATCGGGGGAGTCCAGACATGGATGAGGGGTTCGATCCGCTGCGGCGGGTGCTGCTGGTTCGTATGCTGGCCGCGGGTGCGTTTGCCGCGGCCGGGTTCGGTTGTGCGCAGGTTGTCGGCACCCGACCACGGCAAATGCCGGAGGGTCAGTCGATTTACCGGATCGAGAACGGCGCCCGGGTGAATGGTGAGGTGGCGTCCGAGAGTACGCTGATCAATCCGGGCGACGAAGTGGAGACCGGCGAGGGTGGTCTCGTGTTCGTAGTCGGAGACGCGGCGTTCTACGCCAGGCCGCGCAGCCGTATCCTGATCGGAGAGCGCAGAGACGGTCGTCGGCTGGAAGGTCTGACTCTGCGCCAGGGCGGAGTTCTGTCGGTGTTCGGCGGCGGCGCCTACCGGGTCGAGACGCCCCATGCGGTAGTGGGGATACGCGGGACCGGCCTCTATGCCCAGATTGAGGATCAGCAGGACTACGTCTGCACCTGCTACGGGTCGGTGCTGATCGAGGCCCGGGCGGATGCCCGGAGCCGGGAGGAGATCGTCTCGGAGCACCATGATGCACCCCGCTTCGTGCTCGCCGGCGGAGCCAGCGGCACCCTGGTGCGGCCGGCGCCGTTCAAGGATCACACCGACGAGGAGCTGAGCCTGCTGGAGGCACTGGTGGGTCGCGAGCCGCCGTTCAGCGTCATCGGCTCCGGCTACTCAGTCCCGCGCCGCTCCACCTACTGAGATCGGGCGGGCTCAGCACGATTCGCCGGTGCCCACTAGCGGATCGGGAACGCCTGGATGGGCGGGAATGGGCGGCACATGCCCGGCCGAGGTCAGGCGTTGGCCTGGCCGCCCTGCAGTGCGTCCGATATGGCGCCGGCCATGGACTTCACCCGGCCGATCGCCGTTTCGAGCGCCAGCGACGTGTACCGGCCCTGCATGAACGGGACCGTGAGGCTGGCGATGGCGCCTTCGTAATCGAGGTCGAAGATCGGCGCGCCGATATCAACGACGCCGTCAACGAAATCGCTTTCATGCGCAATGCAGCCCTGTTCGATTGCGCGCTTGGCATCGGCGAGGAACGCATCGGCGTCGACGCCATCCGGCCGGGTCGCGAGCAGTTCGTCGAGAAACTGCTGCTGCGTCCGCGGGGGATGGAAGGCGTAGAGAATGCGGCCCGAGGTGGACTGCATGATGTGGCGGCGATAGCCCACGCGCACCGTCAAGCCGATCTCGATGGGGCTCTCCACCCGCGCCACCACGACCATCTGGGTGCCGGTGCGCACCACCAGCTGACAGGACTGTTCGAGGGATGCCGCGAGTTCGCGCATGCGCGGCAGGGCGACATCGTGCAGGTTGCGGATCGGGGGGTTGCGCATGCCGAGTTCGAACAGCTTGTTCGTCACCTGGAAGCGATCGCCTGAGTCGCCGCGGGCGATGTACCCCCGGCTTTCGAGTACGTGCAGCATGCGGTAGATCTCGTGCTTGGAACGGCCGAGAGCGTCGGCAATGGCGACCATGCCGCGGGGCTCGGTGGCCGAGGACAGGAACTCGAGGATCTCGAGCCCTTTCTCCAGGGCAGGCGCCTTGTAGATCGTTTTCGTGCTCGCTTCCGCCACCCTGCCCACCTCCATGGGATCTGCCCAGGGCGATGTTACACGACAGCCTCCCAAGGGACGTGCTAGGGCAGTTGATCGAATTCCACGGCGAGGACGGTAGCGATCTCATCGAGTTCCGTTACGGGTACGTCGATGGACAGTTCGCCAGGCCCGTCGGTCCCGAACAACGTGTCGAGAACGGGAACGCGGCAGCTGTAGTCGAGCGCTCGCCCTGTGCCCACGCAGCGCACGCCGGTGACGTGGCGTACGGGTACGCCGCGTACGGCCACCGGCGCGTTCGGGCGCATCAGCAGGTGCAGGTAGACCGTCGAGCCGCGACGGGTGGTGGGCCCGTAGAATTGCCAGGGTTCGAGACCGGGGCGGGTACCGAAGATCGCTTCCCCGTGCTGCTCGGTCCAGCGTGCCATGGTCGCAAGCCGTTCCTGCTGCTCCGGGATCAGATGCCCCAAGCCGTCCGGACTGATGTTGAGCAGGAGATTCCCACCGCGGCCGGCGACCTCCGCCAAGGTATGAACCAGCGAGATGTCGCTTTTGTAGAGCCGGTCCGCGGGATTGAAGCCCCAGCTCTCGTTCATGGTGAGGCAGGTCTCCCAGGCACCTTCCGGCGGCGTCGGCGGGATGAACTGCTCCGGGGTGGCATAGTCGCCGTGCCCCGGGAGCCGGTCGTTGATCAGGATCTGCGGCTGCAGGGAGCGGGCCAGACGCTCGATGCCCGCGCAGTCCCAGGCCTGTGCATCGCGTTCCCAACCGCCGTCGAACCAGAGGATGTCGATGGGTCCGTAGTCGGTCAGCAGCTCGGTGAGCTGCCCTCGCAGATAGTCCAGATAACGGGCCCACTGTTCCGGATCCGCCGCAGGGTACTGACCGAACACATAGGGCTTGTCCGCTTCAGTGAATGCCGGGTAGTCGGGGTGATGCCAGTCCGGAAGGGAGTAGTAGAAGCCGACCTTGAGTCCGTGCGCGCGGCAGGCGTCCACGTATTCGCGCACCGGGTCGCCGTCGTAACCGCCGATGCCGATGTGGAAGTCCGACTGCCTGGTGGGCCACAGCGAGAATCCGTCGTGATGTCTTGTGGTCATCACGGCATAGCGCATGCCTGCCTGCGCTGCCGCGGCGATCCACTCCGCCGGTGCGTTCGCATCGGGCCGGAATCGGCGTGCGTTGGCGTGATAAGCGTCCACCGTGAGCCGTTGCCCGTGGGGCAGGGTGGCCACGCCACCCACCAGCGGCCAGGACGCTTCCCAGCCGGCCGCGGCATAGTGGCCCCAGTGCACGAACAGACCCAGCCGGGCGTCATCGAACCAGGTCATGGCTTCTCGTCTCGACAGGCTCATCGTCCCTCCTCCCAGGCCACGGTACGCTGCTCCTGGACGCCGAGACCCTCGATGCCCAGACGCATGGTCTGCCCGGGGCGCAGGTAGACCGGTTCGGGCTTCTGGCCGAGACCGACCCCGGGCGGCGTTCCGGTGGAGATGACGTCGCCGGGCAGCAGCGTCATGAAGCGCGACACGTAGCTGATCAGGAAGGCGACATCAAAGATCATGGTGCGGGTGTTGCCGTCCTGGTAGCGGTGCCCGTCCACCTCCAGCCAGAGCCCGAGCTGCTGCGGATCGGCCACTTCGTCCCGGGTGACCAGCCATGGACCGAGGGGGCCGAACGTGTCGGCGCTTTTGCCCTTGACCCACTGGCCGGTGCCTTCGAGCTGAAACGCGCGCTCGGAGAGATCATTGATCACGCAGTAGCCTGCCACGTGCTCGAGCGCCACCTCAGGCGTGATGTGGCGTGCCGCGGTGCCGATGACGACGCCGAGTTCCACCTCCCAGTCGGTCTTCGAGGACCCCTTGGGAATGATCACGTCGTCGTTCGGGCCGCAGATCGCGCTGCTGGCCTTCATGAACAGCACGGGTTCGGCGGGCGGCTCGGCGCCGGTTTCGCGGGCGTGATCCGCATAGTTCATGCCGATGCAGAGAAACTTGCCGACCCCGCCGACGCAGGGCCCGAGACGCGGCCGGCCTGGGACGGCCGGCAAGCCAAGGGGATCGAGCACCCGCAGGCGATCCAAGGCGGCGTCACTCAAAATGGCGGGATGGATGTCCGCAACCACGCTTGATAGATCACGCAGGTTGCCTTCGTGGTCAAGCAGACCAGGCCGCTCTTCCCCGGGGCTCCCGTAACGAAGCAGTTTCAATGCCCCCTCCTGATCAGCATTCAGTTCGACCAGCCACCGTCGACGACATGGATGGCACCTGTGGTGTAGGCGGACTCGTCGCTGGCGAGATACACGGCCAGAGCGGCGATTTCCTCGGCGTTGCCCAATCGGCCCATGGGCTGACGGGAGACGAAAGCAGCGCGGGCAGCCTCCGGGTCCTCGAAGGCATTGATCCGATCTTCGAGTGACGGCGTCGCCACCGTCCCCGGGCAGATGGCGTTGCAGCGGATACCACCGGCAACGAAGTCTGCGGCCACGGCTTTGGTCAGTCCGATCACCGCCGCCTTGGTGGCGCCGTAGGCAAAGCGATTCGGTACCCCGCGTACCGACGACGCCACCGAGGACATGTTGACGATGCTGCCGGCACCGCGCTCGAGCATGGCCGGCAGCAGCGCGCGAATGGTCCGGTACATGGACGTGACGTTGAGGTCGAGGCTGAATTGCCACTCTTCCAGCGTGCAATCGAGGATGCTGCCGTGGTGCACGAACCCGGCGCAGTTGAACAGCACGTCGATGTCGGGATGACGCCGGGCGAATTCCGCTACCTGCGCATCGGATCTGACGTCGAGAGGCTCGGTGGCGAGAGGCTCGGTGGCGAGAGGCTCGGTGGCGAGATGCCCTGTCGCGATCCCGTCTGCCGTACCGAGCGCGGCCAGGGCCTCTTCGTTGATGTCGGTGGCGAACACACGGGCGCCCTCGGCCGCAAACG
>REEU01000261.1 GCA_007694905.1 Gammaproteobacteria bacterium | reverse complement strand
GATGACGCTCACGCTCACGATCACGATCACGACCACGATCACGATCACGATCACGGCCACGGCCACGGCCACTCCTATGAGCACTGAGCATGCGGCGCTTTACCGGCTGCTGAGCTGGTTGTCGCCGGCCTATCCTGTGGGGGCCTACACCTACTCCCACGGTCTGGAGTGGGCGGTGGACAGTGGCGACGTCCGCAGCGCCCAGGCACTGGAAGTTTGGCTCGATGGCGTCCTGCGCTTTGGAGGCGGACGCAGTGACGGGATTCTGTTCGCGCATGCTTGGCGCTGCGCGAACGAGCCGAGTGAGGTGCGAGAGTTGAGTGAGCTCGCCGTGGCGCTGAACCCGTCCAGCGAACGTCGTCTGGAAACCACGGCCCAGGGCCGAGCGTTCCTGTCGGCCACGCGTCACGCCTGGCCGACGCCGGCCCTGACGGCCTTCGATGGCCTCGAGCCAGAGAGGCTGGCTTATCCTGTGGTCGTTGGCGTCGCCGCTCGCGGCCATGGGATCGCACTGGCGTCTGCGCTGGGGGCCTACCTGCATGGTTTTCTTGCGAACCTGGTGTCGGCCGGTGTGCGCCTCATTCCGCTTGGTCAGAGTGCCGGGCTCGAACTGGTGGCCGGGTTCGAACCCCTGCTCGAGGCGCTGGTCGACGATGCATCCAATGCGTCGCTGGACGGCGTCGGTGGCTGTGCACTTGCCGTGGACCTCGCTTCCATTCATCACGAAAACCAATACTCGAGGTTGTTCCGATCATGACTTCAGCAACCGTTCCTTCAGCCTCTCCACACGGTCCGTTGCGCGTCGGCATTGGCGGTCCGGTCGGCTCCGGCAAGACGGCGCTCATGGAGCATCTCTGCCGGCAGCTGCATCCGCGCATCGAGCTCTGCGCCATCACCAACGACATCTACACCAAGGAGGATGCGTTGATCCTGATGCGGGCACAGGTGCTGCCGGAAGAGCGCATCCTGGGCGTCGAAACCGGGGGCTGTCCGCACACGGCGATTCGCGAGGACGCATCGATCAATCTGGCAGCCGTGGAGGACATGCGTCGCAAGTTCCCTGCCTTGGAGCTGATCCTGATCGAGTCCGGCGGCGACAACTTAGCGGCCACGTTCAGCCCGGAACTCGCTGACATCACCATTTACGTGATCGATGTCGCCCAGGGCGAGAAGATCCCGCGCAAAGGCGGCCCGGGGATCACCCGCTCGGACATCTTCATCATCAACAAGACCGACCTGGCGCCTTACGTCGGCGCGTCGCTTGACGTCATGGAGGCGGATACGCGTCGCATGCGCGGCGACAAGCCCTTCGTGTTCACGAATCTCAAGACCGGAGACGGTGTACAGCAGGTGGTGGATCTCATGGTGCGCCTTGGTGGTCTGTCGCTGCCGTAGTGAAGGGTGATCCATTTTTCGCGCGCCACGCGGCATGAGCTCGCTTCTGGAACCCATCGCATCCCGTGGCTGCTGATCGAGTTCTGTAGGCCCGACCGCGTGCGGTCGGCGAGGTTGCGGCGCGTACACGCGCTCGCCTACAGGAACACCGAGCGCGCACCGTCGCTCACGAACGCCACGATTGGCTGCAGACCATGTTGTCCGGCTTTGTTATCGGCGTGGTTCAGGTTCCAGTCAGCGCAGGGTGGCACTCATCGCGCTATGCTCTGACCCCGAAAGACCGCAACGGCAGACCTCATGCCCGTCATCATCTTCAATTTGATCGCACTGAAGGCGACGTGGTTTGCGTGCGTCATGGGCGGCGCGACGTCGCTGCCCTGGATCGGCGTCGCCGCGGTGGCGGTGCTGGTGGCGCTGCATCTTTGGCTGAGCCCGCGGGTGTGGCCGGAGATCTATCTGCTGGCGACCGTCGGCTTCGCCGGCGCCGTTTGGGAAACGTTCCTGGTGCGCGCTGATTTCCTGATCTACCCGTCGGGCACCCTGCTCTCCGGCACTGCGCCAGTCTGGATCGTGGCATTGTGGGTGGGTTTCGCCACCTGTCTCAACGTGGGCATGCGCTGGTTGAAGGGCCGCTATGTGATCGCGGCCCTGTTCGGCGCAGTGGGTGGACCAATGGCGTTCTACGGCGGCTCCCAGCTCGGCGGCGTCACATTCTCCGATACCACCACGTCGCTGCTGGTACTGGCGGCAGGCTGGGGCGTGCTCATGCCCGCCATCGTCCGCCTCGGTGAGCGCTTCGACGGTTGGCCCGAGGCGCTGGATCAGCGCCGGTTCGACTGATCCGGCATCAGACAATCCGGTACGCTTCCCGCTGCGTGGGCGCGCTCCCTGCGTTCCATTGCATCCGGCATATTTTCGTTCAGAACCCGCATGCGTGCGGATGGACCCGGGTGGGTGGACAGGAAATCCGGCGGCCGGCCGCCGCCGGCCGCCGCGTCCATGTTGCGCCAAAGGTCGATGGACTGACGGGGATCGAAGCCGGCATCGGCCATAAGCTGCAGACCGATGATGTCCGCTTCCGTTTCCTGAGCGCGTCCGAACGGCAGCAGGACGCCGACCTGAGCGCCAAGTCCGAGCGCGGCCATGACCTGATTGCCGGTGGGCGTCCCGCCGGCCACGGCGGAGGCGAGCTCCAGTCCAGCCTGGGTTGCGAACGCAGTGGAGATGCGTTCGTTGCCGTGATCGGCGATGACGTGAGCGATTTCGTGGCCCACCACTGCCGCGAGTTGGTGCTGGTTTTCCGCCACGCTCAGAAGTCCGCGATAGATGCCGATATTGTTGCCGGGCAGCGCGAATGCATTGACCTGATCGTCATCGAACACGGTCACGCGCCACTCGCCACCCACGGCACGGGTCATTGGTCGGGCGACGCACTGCACGTAGTCCACCAGGGGCCCCCGCTCCAGGATCGGCTCTCGCTGCAGCATCTCTGCGTAGGCGGCGGTGCCCATCTGGGCCACCTCGCTGTTCGAGAAGAGCTTCAGCTGGGTGCGGCCTGTGGGCGAAGTCGCGCAGGCAACGAGGATGGCAACCAAGAGCAGGAGGGTCAGGCCCATGGTCCAGTGGCGGAGTGAGAACGCTGTTTTCATCGCTGTGCTCGCTGTGTCCGACCACTGGATTTTAACCGGCTTCCTGCCAGAGCGTCTTGCCGGCTGCCCGCGCCTGCTTCAGGAGTTGCTGCCAGCGACCGGGCTGCGCGTGCAGGGCCAGTCGCAGCATCCGCGCCCGTTGTGCTGCGGCCAGGTCTTCGAGCAATGCGGGCCAGAGCAGATCCACGTTGTAGCCGAGCGCTCCGTCTTGGAGTCGCACCGGCAGCAATCGTTCCGGCGGCACGAGCAGATCCTCGGCGATGGCCGCGATGGCGGCGCGCATGGCCTCGGCCTTGGCGCTTGTCGGATGGTTGAGATCGTAGGGTGGCGACCACTCCCGTGCCGGTGACAGTCGATCGAGGTGAGTGACGACGACGCGGATCGGCGGCTGGCTGCGTTTGGGCTCGGCGGCGAAACGGGCCCGGATAGCATCCAGCGCCTGCCGGTCCAGGGCTCGATCCGCGCGGTGCCCTGCGACGACCCAGATCAGGGCGTCCGCGTCCCAGGCCAGATCGCTGATGGCCTTGATGTCATCGGCCGAGGCCAAGCCGGGTGAGTCGGTGAGGATGGCCTGGACCTCGCCATCCACGGCCAATTCGTGGGCCTCGAATGCAGCGGTGTGCGGCAGAACGTCCACGCCTGCCGCCCGGGTCGAGAGCATGGCGTTGATCAGGCTCGACTTGCCGGCGTTGATCTGTCCGGCCACCACTACCCGCACCGGGCCCGGCGGCAGCGCATGACGGATTCCAGAAGGTGCACGATCGGCCGCGGCAAGGCTGGCGGCGTCCAGGCCGAGGCGTCCTGAATAGAGTTCGATGGCGGCCCGACCGACCTCCTCCACCCAGAGGCGCGAGCCCCGCTGCTTGATCCATGTTCCGGCATCACCCAGTGCCGCACCCACCAGCCGTTCGCGCGCCTCGGCCAGCAGGGCGCTCATGGGATTGACCAGCCGGGTCACGCGCCAGACGAGGGTGAAGCCCTTGAACACCTGGGCCCCGCGTGTGGCCAGCGGTTTGAATTCCCACAGCCGGACCACGTCCCCCGCCCGAACCAGATGGGAACCGGGCACCTCCTCGAGCAGGACCCGTCGTAGCCGCTGGCTCACTCGCTCGCTGAGCAGGAACAGTTCCGGCAGCGTGAAATGCCACATGGGGTGCTTCGTGTGCGGATGGTAGTGGCTGGCCACCGCTTCGATGGTGAGGCGGGCGGTCTCGAGGAGTTCACTGTAGTCGAAGATGATGTTCGGACTCACCTCCTGCGCCAGAGTCTCGACGCTGCGCCAGGCGGCCTGGTCCAGAGGTGAGAAGTCGGGATTGGGGCCGGTGATGGGGCCGTCGTCGCTGACGGGGACTGGATCACTCATGCGCCCGAGCCACCACGTCAGGCCGTAGGCGGCGGCTCCGAGTACCGCAGCGGTGAGCAGCCACGCAAGCAGCCAGCCCTGTTGCCACAACCACACCGCTCCGAGCGGGATCAGCGCAAGCAAAGGCAGCATGCTCGCTGCCAGGGCGAAGTAGAGTGCGGCGCGACGCTTCATGGCGACCTCCGGGACGGCGCATCGAAGCGGTCGCCGGCACGGAACAGGGCGTGGGCTTCCTTCAGGGCCCCGCGCCATGTGGCGGCCACGGCATCGGGATCGGAGCGTCCGGCACGGGCGAGTTCCAGGTACTGACAGGCCGCCCGGCCCAGCGCGTAGGTGACGGCGGCGCTGGCCACGCCGGCGGCGGCCGCACCAGCAGTCTGACCGTAGACCGGGATCAGTTTGCCCAGCTGGCGCGCGGTGAAGCCGGCGCCGATACCGAGCGCTGCGCCGGAGCCGAGGGAGGCCAGGAAAGCGATCAGCGTCCGCTGATCCCAGGGTTCACCGTAGAGTCCTGCGAGTGAGTGCAGCAGCTTGGCCTGCACGGCCGGAACCGTGACCAGGCTGGCGACGGGAACGAGATCGCAGAGGCCGGCGCTGGTGGCATAGCCGAGCAGATGCGGGCGCGCCCGGGCGAGACGGCTGTCGCTGCCGTGGTGGGCAAGTTTCCGCAGCAGCGTGCCCTGGCCGGCAGCGCCGGCTTCGTCGAGTGCATCGAGCAGGGCGTCGAGACCGTGGTCGGGATCGGTGTAGCCGTCTTCCGGTCGCGTCAGGTCGACGGCGACGCTGCGAAACGATCCGCTGCCAGGCAGGTCCCGGAACTGTGCCGCCTGGAACGCGAGAGCGCGGCGCAGATTCTCGAAGCCGGGATCCTGGGCCAGCTGCTCCTCAGTCGGATGGTCTGCGCCGTCCGGATAACCGTCGTGAAGGCGGGTCTGGACCAGCACGACGGCCCGGTCAGGCTCGCGCCGACGCACTGCCCGCAGCACGTCGAGGATCGCATCCTGGGCCGGGTCCATGGCGCGGGCCACGGCGACGATGGCATGGCTGCGCTCCTCCAGCAGGGCCAGTTCGGCGCTGGGATCCTCGCCGACCTCACCCAGTCCCTGGGTGTCCAGGAAACGCAGCAGCGGCGCTTCCGGCGGGAAATCGTAGAGCCTGGAATGGCGGGTGCAGGGCATGAAGCCGGCGCCGATCTCCGCTTCCGCGGCTCCGGTCAGGGCGCGAATGATCGATGTCTTGCCCGCCTGCACCTTGCCGAGCAGCCACAGCACCGGAGCCTGCGCCAGCGCCTGTTCGCGCACCGCCGCATCCACCTCTGGATCCGGGCGCGGGTCGAGCACGGCGCCGACCAGGCGGCGCCAGGCCAGGGCCCAGGGAGTGCGTTCCGCGGCCATGTCAGTGCATTCCGGCTTGCCGGGCAGGAGCGGAGGTTAGCAGGTCTTCCGCTCCTGCCACGCCGCGCGGTAATGTCTGTGGATTAGATCGCATGGGGAAGAATCCGGGGAGACAGCTGATCATGATGACGGGAGAGCAGTATCGCGCGTCGCTGCGCGACGGGCGGGCGACCTACTTCGAAGGCCGGCTCATCGACGACGTGACCGCCCATCCGATGCTCGGCCAGACCGTGGACTCGGCGGCAGCCGGCTATGACCGCTTCTATGACCCGACACCGGGTGCGGTGGGCGCGTTCATGATGGTACCGCGCAGCGCCGAGGAACTGCGCGAGCAGGTGGAACTGCACGAAACCGTCGATCTTCTCACCCACGTCACCTACGCCTCCATCATGACCCTGCTCACGGCGGCGGATCGTATTCAGGATGCCATGCCCGAGCACGCCGCGCGGATCCGGACCTGGGTCAAGCAGGCCCAGCAGGATGACGTCCGCATCACCCAGTGCATTACCGACGCGAAAGGCGACCGCAGCCGTCGTCCGGGGCAGCAGGACGACCCGGACGCCTACGTGCGCATCGTCGAACGACGCGATGACGGCGTCGTGATTCGAGGGGCGAAGCTGCACATCTCGGCGGCGTCCATGGGCCATGAGCTGATGACCATTCCCACCAAGGGCATGAAGCCGGGTGAGGAGCAGTACGCCATCGGTTGCATGGTTCCGGTGAACGCGCCCGGCGTGAAGATCATCAACACCACCTATGCGCCGCGGCACGAGGACAAGCGGGATTTCCCGTTCTCCGGTACCCACCATACGCCGGAAGGCTTCGTCATCTTCGATGACGTGTTCGTTCCCAGCGAGCGCGTGTTCCTCGACGGTCAGACCGAGTTCGCCGCTGTGTTCGCCCATTCCCTTGGCCTGTGGGAGCGCCTGGGCGGACTCGCCGGCATGGCCAGCGGTTTCGACCGGCTGGTGGGTTTTGCCCAGCTCATTGCGGAGTCCAATGGCCTGGAGAAAGTGAGCCACATCAAGGAGAAGATTTCCGAGATGATCATCAACGCGACGCTGGTGCGGGCGTCGCTGGAAGCGGCCATCGCCCACTGCCACATCACCTCGGAGGGCGAGGCGTTTCCGAACGAGCTCTACACGAACGCCGGCAAGTACCACGGCGCCGCCAACTACTCTCTGATGGTGCGCCATCTGCACGACATCGCGGGTGGTTCCGTGCTCACGGCGCCGTCCATGGCCGACATCGACAACGTGGAGACGGGTCATCTCGTGCGTAAGTACATGGGCACGATGCAGTCGGTGGACGGGCTGTACCGTACCCGCCTGTTCCACGCCATTCGTGATTACACCGCCGATGCCTTCGGCGGCTGGCATGCGGTGACGCAGATCCAGGCCGGTGGCGGTCTTTACGCCCAGCGCATCGTCTCCCGCGCCCACTACGATATCGAGAAGGCCAAGGCCGAGGCGCTGAAGTCGGCGCGCATGGAGGAGTTTCTCCAGCCCAGCTTGCCGAGCTGATGTGTCCGGGTCAGCGTTCGGAGCGGTAGACCTCGCGGGCGCTGAGCAGCAGCGCAGCGGACATCACGAACAGCCCCACGAAGGCGCTGACCAGCCCGGGAATGATGACGATGCTCAGAGCGCTGATGGCGAAGCCCGCCCAGAGAATGACTGCTGTGCGCAGAATCCACATTGGCTCATCTCCATGGGTGTGCGCGGCTGGCGCGAGCCAGTTGAGCACCCACCCTATACCCACTGCGCCCCAGGGGTGAAGCGCATCAGCGGATGTTGCGCACCGTCTTCGATTTCAGGGTCGCCTGGTCAGCAGGCTGGTAGGTGAGCACCAGGGCGCGCCGCGGTCGCTGCGAACGGTTCGGCAGGGAGCCGTGGACGATGTGGGGATGGAAGAAGACCAGGCTACCCGCGGGCACTTTGAGGGCGACTTCGTCCGCGAGGTCGAAGGTGGAAGCTTCGGTGTAGAAGCCGCCGAGCTGAGAGCCGTCGGCGGTCCCGGGCAGGCAGCCCCGGGTATGGCTGCCGCGAATCACCCGGAAGCAACCGTTGTCCGCGTCGGCGTCGTCGAGGACGAGCATGGCATTCGGCAGGCGGTCGACGTGGCCGCAGTCATGGATCCAGTAGGGCGAGTCCTGATGCCAGCCGAAGCCGCTGCCGACGCCGGGACGCTTCAGGTTCAGTTTGTTGGTCCACATGGCGATGCGGTCGGTCTCGAGGAGGCCGCGCATGGGCGTGGCGATGCGTGCATCGTCGAGCAGTGCCTCGAGGAGCGGATGCAGCTCGCAGACCGGCTCGATGACCTTGATGGCTGGGTCGTCGGGCGGGGGTTCGAATTGCACCGTGACGTGCCCGACGTCTACAAAGCGTTTGCCGTCGAGGATGTAGCTGCGGCCTGAGTCACTGAGCCTGAGTGCCCGTTCGGCGGCGGCTTCCACGGCGTCGCCGATCTGCGCCACGTCTGCCGCGCTGAATGCCTGCGGGCGGACGAAGTAGCCGTCGCTGGCGTACTGCTCGCGCTCCTGCGCCGCCAGCTCAAGGTCGGTGGCGCATACCGCCTCTGTGACTGCCCGATCGGCCTGCATGTTGCGCCCCCGTCCCCACTCGGTTTCGCGCGGGATTATCGCGGAAAGCTCAGCGCTCGCATACGCGCGGCGTGCGATTGCGCAGCCACAGACCGTAAGCCCACTCCATAATGCCGACCAGCCGCAGGGTGCGCACGATCCGGGCCAGCCAGCGCCAGCCTGGGAGTTCGTCCCAGATCACCGTGAAGGCGTCGGCACCGGAGCGCAGGCGGCCGGACCGGTCGATGACGTGCAGGCGCGCCATGGCGTCTTCCCAGGTCACGCCACTGCCGTCCACGGCCTCGGGGTCGGCATGGATGTCGAGCCATTCCACCCGGTCAGCCTTGTCCAGCTTCCGGTAATGGCCGATCTCGCGGCTGCAGACGGGGCAGCCGCCGTCGTAGAAGACGGTGGGGCGGGTGACGATGGGGGCGTGGGCATTCATGGCGCAGTTCCTACGCGTGCTTGGCCCGTGTGCGGTGAGGGGTGCAAGCCTGCACCAGTCGGGCAGCAGAAGCCAATCAACTGCTGTGCCCTGAAAGCAGAAGGCCCCGGCGCTTGCGAACCGGGGCCTTCTATATGGCATGTATGGCTTGGGTCAGACGGCGCGGGCGTGCAGCCGGCGTTGACGAATACCCAGAACCAGCAGCAGGCCGATGGCGATCAGTGCCAGCGAGCCGGGCTCCGGAACGGCCTTGGGCTTCCCGGTCAGCAGCGTCTGGTTGGCGTGAGCCCCGTCCCCGGCGTCAATACGAAGAGCTT
>REEU01000193.1 GCA_007694905.1 Gammaproteobacteria bacterium | reverse complement strand
CCGGCCAGCCCCCACGAGGAACTCGCTGTGCAGCTGGCGCCGTGCTTGCCCGAAGGGGCGGTCTGTCTGTCCATAGCCAAGGGGCTCGACGCCAGCGCGCGCACCCCGGCTCAAATTTTCGAGCATGTGCTGGGTGCCAACCACCACTGGGGATTGGTTTGCGGGCCGATGATCGCGCGTGAGCTCGCCGCCGGAAAGGCCGGGTTCGGGGTGCTCGCTGCCCCAACCGCCACCGCGAGGGCAGCAGTCGATCTCTTTGCCGGCACGCAGTTGGGTCTTGTGGCGGACGACGATGTTCACGGTAGCGCCTGGGCCGTAGTGCTGAAGAACGTGTACGTTCCCCTGGTCGGGGCTGCGGACGCGCTGCGGCTTGGCGACAACATGCGCGGCTTCCTTTTCACCGAAGCGGTGGCAGAGCTCGAGCAGATCGTGACCGCCATGGGAGGTCGACCTGCATCCGCGCGGGGGCTGGCAGGACTGGGCGACCTGGTGACCAGCGCGACCAGCGAATCATCGCATCACCGCACCATAGGAGGTGAAATCGTCTCCGGCCGGTCAGACTCGGTAGCCGACTCAGGTGATTACATTCGAAGCGAGGGTGTGCATACCGCCAGGGCATTACGCGAACACGCTTTGATCCATCCAGGACATTATCCATTGTTTGACTTGGCTTGCGGATTTCTGGAGGGGGCGCTGTCGTTGAACGATGCGCTTGGCGACTATATCCGCTGCCGATTTTCCGTGGGCCATGCCTGATGCGCGTCTCTTTCGAGATGGTCAGCTGGCTGGTCGTTCACCGGGCCTGGCCGACGCGCTGTCCATGTCAGTGCCCGATGCTTCACCGGTGGCGTGATGTGCAGCAACGGCCACAGGGCGCATGCGGGCGGAATGGAAGGGGTCCTTTTCATTGGCCTGTCAGCCGGAGGACGCGCGCCGCGAAGGGCTCGGGAAACATGTGGTCGGTGTTGAAGCTGAGATGAGTGTGCATGGGTCCATCATCCGTCGCCTGCTGTCGCATCCGTTCCGCGTCGCCGTCATTGATGACCGGCGACAGTACAATGGTATCGAGATCATCGTGGCGGCCCTGCACGTTGCCCACGCGATCGACCGCGTATGCAAGACCGAAACGGTCGCGATGCTGGTCCCATCGAGTGGGGCGGCACCGATCATTGCTCTCGCCGCATGGTTGCTCGGCAAGACCGTAGTGCCGCTCAATTTCCTCCTGAAAGGTGACGACCTCCAGTATGTGGTTGACCACTGCGGTGCCGACACCATCGTGTCAATCGATGCTCTGCTCGAGCACATGGACTTCACTCCGAAATGCGAAAATCTGATCACGTTGGAAGCACTGAATTTCAACAGGCTGCCTCCCTTGCGTGTCCCTGCCCGGTCGCAGGACGACGACCTTGCGGTGATTCTCTACACTTCCGGGACCAGCGGCCGCCCCAAGGGTGTCATGCTGACCCATGGCAATTTGCAGGCTAACGTCCGCCAGCTCATGAGCTGGGTGGACTTCTCTCCAAAAGATACCCTTGTAGGGGTGCTCCCTCAGTTCCACTGTTTCGGTTTCACTGTGCTCACGCTGCTGCCGCTGATCAGCGGTCCCCGAGTCGTGTACTCGGCAAGGTTCCTGCCGGTGAAGGTCATCGAACTGATACGAAAGCATCGGGCGACGGCTTTCATCGGCATCCCTGCGATGTTCAATGCATTGCTCAAGGTCAAGGACGCTGGGCCCCATGATTTTCAAACACTCAGATACGCGGTCTCAGGCGGCGAGCCGCTGCCTGATGCCGTTGCCGAAGGTTTCGAGCAGCGTTTCGGCGTGACGCTCAATGAAGGATATGGGCTGACGGAAACGGCGCCGGTGACTAATTGGTGCCGGCCTCACGAGTATCGGAAACACTCGGTAGGGCGGGCGCTGCCTGGCATCGAGGAGCGCATCGTCGACCTCGAGAGCGGAAAGGTTCTAGGTCCTGGTAGCGAGGGCGAACTTAGGATCAAGGGGCCGAACGTGATGTGGGGGTACTTCAAGGCGGATGATGCGACCGCAGCGAGCTTCGACGAGGCCGGATTCTTCAGGACTGGCGACATGGCGAGCATTGATGGCGACGGCCACCTTTTTATTGCTGGGCGTATCAAGGAGATGCTCATCGTCGGCGGTGAAAATGTCTTCCCACGCGAAGTCGAGAGGATCATCGACCGCCATCCCACCGTTGCCGCGAGCGGCGTCGTCGGCATTCGCGACGATGTCAGGGGCGAGGTCCCGGTGGCGTTCGTGGAAATGGCCGATGGTGCGGCGTTTGATGAGCAGGCGATCATTGCCTACTGCCGCGAGCACCTGCCGAGCTACGGGGTGCCGAGACGCATTTGTCGTCTGGACAGCCTGCCGCGCAGTGCCATCGGCAAGATCATGCGGCGCGATCTCAAGGCAATGGTCGAGGAGGTCGACCCGTTCGAAATGCCCTGATCGATGCAGCAGAGCAGGTGGCGCAACAGCGCTTTTTGCAAGGTTGCGGCAATGCCGGTCCTCATGGCGAGGGTTCAGCGCGGCATCGCGCGTCTGAAGTCCGACAAGCAACCGGCGGCACCAGGGCGTTGGCAAGCAGGTAAGCTTCAGTCCCGATAGCTCGGATCGACTCGATCCAGCTTGCGCAGCAGGGCCGGCCAGGCGAGCTGATCGACGGTACCGTCGAAGAGTCCACGGCTCTGTTCCGCGGCCTTCCCGGCGGAGCCCTGCGGCGGCATGTTCACGGAACCGCTCAAGGCACGGATCTGCATGGTGCAGGCGCGCTCCAGATAGTACATCGCCATCCAGGCCGAACAGATGGTGGGCCCGACGGTGAGCGTGCCGTGGTTGCGCAGCAGCATGAATTGTTGCTCGCCGAGGTCCCGCACGATGCGCGCGCGCTCGTCGAGATCCAGCGCCACACCCTCGTAGTCATGATAGGCAATCTCCCCGCACTGCATGGCGTGCTGGGTAATGGGCATGAGGCCGGCCTCCTGGGCGGAGACGGCGACGCCATCGTTCGTGTGCAGGTGCATGACGCAGCATACGTCCTCGCGCGCGGCGTGGACCGCGGAGTGGATGGTGAAGCCCGCCGCGTTGATCTCATAGGGCGACGGCATGACCTTGTTGCCGTCCAGATCCACCTTCACCAGGCTTGAGGCTGTCACCTCGTCGAAGGTCATGCCCAGAGGATTGAGCAGGAAGTGGTGCTCGGGCCCTGGAATGCGTGCGGAGAGATGCGTGAACAGGAAGTCGTCCCAGCCCTGCATCGCCACGAGACGATACAGTGCGGCGAGATCGACGCGCAGTTGCCATTCGGCATCTGATACCTGATCGCGCACCGACGCGGCGTCCTGTCGTGCTTGAGTGGTCATGGCAGATAACTCGCTGAAGCCTTCGCAGGCGCCCATCATCCTCTCCGGACGCCTACATCGCCACCCTGTCTCATCCTGTCCATGTCCGGCGATCGCGGGCACCAGGAGTTGTCCGGCCCTGCACGGCCAGGGGAGCGTCATGGCCTTCGGAAGAGGGATCGACACGTAAGCCGCGAGGAAACCCTGAAGCATGCAGTCAATCGACGAACGGTTGGGGTTGGTGATTCAGGTTGAGTTCGGTTTCCGTTCAGCTTGATTCTCGAAACAGCGCAGAAGGTATGTGATTCGTTCGCAAAATTCCGCTTTCTCCGCCAACATCGTTTGATGAACAACGGCGTTTAGTCGCAGCTGATTGCAGTCGTTAGTTTAAGCGTGAAGTTCAGAATGAATTAAGATTTCAGTGCGCAGACTCCCTCCCAGTGATCAGCAGCTACTGATTCACGTTTCTTCAACAGGCGACCTGGGAGGTCTTCACCATGCGCAAGCCCAGCCGACTCACTCTTCGCGATGCGATCAGTCGTACCGTCCTCGGAGCCACTCTGGCCGGGACGCTTACGCTGGCCTCCATCGCCAATGCCAACAACTACAGCACCCACGGCAGCTACTACACCTGGGTGGATGTGGTGTCCGTGCAACCGCGCTATGGCGAGCACTACGTCAACGAGTCCGTCGAGCGCTGCTACCAGGTCGGACAACCCCTCCACGCCAGAAGCCACGCCCCAGGGCCACCGCGGCACGCGCCCGCTCATGGCTACCGCGCATCCCATGGCCACACCCAGCAGATCAGTTACCGCCAGGATTCCTATGCGAGCACGGGTGAAACGGTCGCCGCCACAGTGCTCGGTGGCGTCATCGGCGGCGTCATCGGCAACAAGATCGGTAGCGGCAAGGGCAAGAAGCCCCTGACCGTGGCAGGCGCCGTGATCGGTGCATCCGCGGCGAACAGCGCGGTGCAGCGATCGAACCAGAGAAGCGCGCCGCGTTACAGCGGATCGCAGCAGCCCCAGATCAGCCGGCGTTGTGAAGTGGTAACAGAACCGAGGCTGGTGTCCTACATCGATGGCTATGACGTCACGTACCGCTATCACGGCAAACGCTTCACCCGCGTCATGCACGAACATCCTGGCGATCGAATGCGGGTGCGCATCGACGTCGAGCCCATGATCTGACCGAGGAGCGACGTGATGAACACGCCCATACGATCAACCCTGCTTGTCCTCGCACTCGTTGCCGTCGCGGCAACGAGTGCCTGGGCGGCTCCCGCCGCGGCGAACTCCGGACCGGTGGTGCGGCTGTTTCCGACCAATGTGCTCGAGGACATCCGGGCCACGACCCAGGTGGCTGAAGCGATGGAAAACAGCCTCCAGGACATCATCCGGCGAATGGACATGCAGCAGCAGCTCTACACGGAGAGTCTCTGCGAGGGAGCCGATGGCGACCAGGGCTGCGAGCGTATCGCGCGGCAGATCGGTGCGACCTATTTGCAGATGCTCGAGGTCATGAGTGACCGGCTGCCGCAGATGGAGGCATCAGTGGCGAGTACCCGCGACAGTCTGGAGAGACGGCTCCGCGAAGAACTCGGCCTGCGGACGACGCCGACCTCGCTGCAGGACAGCCTGGTGGGCCAGTCACCGGCCATCGCGGCGGAGTCGCAGCCGGCGCTGCGCGGCCGCTCGGGTGTCCGTCTGTCTGACCGCTTCAAGCAGTACCAGGAACTGGTGACCACCGGCAGAAACGGTCAGAGCCAGTCCCTGGCCGTCGTCGCCTCGGACATCTACCTGGACATGGCGGATGCATCGCTGCTGATCGCGGCGACCCGTCAGGAGATCGCACGCACCGCGCTGATGGAACAGCTGAACCAGTCTTTCGGTGTGATCACGCCTGAGATGGCCAAGGTCGTCGGCGGCGTGAAGCAGATCCTGTTCGGGGAAGTGGTCGGCGACGGCCCCATCGCCGCACCACCGAACGCCATCGGCGAGTCCGATTACGTCAGTCCGCTGGCGATGTGACCCCTTCCTACGAGGAGCGCTACCGATGAACGCACTACGAACGTTACTGCTGCTGGTGGCCGCCCACGTACTGGTGGGCTGTGCCGCGGAGAGCATTGATGCATGCCGGGGCCAACTCGGCGGCAATCTCGATGCGGCCATGGTGGACGCGGAGTCGCGTCTCGCCAACGGCTGTGGATACGAGTTCGATCGCTACTTCGGCGAGCTGTTGTCCATTGCCGAAGCGAATCCGGACCGGAGAAACGCACAGCACTTCAGTGAATTCCTGTTGCGGCAGACGGCGTCTGGAACCATCAGTCGCCGGACGGCAGAAGGGCTGTACAACCGCTACTTCAATATCAAGTTCGTTTCGCTGCAGGGGGACTACAACACCTGCTCCCAGACCTGCCCGGTTCGTGCCCGCGTGCTGTCGACCATGCAGACCGAACTCAAGGACAAGGAACTCGGCCTGCTGCGGGTGAGCAACGATCCTGCCAGCTTCTATCGCGCCGACCACCTGTACAAGGAGGCGGAGTTGGTGCTCGAAGCGACCTGCAGAGCCTGCGAAGCGGGTAACGGGCGGTGAGACGAGCGGCCCCTGGGTTCGTGGCCGGCACGCTGATCGGCGCCGTCCTCGCGGCGGCGGCGCTCGTCGCCGCTGAGGCCCTGGGACCGGCTCTGCCGACGAAGGAAGCGGCGGCGGGACTCGTTGGGCTGCGAACCTGGGTCGCCACCAACCTCGGCCAATCCATCGGACCCTTCGCGATCGTGCTGTCGCTGTTCGCGCTCAACCTGATCAGGTTGAAGGAACTGCTGGCCGGCACGCCCGCCGAACAGGAGGTCGTGAAGCTGGATCAGCTCTCCGATGTCTGGGTTCAGCTGTTCATCGGGATCGGTGTCATCTGGACCGCAGTGGGTATGCGCAGCGCATTGCTGACCGCGCTCGGTGATCGCAGCAATGCACTGGCTGAGAGCGCCGGATCAATTCTGGAGCGACTGGTGGACGGCGGCATTCTGCTGGCATTGACGACGACCATCGTCGGCGCCATCGGCGGCTACCTGATGCGTCTGGTGAAGACGCTTCACGTCGGCGCCGCGCTGCACACCTTTTACAACGATCGTGCCGGAGTCGAGACCCGCGAGCTCATCGATGCGGCCCGGCGTCTCGAGCAGCGTCTGACGGAGGAGGGCAGCGCGTGATGCGCGGGCGGCGGCCATTACCGGCTGAGGACGACGGCCTGCAGACGGACGTGATGCGCTTCATGGCCATCATCGCGTTCTGCCTCGTGGCCATCCTCGCGCTCGTCCGCCAGGTTGAGCCCGAGGCCGCGAGCGATGACAGTGCCATGTCTACCGTATCGTTCCCGCCCGAACCGGAGCCGGTGACGCGGGAGCCACGAACGCTGCCGACGATCCCGGACCCGGTCACCGAACCGAAGCCCGAGCCTGTGCCCGAGCGGTCGAGAGAGTCGCTCTCGATCGCGGCCAACCCAACCGCAGCCGAGCCCGACGACACGTCTGAAGAAGGGCTCGTTCTACGCTTCGCCTCGGACAGCGATTTCCTGCGTCTCGTCAACAGCGGCCGCCTGGAAGTGTTCGCCTTCAGCGACGACGGCGCCTGGCAGCTGGCTCCGGGACTGTTCCTGCGACCCGCCTCGGCGCCGGGTGCGCTGCACGAACTGCTGCCGAGCACCCTGCCTGCAGCAATGCGCGCCGCCCTGACCGCAGAGCGAGGTTCCATGAACGGTTACCGCTGGGGCATGCGCATGCCTGCGCGCATGGAAGCGCAGATACAGGACCTTCTGCGCAGCGCAAGCAGCGGCGCTCTGATCATCGACCGCAACGGAGACGTACGCCATGAGACGGATGGTTGAGGGCGTGCTTGCAGCTCTGTTGCTGCTGACCACCGCGGCCACGGCCGGCGTCCTCGAGCCGCGCGACCCGCTGCTGCGGTGGCTCGACGCAGAGGTGGTGCCGGAACTCGGGGAACGCCTGAGTCGGCATCCGGACTTCCGTCACGCCATCATCGACTTCATGCCTGTGGCTGACGGCGCGCCGAGCGCCGACGCCTCGCAGTTGCACACGGCACTGCAGCAGCACATTCGCCAGCGTCTGCTGGGTTTCGACGGTGTGCAGCTGCATCTCGACACCACGCAGACGTCCTGTACGCCCCCGCGCGCACTGGATTACGCCATCGGGATCGAGGTGACCCGGGGATCTGGCCGCGAGGCCCGGGTCACCATCGCGCTGCTCGATCTTCAGCGTCGGGTCTGGGTGAGCGGTGTCAGCAGCAGCTGGCGTGGGCAGCTGACGCATGCCCAGGCGCGCGCTCATGAGCAGTCCATGCGACGGGGGTCACCCGGCAGCGCAGCGGCACCGTTCCCGCTGGGGGACGCGTCAGCCCTCGCGGCATTGCTGCTGGAACAGGTGCGATGTGTGCTGCCGCGCGGAGTCGACGGCGCAGTGTATTTCGAAACGCCGGACGATCCGGGAGCCACGCGGGTGGCGCTCGAGCTGCGCCGGCAGCTGATGCTGACGCCACTGTTCGTTCTCAGCGAGCGCGAAAGTGACGCTGAGTGGCGCCTGCGGATCCGTATGGACGCTGCTGCCACGGAAGCAGCAGAGTTGGGCATCGAGCTGGTCGAGCGCGCGAGCTCCACGCGTCAGCGCCTCGCCTCGGTCTTCATCGACCCGCGCGGGGAAAGCACGATGGCCCCGGCTGGCGTTTCCGCCCGCAGGCAGGACGTTGCCCAGTCAGCATCCTCGCTGCTGTCGCCACTCACGGTAACCGCGGTGGAGCGGACAGGCATCTGCCGCAACAGTCGCGGCAACGTTTGCGCAGAGGTGCGCTTCGATCTCGAAGATGCCTCCCATCTGCTGGTGTTCTCCACCCGGAGCGAGGTCACGAGCCTGACTCAATGCGATGCGTCCGGGCTCCTCCGGGAACGCGGCGAACATCGCTTCCGGCTGCAGATCGTCCGGCCCGATTCACCGCAACGACCGGCCACCGGATTCTATGTGCTCGCCATTCGGAACCGCGACGCAGCACTTGACCTGCATCGCATCGTGGCATCTGCCCCGGGCGCGTGTGGTATCGCCGCCGACGCTGATCGCGGCAGCTGGCTCGCCCGCCTCGAAGCTGCGCTCCGACGTCATGGCGACGCCGTGCACTGGCAGGCCGTACACCTGGACGAGGAGGCCAGACCCCTATGAGATTCATGATCGGCTTGCTGGTGGGCGCGGCCCTGGTGCTCACCCTGGCACCGCTGCTGGAGCTGCGGCCGACACAGATCGTTGAAGGCATGCGGGCGCAGTGGGCCCTGTCGGAATCCGCACCGGGCCTGTCCGGATCCGTGACGGAAGTGGCACCGGATCCGCTCCCGGTGTTGCCGTTGGCCACCGAGGCACTGCCGGTCTCTCCGCTCCCGCCTGAGCCGGATGCCCGCCCTGCGCTCGCAGTCGCCGCCGATGACGACGTGCCGTCTCCGGGCGATCCCCCGGAGGCGGAGTCGGCGAACGCGGCAGGGGAGGGTGACTCCGGTTGGCAAAGCGTGTGGACACCGTTCTACAGCCAGATGTCGGCGGAGGGCTTTGCCCGGCGCCTGGCCGATACCACCGAGCGCACGTTCACCGTCCGCAAGGAGGCACCCGGTCGCTATCAGGTGGTCTTCGCGTACGCCGATGAGCAGGAGCGTGCGCGGGTGCTGGCAGCGTTCTCCGCAGCCACGGGAGTGGAGGGACCATGACGCGCACAACGACGCTGGGGTTGGCCCTTTTGCTGCTGCTTGGGGTAAACCCCGCAGCTGCGGGTGGTGCGACCTATCCATTTCAGTCCTGCTTCGAGACCGCTTCGGCGTTGCATGACGTGCCGCTGGATCTGATGCTCGCGGTGGCCGCCACCGAAAGCAGCTGGGATCCCGATGCACGCTCCCATGCCAACGCCCACGGCATCATGCAGATCCAATGGCCCGGGACGGCGCGTCATCTCGGTGTTCGGCGGGTGGCGGAACTGTACAACCCCTGCCTGAACATCGAGCTGGGTGGCCGCTATCTGCGCGAGCTGCTCGACCGTCATAACGGTGACACGACCTGGGCACTCGCAGCCTACAACTACGGGCCTACGCGGATAGCGTCCAGCCCGACTCTGCCCGCCGGTGCTCTGCGTTACGTGGCAACGGTGGAGGCGCATCGCGCCAGGATCCAGGCAGGGAGTCGTGTCGACCTGCGCGCAGCGGAACAGGTCGGTGGACTGATGCGCTTCGACCAGGCGTTTCGAGCCGAGCGTTACGCGGCAACCATGAACGCACGCATAGGCGGTGCCGAGTTCTTCGTGACGGCACTCCCGTCCGGAGAGCACGCCGTACGTATGGCGGTGGGCGAGGGAGGACTCAGTGCAGTCGACGTGAGTACCCTGGATCTGCTGGGCTGGCCGGAGGCGGAACGATGATCCGACATCTGCTGACCGTACTCATCATGACGTCGGGGATGGCCGCATCCGCCGGCGAACTCATCGTGCACAGCCGCGTCGTCGACGTGCAGCCGCTGACGCAGCAGGAACGCGTGGCAACGGAGGTCGGTGACTGCGATCCGCTGCGGCCTGCGGGTAACGATCTCATTGCACTTCTGGCCTGGGACCTCCGGACCGACTGTCGGGTGGTTCATGAAACGCGGCACACCGTGACTGGCTACCGCGTGGTTCACGTCGTCGATGGTCGCCGCCTCGAACGGATCGTCGACGAGCTGCCGGGGAAGACCATCCCGGTGCGGCTGAGGCTGCATTGATGCGCAGCAGGAAAGCGCCATTGCTGCTCTGGCGCGGGCCTGCACGAGAACCCCTATGCGCGGTATCGCACAGACCCTGATTGTCGGTAACGAGCATGGTCAACAGCGTCTTCAACAATCATGGTGGCGTTGCGTTGCCTGTCGCTGAGGCGACGGACACAGCGTTCGAATGGACCTCGAATCGCGCCGTTCAGCGTGGAGGGTTGAATGGCCGGTGGGAGTTCTGGAGGCACCATGACGCACGCAACGACGATCATGCTGACGCTGGTACTGCTCGGCATCCACCCCCTCGTCGCGGCCGGACCCGCCTATCCGTTCCAGTCCTGCTTCGAGACCGCCTCCGCATTACACGACGTGCCTCTGGACCTGATGCTCGCGGTAGCCGCTACTGAGAGCAATTGGGATCCGAACGCGCGTTCCCATGCCAATGCCCACGGCATCATGCAGATTCAGTGGCCGGGTACCGCGCGTCATCTCGGCGTGGAGCGGCTCGCGGAGCTCTACGAACCCTGCCTGAACATCGAGCTCGGTGGCCGTTATCTGCGCGAACTGCTCGACCGGCACGACGGCGACACGACTTGGGCGCTCGCATCGTACAATTACGGTCCCACCCGGATCGCCACCAGCCCGACGCTGCCGAAGGGCGCCTTGCGTTACGTGGCCACGGTGAAGGCGCACCGCGCCACGATCCGGGCACGCAGCCGCATAGAACTGAGCTCGGCGGAGTAGGGCAGGGAACGGATGAGCTCCGACGAAGTTTTCCGGTCCAGGCTACCTGACTGTGACGGGCGCATCCTGCAGCCGGGACGCATGACAGAATTCACTCAAGAAGTATAGCTGCAGCGAATCTTCTAATGGTTCTGCGTATCCGGTAGCTTGCCGGGAACGGGGAGGTGTGCATGAAGATGTTGTTGCCAGCGGTGACGCCGCGCGGGTGGGTCTGAGCCATGCAGGCCTACATCATCCGCCGGCTTCTGGCTCTGATTCCGACACTGTTCGTTGCCAGCCTGATCGTGTTTGTGTCGATGCGCCTGATTCCCGGCGACGTCATCGATCAGATGCTGGCACAGAACGACGTCGCGACCAGCGCCGATCGGGCACTGGTCGAGGAAGCACTCGGCCTCGATCAGCCCATGTACATCCAGTATTTCCGCTGGGTCGGCGGGATTATGCGCGGCGATCTGGGAAACTCCCTGTGGCACAACACACCGGTCACGGCGCAGCTGGCGGAGACTCTGCCCATCACGTTCCAGCTGGGCCTGCTGGCGCTGGTCGTCGCCCTGACCGTCGCCGTCCCCATCGGTATCTATTCCGCCATGCGCCAGGACACCGCGGGTGACTACATCGCGCGCTCGTTCTCGCTGCTGATGTTGTCGATTCCGAGCTTCTGGCTCGGAACGCTGGTGATGGTGTTCCCGTCGGTCTGGTGGCGCTGGTCGCCGCCGCTGGAGTACACCCCGTTCTTTCAGGATCCGATCCAGAACCTGAGTCATATGCTGTTGCCGGCCGTACTGCTCGGCCTGGCGCTGTCGGCTGTCACCATGCGCATGACGCGAACCATGATGCTCGAGGTCATGCGTCAGGACTACATCCGTACCGCACGTGCCAAGGGACTTGCCGAGAATCTGGTCATCGCCCGCCACGCCCTGCGCAATGGCCTGATTCCCGTGATCACGCTGATCGGCCTGCAGGCGCCGTTGCTGATTGGCGGTGCCGTGATTCTCGAACAGATATTCGTCGTTCCGGGCATGGGGTTGCTGTTGCTCGAAGCCGTGTTCGCCCGCGACTATCCGGTGATCTCCGGGATCTTCCTGGTGACGGGTGTGGCCATCCTGATGATCAACCTGCTCGTTGACCTGACGTACGGTTTTCTTGATCCGAAGGTGCGCTACTGATGACCGACACGGCGTTACCGGGAACGATTCCGACTGCGACAACGCGCCCACTGATTGCCGGTGCGGATCACCCGATTGTCGCCTTCTGCGGGCGCCTGCTGCGTGAGAAGCCCCTCGGCGCCATCGGTGGCGTGATCTTCGTCGTGTTCCTGTTCTGTGGCCTGTTTGCTGATGTCCTGGCCCCCTACGCAGCCAACGAGACCAATATGGCGGCGCGTCTGCAGGCGCCGTCACTGTCTCATTGGCTGGGCACCGACCACCTCGGTCGCGATCTGCTTTCCCGGGTGCTGATCGGTGCGCAGCTGTCGATGATGGTGGGTTTTCTTGCCGCCGGGCTGGCGACCGTGGTGTCCATCGTCCTGGGGCTGCTGTCCGGCTATCTCGGCGGCAAGGTCGATATGGCCATCCAGCGCGTCGTTGATGCCTGGATGATCTTTCCTGATCTGCTGCTGCTGATCGTGGTGGTCTCCATCGTCGGTTCGGGGATGCCGCAGATCGTCATCGTCCTCGGGCTGCTCTACGGCATCGGAGGCTCGCGTATCGTCCGCGGCGGTGTGCTGACGGTGCGTGAGACGATGTATACGCACGCGGCCCAGTCGATGGGTGCCCGGACCCTCTACATCCTCTGGTACCACATCCTGCCCAATGTCATGCCGGTGGTGATCGTGCTGTTCACCACCCGCGTCGGCGCAGCCATTCTGGCCGAAGCGGGTCTGTCCTTCCTCGGCCTCGGTGTCCCCCCCCCGGCACCGACCTGGGGCGGTATGCTCAGCGGTGACGGTCGAACCTACATGTACATGGCGCCCTGGCTCGCGATCGCGCCTGGGGTGTGTCTGACCCTCGTGGTTTTTTCCGTCAACATCTTTGGTGATGCTTTGCGGGATCTCCTTGATCCGCGCATGCGGGGAAGTCGATGACGAATGCTGCGAACCTCACCGCGATGGTGACCGTGACACTCCGTTCAGGGCTGCTCGCGTTGGTCCTTGTGCTTGGCCAGGCCCTGGCCGACGAGCCCCGATATGGCGGTGATCTGAACGTCGGCACGGTCAACATCACGTTGTCCGCGTTGTCCTGGGATCCCGCCGACTGGGCCTGGAAGAGCCCCCATGACGCCGGCATGATCCGCGAGCAGCTGTTTGCGGGTGATCTGGACCTGGCGGTCAGCCGCGGTGGGCCCTTTCCGTTTCTCTCCGACGCCTACCTGCCACCCGAGTCGATCCGCGGTGAGCTGGCCGAAAGCTGGGCATGGGAGGATCCGTCGACGCTGGTGATCGAGCTGCGTCGCGGCATCATGTTCCACGACAAGCCTGGCGTCATGGCGGCGCGCGAGCTCGATGCCGAAGACGTGGTGTTCACCTTCGAGCTCATGCGGGACAGTCCGCGCAAGATTCCCACCTACTTCGATCACATCGCTTCCGTCGAGGCCCGTGACAGCCACACGGTGGTTTTTCGATTCAGCGAGTACAACGCCGAGTGGATGTACCGCTTCGGCTACGGGTACTACTCCAGCATCGTGCCGCGGGAAACCGCTGATCTCGATCGCCGCGATTGGCGCAATGTCACGGGTACCGGCCCGTTCAGGCTGACCCGCTACATCCGTGGGAACTCCCAGGTGCACGAACGTGTCGACAGCTATTGGGATACCGAAACCATCGACGGCACCGAGTACGAGATTCCCTTCGTCGACAAGGTCATCTATCGGATCATCAAGGACGAGGCCACCTATCTCTCGGCACTTCGCACCGGCAGGCTCGACATCCTCGAATCGATCCGCTGGATCGCCGTGGACCATTTGAGGAAGACCTCTCCGGAACTGCAGTGGTCGCGTCGGCTGTCGAACACTGGAAGCTTCATGGCGTTGCGCATCGACCGCGAACCCTTCGATGACGTGCGTGTGCGCCGCGCGCTGAATCTGGCTGTCAATCAGCGCGAGATCGCGGAGCTCTTTTACGGTGGCCATGCCGAGCTCATGGCCTATCCACAGCATCCGGACTATGGCGACTATTTCCAGCCCCTCGAGGACATGCCGGCGTCGGTGCAGGAGCTGTTCGACTACGATCCGGAAAAAGCGAAGGCTTTGCTGGCGGAGGCCGGCTATCCGGACGGTTTCGAATTCCGCGTGCAGGTCTGTGCCTGCAGCCCGACCCTCATGGACCTGGTGCCATTGCTCGAAGACTATCTGGCACAGGTCGGTGTCCGAATGCGGATCCAGCCGATGGAGTACGGCGCGTTTCTCTCCGCCATGACCACCCGTACGCACAGCCCCGGCTACCTCATGGGTAGCGGCCACGTGAACCCGACCACAACCCTGCGCAAGAGCTTTGTCAGCGGCCAGACCTGGAATCCATCGATGTATTCCGACCCTGACTTCGACCGTCGCATGCGCGAGGTCTATCAGATGCGTGATGAATCCGCCCGCATTGATGCCATTCGCCAGATGACGGTGGATATTCTGGATGAGGCACCCTACATCTGGCTGCCGACAGAGCACGTCTACACTGCCTGGTGGCCATGGGTCCGGAACTACGGAGGTGAGCTCCGGGTGGGCGCAGTCCGGCCCGGACCGATCTATGCCCGGATCTGGATCGATCACGAGATGAAGCGGAGGCTTGGGTTCAAGTGAGCGAAGCGATCGCTGCTTCCGGTGCCCCGGCGCTGCTGCGCGTGGAGAATCTCTCTGTTCGGTTCCGCACCGATCGCGGGATGGTGCGCGCAGTCGATGGTGTCAGCCTTCATGTCCACGCCGGCGAGACGCTGGCGATTGTCGGTGAGAGTGGCTCCGGCAAAAGCGTTACTGCGCTCTCGCTGCTGCGACTGATTGGCGACAACGGCGAGATCGAGCAGGGTCGCATCCTGTTCGACGGGGTCGACCTCGGTCGCCTCAGCGGGGCTGAAATGCGCAAGGTGCGCGGCAATCGCATTGCCATGATCTTCCAGGAACCCATGTCGTCACTGAATCCGGTGTTGACCATCGGCAAGCAGGTCGCAGAACCTCTGGTGCTGCATCAGGGTCTGAGCTGGCAGGCCGCGAGAAAGCGTGCAGTCGAGCTGTTGGCGCGGGTGTCGATTCCGGATCCAGTGGATCGCCTGGACAGTTATCCGCACCATTTTTCCGGTGGCATGCGCCAACGCGTCATGATCGCCATGGCTCTGGCCTGCGATCCGAAGCTGATCATCGCCGATGAGCCCACCACCGCCCTCGACGTGACTGTGCAGGCGCAGATCCTGGCACTGCTCAAGGCCCTGACCCGGGAGACCGGGGCGGCCCAGATTCTGATCACGCACGACCTTGGCGTGGTGGCACGCTACGCCGATCGCGTCGCTGTCATGTACGGCGGCAGGGTCATCGAGAGCGCATCCGCCCGCGAGCTCTATGCCAATCCGAAACACCCCTACACGCAGGGTCTGATGGCATCCGTTCCGTCACTGGACTCGGACCCTGGCCGGCCGCTGCAAACGATTCCGGGCCAGCCGCCGGATCTCGCCAATCTGCCCCCGGGCTGCGCCTTTGCGCCGCGCTGTGCATACGCGCGGGATCTGTGCCGGCAGGGAAAGCCGCCGCTGGAATCCATCGGTCCTCAGCATGAAAGGGCGTGCTACGGCTATGAGTGAGAGCGCTGTGGCCCAAGCTGCAACAGCCGCGGCTGACCCAGCTGCTGGTGATCCCCTGCTTCAGGTCGATGATCTGAAAGTACATTTTCCTGTGACCGAGGGCCTGCTGAAACGGCAGGTCGGCACCATCAAGGCAGTGGATGGGGTTTCGTTCAAGCTCGCGCGAGGTGAGACCTTCAGTCTTGTCGGCGAGAGCGGCTGTGGAAAATCCACGACCGCGCTTGCGGTATTGCGGATGCAGACGGTCACCGCGGGTCGAATTCTGTTCGAAGGTGTCGATGTCACTCATCACAGTGCAGCGCGGATGCGCCCGATCCGTCGCCGCATGCAAATGGTCTATCAGGATCCTTTCGGTTCGTTGAACCCGCGCATGAAGGTCAGCGCAATCATAGGTGAACCGCTGGTGATTCATGGCCTGGCGGGCGACCGCGAAGCCCATCGCGCGCGGATCCGGGAACTGATGGCGCTGGTGGGTCTGTTGCCCGACATGGCCGACCGGTATCCGCACGAGTTCTCCGGAGGGCAGCGCCAGCGCATCGGCATTGCCCGCTCGCTGGCGCTGGATCCGAGCCTCCTGGTCTGCGACGAGCCCGTTTCTGCGCTGGACGTCTCGATTCAGGCCCAGGTGGTCAATCTGATGATGGATCTGCAGCGCCGCCTGGGGTTGACGTATCTGTTCATTGCCCACGATCTGTCAGTGGTGCGCCACATCAGCAACAGAGTTGCAGTCATGTACCTTGGGCGCATCGTCGAGATCGCTGATCGTGACGTGCTGTTCAACGCGCCGAAACACCCCTACACCGAAGCGCTGCTTGCGGCTGTGCCCGTGGCCAATCCGGAAATCGAGGCGAACCGGGCACAGCAGATCATCAAGGGCGAAGTGCCCAGTGTGCGTAATCCGCCCTCAGGGTGCCATTTTCATCCGCGCTGTGTGCACGCCATGCCACGGTGTCGTGTCGAGTCCCCGGCGCTGCGTCCACGCGACGATGGCCGTTTGATTGCCTGCCATCTGTACGACTGAAGCACTGATCTGCCGATAGCGCGCTCCTCGCAGCAGCGGCGAACACCGGTCCGTGTGCATCGCGAGTCCACCATGAAGTAGAATGCCTCGGTATGCGGTCACCTATTGTTGCACCCCTTGATCCGGCGCGCGTGGCGGTCATCGAAGCGTTCGGTGGTCGCATCGAGCCCCTCGACCCCATCGGCGCCGAAGTGTTTGGCATCGACCTCTCGTCCGACGAGCCGCCACCTGACGTGCTGCAGGCGCTCGAGCAGGAAATGGCGCATCGTGGATTCATTGTGTTCAGGAACGAGCGACAGCTGGAACCTGAGGACTTTCTACGCGCCAGCTGCTGGTGGGGAGGCCGGGCGCTGCACAGCACCCATGGCGTCCATCCCGCGACGCCCGGCCATAATCAGCACATTTTTCGCCTGTCCAATGATCGCCGCCACGGCATTCCTGGCGTGGGCCCTCAATGGCACAACGACGGCAGCTTCAATGCGGCCACGTTTTCCCACGCGGGCTATCACATTATCCGGCCGGCAGAGAAAGGCGGAGGGACCTATTACGCTCATCAGGGCGCGGCGCATGACGCCCTCCCTGAAGAACGGCGCGCACTCTGGAGCCGTCTCTCCTCAGTGAACTCCAACACCGGAGTGGTTCATCCCGCTGTGCATGAGCATCCCATCTCAGGACGAAAGTGCATCTGGCTGCACTTGGGCATGACCGGTGCCGTGATCGAAAAGCTGCCGGATGAGGATGGTTTCCGTCTGTTGGATGCGGACGAGCTGAAGCGCCTTTGCCATGAATACAACGACGTTCTCAATGCCGGCCTCGAGAACGGATACGCCATCGCCTACGAATACCGGGAACTCGACTGCATTTTCATCGACAATCTGGCCGTGGCGCATCGCGCTGCCCCTGAAGCGCACCTTCCCGCCGAGGAGCAGGGCTTGCGGATCATGCATCGGAGCACCGTGCGTGGTGTCGCAGATTTTGCTCCCGGATTCGGATTGCCGTTGTATCTCGACATCCAGGGGCCCAATCCGCTTGGAGAAGGTGTCTGGCAGGCGGGCGGGATCGGTTTTCGATGGGATGACGGCATTCCCATGCAGAACTGATTGGCGACTGCGTCCGTGCGGCTGCCGCGATTCCTGGTTCAGCGCTGCTTGATCAGCTCGGCCCTGGCACCTGCATGCGCGCTGCCCGGTCAGTCCAGGTCTGACGCCGAGCCTCCCGCCTCGAGCCATGCCTGCCTGCGGGCTTCGGCAATGTCATCCCGGTCGAGTTCGGCCTCGACCTCCGCAATCAGCCCCAGACTTTCGCTGGCGCCGTTCGCCGCCGCCAGATAGGCCCACTTCGCGGCCAGAATCAGATCGCGTTCGGTGCCAACGCCCTCGGCATACATTTCGCCCAATCGCCATTGCACGTCGGCGAGACCGGCCTCGGCACCGAGCGTGTAGAAGTCCAGAGCCAACGTCGGGTCTGGCGGCACACCGAGGCCTTCCCGGTAGATGCGGCCGAGGTAGTAGCTGGCGAGCATCAGGCCATGCTCGAGTGCGTCCGAGAACAGCTTCAGGGCTTCATCGATGCGCTGCGAATCACCGCCCATGACCTCCGCGAGCACCACGGACCCGAGACCAAGCTGGCCCTCCGGATGTCCGGCGTCGATGGCATAGCGGAACCAGCGCTCCGCCGTGGCCAGATCGGACTGGACCAGCTGACCCTGGAGGTGAATCCAGGCCAGCTTGGTGGCGTAGGCGCTCTCGCCTGCAAGTACACCTCGCGTGTACCAGTCGATGGCGGCGTCCCCGTCCACGGTGCCGAGCAGACCTTCCTCGTGAAGCCAGCCCAGATTGAGTTTGGCGCGACTTTCGCCCTCAGCGGCGGCCGATTCGAACCAGCGTCTGGCCTCGACGTAATGTTGCTGGGCAACATGCGCCAATCCCAGCTCGAGCTGCTCATCGCCCTTCAATCCCGCGGCCTGCTCCTTCGACCAGTCAGGCGGCTCGGGAGCCGCCCAGCCGGGAGCTGAAACCAGCAACAAAATCAGGAGCGCACGAACAGCGGGCATGATGGTTCCGGAAAGGAAGAAGACAGCCAATTATAGAGGCTCGCCCGGTCCCAGGGATGACATTACGGTGACAGTTCCCCGCCAGCTCCTGGCGATGCCAGGCAGGCAGCGAGCGGGGCGCGGCGAGAGATGAGCGGTATCGCACACACGTTGTGCGATACCGCACAGACCGTGATTGCCGCGAGCGAGCATCGTCGGCCTCGTATGTACGAATGCTGGTGACAGAGCGCCGTCGTGGTGCTCGTCGCTGAGCAGGCATGCCCTGCGACCGATGAGACATGAAGTCACGCCGTTCAGCATGGTGGATCTTGTCGCCGGTGCTAGTTCTGGAGGAACCGTGGCGAAATCGCTCAAGACCATGCGTGCAGCAACGCCGGGACCCGTTCCCACGATCACGGTCATCATTCCGACCTTCAATCGTGGCCCGTGGTTGGCGCGAACGCTGGCAAGTGTGTTTGATCAGTCAGCGCCCGTCGCCAACGTGATCCTGATCGATGACGGCTCCACCGACGATACCGCGGCCCGGATCGGGGCATTACTCCAGCTCCACCCGAGCTGGCAGGGCCGGTTGGTCTTCATCCGCCATCAGGACAATCAGGGCAAGAGCGTCGCGCTGAACCAGGCCCTCGATCGGAGCCTGGGCACGTGGGTCGGCTTCAATGATTCGGACGACTGCTGGAAGCCTGGGAAGTTGCGCAGCCAGCTCGAGGCGCTGGCGGCCTTTCCAGATTGTGGCGCCTGCTTCACTGATTCGGTGTACGTCACGGACGGCGTGGAAACGGATACGACCTTGTCCAGGGGGAAGCTCCGTCTGGCTGGCCCCACGGGGCGCCTGGACAACGCCCTCGCGATTACCGGGCGCCTGTCTCACGGCATCATGATGCAAAGCATCCTGGTCCGAGCCGATGTTCTGCGGCAAGTCGGGATGTTCGACCCCACCATGCGGGTCGCACAGGATGTGGACTTCCTGTTCCGACTCGCCCTGGCCACACCGCTTTGTTACGTCAACGAACCCCTGGTGGAAATCGATCGGCCGCAGGGCAGGATCCACGGTCTGACCAGCGAGTTCACGATGCAGAGCCCCACCCGGCTGGCGCTGCACGAGAAGATGTTCCAGAAGTGGCTCGTGCTGGTACGGGAACAGGCCCCGCAGATGATCGCACTTATCGAAGACCGTCTGCAGGCGGCGCGTAGCGCGCTGGCCAGCAGGCTGGCCATGGAGGGCGATCGTGCAGCTGCCCTGGAGGTATTGAACCGAAGCCTGGCGCAGCGGTTCTGCTGGCGCGCCTGGTTCAAGCGCGAGGTCATCCGGTTGCATCTGGAACGCCTGCTGACCTCCGGATATCAGACCAGCCACTTTCGCCTGAGCCTTGATGATGACCGCTAAGACAATCGTTTTCTGCCTGGACGCCAGCGAGCCGAGCCTGCTCGATCGCTGGATGGAAAGTGGTGACCTGCCTTGTCTGGCAGCACTCGATGCGATGGGCAGCTCTCTGCCCGTCACGAACCTGAAGGGTTTCGGTGACGGGGTGTTCTGGCCCTGCGCGAGTACGGGTGTCAATCCCGCGAAGCATGGTCGCATGTACTCGACGGTCTTCGACCCAGCGACCTACTCCCGAATCCCGTTCCGTGACGACGGCCTCCATGCACCGCAGTTCTGGGAAGTTCTGGATGCCGCCGGGCTGCAGACGGCGACCATCGATACGGTCCATGGTGCGCTGCGGCCACTGGCCCACGGTGTCCAGATCTGCGACTGGATGACTCACGAGCGGCAGGAGCCGCTTCGCAGCAGCCCGCCGGAACTGGCAGCGGAAATGCTGCAGCGCTACGGCGATGATCCGCTCGACGGCGACTCCGACGCGTTCATCATCGCGACGCAGGACTACCCCGAACTGGTCAGCAGACTGCAGCGTCGTCTTGTGACCAAGGCCTCGGCCATGGTCGAGCTTTTGGACTCGCGGGACTGGGACGTCTTCACCTGCAGTTTCGCCGAGCCCCATGACATCGGCCATCTTTGCTGGCATCTCTACGAGCCTGAGCATCCCAGATACGACGCCGAGCTTGTTCGTGAACTCGGCGATCCGGTGCGTACCATTTACATGGCGGTCGACCGTGCGATGGCTGAGATCGCCGCTGCGGCCGGTCCCGACGTGAACATCGTGGTGCTCGCGGGCCCGGGCATGGAACGTCTGAACACGTTCAACAGGTCCCTGGATCAGGTGCTCTGGGATCTGGAGAGCTTGTCGTCGGCACCTGCTGGAGCAGGTTCGGTGTCCACCCGTGGAGCCGCGAAGCGGCGCCTGGTCGGTCTCTGGCGTGCCATCGTCCCGGAGACCCTGCGTTCCCGGCTGAAGCACATCGGAATCGTTGGGCGGCACTTCCAGAAGGCGTCCCGGAACATGCGCCAGGGGCGTCGCTATTTTGCGCAGGCGCATAACGCCAACGCCGGCGCCGTACGGGTCAACGTGCGCGGCCGTGAGGCCCATGGCCTGGTCGATCCCGGCTCGGATTTCCTGGCAACCGTGGAAGGCATCGCAGACGAGTTCCGCGGGATCCACGACCACCATGGCGAGCCACTGGTCTCTGACATCGCATTCCCCACGCTGGAGTACACGGGTGATCAGATCGACATGCTTCCGGACATGCTCCTGATCTGGAATCGACACGTGGATGTCAGCAACCTGATCAGCCCGACGCTTGGTCCGCTGTCGGATCAGTCGATCATCCCGCGGACGGGTGACCATACCCCGCATGGCCGGCTTTGGCTCGCGGGAGGGGGCGTTGGACTGAGCGTTGGTGAAGCCGGCGCTGTACCCATGGACCTGGCGCCGACGCTGCTGGATCTGCTCGGTATGGACATACCGAGCTGCGATGGGCGGTCGCTGCTGACGCGAAAGGTTGCTGCAAGCATGGCCGTTGTGGAAGTGGCTGATACTCAAGGCTGAATGCCGCGCTTTCCGGGTTCGGTAGCGAAGCGGCCGTCCGTGGCGGAGCGGCCCTGTCGCTACGGGCTGCATCCTCGATCAACCCACCAGCCGTCGACCGCCAGAGCGCAGGCCGCCGTGCACCCTTTTGACCATCGTTCGCCGTCGCGGCGTATCGGCTTGTGCGAAAGGCTTGGTAGGTTTTATGATGCAACTTAAAGATCTCTCCTCGCCACGTCGACTGCAAGGAGCTCGCTCGCATGAAACCTGTCTGCCTGGTCATCGGTGCCGGCGCGGGCATCGGCGGCAACGTCGCCCGATGCTTCGCCGCCGCGGGGTATCACGCCGTCCTGTGCCGGCGCAGCGACGACGACGGCCTCGAGCGTCTTGTGGGGCAGATCCAGGCCGACGGCGGTGACGCCAGCGGATTCCTGCTCAATGCCGTGGAACCGGAAAGCATCGAGGCGCGGGTGGCAGCAGTGGAGTCGGAGATCGGGCCCATCGACGTGGCGGTTTACAACCTAGGCGCCCAGATTGGTGACCGATCGCTGCAGGACACCAGCTATCGTGCGTTCGAGATGGGCTGGCGTCTGGCCACATTCGGACTGTTTCGTCTCGCCAGCGCGCTGTGTCCGCGTATGGCAGCGCGGGGCATGGGCACGCTGCTCGTGACCTCGGCCACGGCGGCCATGCGGGGCAACGCCGGCCAGCACTCCCATGCGGCAGCCATGGGCGGGCGGCGTATGTTGTGTCAGACCCTGAATGCGGAATTCGCACCGCTTGGCATTCACGTCGCTCACATCATCATCGACGGTGCGGTCGATGCACCGGACACCCTCGGGAAAATGCTGGGGCCGGAACGGTTCCAGGCCCTGCGGGAGCAACGCGGCATGGAGCACGACGGCCTCATCCTGCCGGATCGCGTCGCGGAGACCTACCTGCACATCGCCCGGCAGCATCGCTCGGCCTGGAGCCACGAGATCGATATCCGCTCCTTTTCGGACCGGCCCTGGTGGAACAACTGAAGCAAGGGCAGGCGCCGATGCATGGCGTGCGCATCGTTGGGCGCAGGGCTTGGCTTTGATGCCTGCGACCCGCGCAGGCGGTACGGGTATCAACCCGCGCGATCCTGTCACCAGTCCGGCAAATCCGCTGCGTTTGTGAGGTCCGTTCGTCGTAGAATCAATGACTTGCTTTGGTCTGACCCTGGTTTCACTCCTGGTTTCACTGGTTTCACTCTCCCATGTCCTCCCAGCGGCGCGCTCGAACATAGTCGACCTGTTCGGGGCTCTCGAGTGCGCCCGGGCGCGCTGTTCGCACGCTGCGAATGGCATGTTCCGGTGGCAGGCCGAGCTCCACCAGGATGCGGGCGGCAACCGTCCCGCTGCGCCCGAGCCCGGCCCGGCAGTGGATGGCGACTCGCTCGCCCTTCACCAAGCGCTCGAGCAGGGTCGCTCGGTGCGCCTGCCAGGCTCGCTCGAACTTCACCCCGGGTGCGCAAAAGTCGGCAATCGGGAAATGGTGCCAGACCAGTCCCGTATCTCTCGCCGCGTCGCCGAGGCGCGGAACGCCGAGCAGCTCGAACTCGGAAGGTTCCAGCAGGGTCAGCAGCGCGAAGGCGCCCCAGTGGCGGATCGCGCCCAGTTCGCGCTCGAGCTTGGCCTGGCGGCCACCAGCGACGAGGGTGCCGAGGATTCCGCCCTGGCCGGGGCACGCCGACAACCCGAGGGCGCCGGCATCGGCGGGAAGCGCCACGGTGCTGACGGTGAAAGATGCCATGGTGTGGTCCCCCCTGTTCGCGCCATCTGAATCGGCTGGTCGGGGTCAGATCACGCCAGGTCCAGCTGATCAGACCTCCACGGGCGTGGCGCGCAGCAGCGCAAGTTCGGCGGCGAGGGCGCGCCGTCCCTCTTCGGCCTTGGGATCGGAAGGATAGTAGGCGAGCTCGCTTGCCGGATCGCCGGTGACGCGGGTTCCGATCAGTACCCGCGGCTGCCGGTAGTCGTAGGGGCGCGCCTGGTGCAGCAGCGCACGATTGTCCCAGAGCAGGGTGTCGCCCGGGCGCCAGCGGTGGCTGTAGACCCGACGATGCTCCGAGACGACGAAGTCCAGCAGCGACCGCAGCAGCGTTCTGCTCTCCTCGCGACTCAAGCCGGGAATGCCGAAGGCGTGGCGGCCGATCATCAGGCTCTTGACGCCGGTCTCCGGGTGCACTTTGACCAACGGACGCAGGTAGGCCTCGCCGTGGAAGATCGTGCCTTCGTTCTCCGGCGGGAAGTGGCCGAGATCGTTTGCCTGGGAATACTGCAGGGAGTGATAGGCGCAGAGCCCATTGATGCGGGCCTGCATGGCCGGGTCGAGTGCGGCATAGGCCGCGCGGGCGTCGGCGAGCTGCGTTTCGCCACCCTCTTCGGGGACCTTGATGGCCGAGAGCAGCGCACACTTGCTGCTGATCGGATGATAGGTGGAATCCGTGTGCCAGCCCTCGTTGCCGATCATGATGCGCATGCGCGTATTGTCGAGGTCGTAGATCCTGCCGAGGGACCCGTCCTCGTGCCGCTCCTGATTCGACAATGCGACTGCGCCGAACTCGAGTTCGCCGAAACGCCGGCCGAAAGCGACCTGCTCCTCATCGCTCAGGAACTGCTCTGGAAACACCAGGAAGCCGTAGGTCAGAAGCGCCTCGTGAATCCGGGAAAACTCGCTGTCACTCAGCTTGCCGAGGGCAACTCCGCGGACGATGGCCCCGAACGTCTTGTTTTCGATCGGCTGGACTCTCGGTTCGCTCATGGTTCCTCCTCCCCGCTGCAGCCAGCATATCAGCCCACAAGCGCAGGCCTCAGTTGGCCCGGGTCGCGGTATCGACCCGGTCCATCCAGGCCACCACCGTGGGAAACTTCTCGCTCACGAGCCGCTCGCCTTCGGCAGCACCACGAATGCAGTCAAGCTGCGCGAAGACTGCGAGATCGGCCACGCTGAGTTGACGGCCGACCAGCCACTCGCCCGCCGTGAGCAGATCGCTGAGGGCTTGCAGGTGGCGGCTGACCTCGGTCTCGATCTGCAGCGGCGACTTGCGGCCGATGCCCTGGTTGCGGGCCACCCGCGTCAGCGCCCGAGGCAGAAATGGCATCAGCAATCGGCGGGTCAACGGTTTCTCGGCGGCCAGCAGCTCCGGGATCCAGCGCCGGGCGTTGTCGGGCCAGGTCATGCGCATCGTCAGCTCGTAGAAGTACAGACTTTCGTCCGCCCAATCCTCGAGGATGTGTGCCTGTGCGCGCTCCACGGGGTCTGAAGGCAGTAGCGGCGGCGTCGGTGCGACCTCTTCGAGGTGGAGCAGGATATCCGTGGAATCTACGATCCGTCTGCCGTCGTGGTCGAGCACCGGAAACTTCCCGGTAGGCGAGACGTGCTTCCACCGTCCCGCGGCTGCCTGGCTCGGGGGGATCTCCTCGATACGGAATTCGAGTCCCTTGTAGCGCAAGGCTCGCCGGACCTTGTCGCAGAAGGGCGAGATGTCGAACTGATACAGTACGATCATGGTGCGCGCTCCCTGGTCTCCCTCTGCTCCCCGGCGACGGTAGAGGATCTGCTGATCGTCCACGAACCCGTAGCGCCGTGATCGCCGCTCACCGTCATCCTGGAGCACTTCCGGCCTTCCGTCACGGTGGTCCTCGTGGAATCCATGGGTCCGATGAGCAGTGCCTCCCCCTGCTGTGCGACGATCACTCAGGATCGGTCCGGCCGGGTTAGAATCATGACACTTGCAGGCATTGGAGTTGTCACCATGTACGCCGTGCAGTTCAGCCGTCACCTTCTTGGTGTGATTCTGCTCGCTGCGTCCACCGGATTGTTTGCCGCCTTCGACCCCGGCCCGGCGCCGTTCGAAGTGCGCGTGAACGGCGAAATCGTGCACTACCGTGAGTTCGGGATCTATCTCATGCCCGGCGAGGACACCACTTTCGACGTTCCTGCAATCGGATCGGATGAGGTGAGTCTGTTCGTGGCCGAGGGACGGCCGGTGCGTGAGGGGCCTGGCACGTGGCGCTGGACTGCGCCGGAGTCCGCCGGTCTGCACCGGATTCATATCCTGCGCAGCGATGACGCGCTGGTGACCTTGAATGTGTTCGTGCTGCGGCCGCTCATGGATGTGGTCGATGGTGAACTCAATGGTTACCGGATCGGCTACTACCCGGATCCGGTGCGGGAGATTCACGCAGCGCCGCGGGGGCTGGTGGAAGTGACCGAGGCGCTGGCGGCCGTTCGCGTCTCGCCGCACTTCACCCTTGGTCAGTTCCTCTGCCGGCAGCAACCTGGCCACTGGCCCAAGTACCTGGTGCTGCAACCTACCCTGGTGACGAAGCTGGAACGGCTGCTGGAAGAGGTGAACCGTCGCGGCATCCGCACCGACACGTTCTACGTCATGAGCGGATATCGCACCCCCTGGTACAATCGCAGCATCGGCAACGTCCCCTACTCACGCCACGTCTGGGGTGCAGCTGCAGACATCTTCATCGACACGCGCGGTGATGGGCGCATGGACGATCTCACCGGCAACGGTTCCTCCGGCCTGGCGGACGCTAAGGTTCTGCATAGTATTGTCGATGAGCGCTTCGGCGCGTCGGGGAATGCGCGGCCGGTGATTGGTCTGGGACTGTACGGACCACGGCCGCACCGTGGCCCGTTCGTCCATGTGGATGTCCGGGACGAAAGGGCGCGTTGGGCGGTTCCCTGATTGAGGTCGGATCGAGCCTGGTGTGGAATGGTGCGTGCGCGCACTGAGAACCGGTTCAGTGCGTTGCGCCTGCAGGAGGGGAGGGCGATCAGCATGAACTATAGACACATCAAGGTGGATCCTGACATCGGCCCAACAGGCGCGGAAGTCTCCGGCATCGATCTGAGCGGTGCGTTGCATGCAGAGACCGTGGCGGAACTGCGCCATGCCTGGCTCGAACATGGTGTGCTGTTCTTTCGCGAGCAGGCGCTCTCGCCCGCGGCGCAAGCGGCATTTGGCGCCTGTTTCGGAGACCTCGACGTCTACCCTTTCATGCAATCGTTGGAGAGTCATCCCAACGTCATCCCCATCATCAAGGAGCCCGACGCGAAGCTGAATTTCGGTGGGGGCTGGCATACGGACACGTCCTATCTCGAGTATCCGCCCATGGCGACGCTGCTGTATGCCGTCGAGGTGCCGGAGGAGGGCGGTGACACCCTGTTCGCTGATGCCGCGGCCGCCTGCGCGGATCTGAGTGACGGCATGCGCCGAACGCTGGAAAGCCTGACCGGGATCTACTCCCCGAAGATCGTGCACGGCCGTGGCGGTGCTTATGCGGGCATGGCCGCGAAGTCGCAGCTCGGCAGCGCATACGGCGGTGAGGCCGAGGTGGCCGAGTCGGAAGTCGAGCATCCCTTGATCCGCACGCACCCGGAGACGGGACGCAAGAGCATCTATTGCAGCAAGTACCACACCCATCGGATCAAGGGCTGGACCCGGGAGGAGAGCCTGCCGATCTTCGATTTCCTCATGACGCACCTCACCCAGGAGCAGTATGTGACCCGCTTCCGATGGGGGCCGGGTTCGCTCGCCATGTGGGACAACCGGCGCCTGTTTCACTATGCGCTGAACGACTACCAGGGTCAGCGTCGTCACATGCACAGGGTCATCGTCCTGGGTGATCGGCCGCACTGAGGGGGCTTCGCATGATGGAGCAGGCGCTCAGGCAGGTGGTGGTGGTCGATGGTGACGATGCTTCACCGGAAGTCATGATTCCGGTGGTGGCGGTGCTCGAGAGCATGGATCTGCCGATTCGCTTCCTGCGCCCACCCATCGGGCAGGCCGCCATCAAGGCCACAGGTTCCGCGTTTCCGGCGCAGACGCGCGCTGCCATCGACGACGCGGATGCGACGTTCTTCGGCTCCACCAGCGGCCCGAGCACAGCGGCCCTGTTCTACCTGCGCTGGGGCAAGCAGACCTACGCCAACGTGCGTCCATGCCGCTACCTGCCCGGCATGCATTCGCCGCTGTCGCGGCCGGACGGAATCGATTTCGTGATCGTCCGCGAGAACCTCGAGGACCTCTACCTCGGTCTCGAGGGCGATATTGCGGATCTCGATGCGCTGGATCTGCGTTCGCCCCATGCCCGCATGCGCCTTGCCGATCTCGGTCCCGGCAAGTACGCGATCAAGGCGATCACCGAGCGCGGCAGCGAACGGGTGATTCGTCACGCCTTCGAACTCGCTCGCCGCCGCAATGGTCGGCGCAAGGTGACGGTGACCTGCAAGTACAACATGTTGCATGTCTCCGACGGCGCCTTCCGCAGTCAGGCGTTCGAGATCGCCGAGGACTATCCGGACATCGAGTGCGAGGCCTTCATCGTCGATGATTTACTCTGCCGGATGGTCGTGCGCCCGCAGGCCTTCGACGTCGTCGTGACACCGAATCTCTACGGCGACATCCTTTCGGACGGCGCGGCCGGACTCATCGGTGGCTTGGGGCTCGCGCCATCGGGCTGCTACGGCGACGACTACGCCTATTTCGAGTCGGCCCACGGCACCGCGCCAGACATCGCCGGACGCAACATCATTAACCCCACGGCGACGCTGCTCGCGGCGGCCATGATGCTCCGGTATCTCGGGCTCGACGCCGCCGCCGACCGGTTGGCGGCGGCGGTACGCGCACTCTACGCCGACGCCACTGTGCTGACGCCGGATCAGGGCGGCATGGCCTCCACAACCGCGGTCTGTGACTGGATCACGTCATGGCTCGAGTGCGACTCTTGATCGGGACACTAGCTGCGGTGACGCCGAAGTTGCCTGATATGCTGATGGCCCTATCGATAGGGCGAGACCCTGCATGAAATTCCGCTTTCCGATCCTGATCATCGACGAGGATTTCCGCTCGGAGAACACCTCGGGCCTCGGCATTCGTGCGCTGGCGGAAGCCATCGAGGGCGAGGGCGGCGAGGTGATCGGTTCGACCAGCTATCGCGACCTGTCCCAGTTCGCCCAGCAGCAGTCGCGGGCCTCCGCCTTCATCCTCTCCATCGACGACGAGGAGGTCTCGGAGGCCGAGGACGGCGGCACCGCGATCATCAGGCTGCGCGAGTTCATCCAGGAGATCCGCTTCAAGAACAACGACATTCCCATCTTTCTCTACGGTGAGACCCGCACTTCCGCGCACATCCCCAACGACATCTTGAAGGAGCTGCATGGTTTCATCCACATGTTCGAGGACACGCCGGAGTTCGTCGCCCGGCACATCCTGCGGGAAGCGCGCTCCTACACGGATGGGCTCGCGCCCCCGTTCTTCCGCGCCCTGCTGGAGTATGCCGCGGACGGCTCCTACTCCTGGCACTGCCCGGGTCACTCCGGTGGTGTTGCGTTCCTGAAGAGCCCGGTGGGGCAGATGTTCCATCAGTTCTTCGGCGAAAACATGTTGCGTGCCGACGTCTGTAACGCGGTCGAGGAACTCGGCCAGCTGCTCGATCACAGCGGTGCAGTTGCGGCGTCGGAGCGCAATGCCGCACGCATCTTCGAAGCGGACCACTGCTACTTCGTCACCAACGGCACCTCGACCTCAAACAAGATGGTCTGGCACTCCGCCGTGGCGGCGGGCGACATCGTCGTGGTGGACCGCAACTGCCACAAGTCCATCCTGCACGCCATCATCATGACCGGCGCCATCCCCATCTTTCTGACCCCGACACGCAATCGAATCGGATTGATCGGCCCGATTCCCCTCGAGCAATTCCGGCCGGAGAGCATCCGCGCCAAGATAGAGGCGAACCCCTTCGCGCGTGCCGCACTCGAGCAGCACCCGGAGCGCAAGCCGCGCATTCTGACCATCACCCAGAGCACCTACGACGGCATCGTCTACAACGTCGAGATGCTGACCGATCTGCTCGATGGCGCCATCGAGACCTTGCACTTCGACGAAGCGTGGCTTCCGCACGCCACGTTCCACGACTTCTACCGCAACATGCACGCCATCGGCCGCGACCGCGACAACTGTGACGAGTCCATGGTCTTCGCCACCCACTCGACTCACAAGCTGCTGGCGGGCATCTCCCAGGCTTCCCATATCCTGGTGAAGGAGCCGAAGGCCAGGAAGCTCGATCGGCACATCTTCAACGAGGCCTACCTCATGCACACATCGACGTCTCCCCAGTACGCGATCATCGCGTCCTGCGATGTCGCCGCAGCGATGATGGAGCGGCCCGCCGGGACGGCACTGGTGGAGGAATCCATTCTCGAAGCGCTCAACTTCCGTCGCGCCATGCGCAAGGTGGATGCCGAGTGGGGCGAGGACTGGTGGTTCCAGGTCTGGGGTCCTGACGAGATCCCCGCCGAGGGCATCGGCAGCCAGGCCGATTGGATGCTGCAACCGAACGAGGACTGGCACGGGTTCGGTCCGGTGGCGCCGGGTTTGAACATGCTCGACCCGATCAAGGCAACGGTGACGACGCCGGGACTGCGCATGGATGGCACGTTCTCGCAGACCGGTATTCCGGCGGCTATTGTCACCCGTTACCTCGCCGAGCACGGCGTCATCGTCGAGAAGGCGGGGCTCTATTCCTTCTTCATCATGTTCACCATTGGTATCACCAAGGGACGCTGGAATACGCTGGTCAGCGCGCTGCAGCAGTTCAAGGACGACCATGACCGCAATCTGCCGATGTGGAAGGTCTTGCCGGAGTTCGTCGCGAAGTACCCGCGCTACGAGCGAATCGGCTTGCGCGATATGTGTCAGTCGATCCACGAGATCTACCGCGACAGCGACATCGCCCGGGTGACCTCCGACATGTACTCGTCTGAGCTCGTTCCCGAGATGACGCCCTCTGAGGCCTACGACCGCATGATCTATCGCGAGCTCGATCGGGTCGGCATCGACGACCTCGAGGGTCGGGTCACGGCTGTGCTGCTGACCCCTTACCCGCCAGGCATTCCGCTGCTCATTCCGGGGGAGCGCTTCAACCGGACCATCATCGACTACGTCAAGTTCGCCCGGGACTTCAATCGTCGCTTCCCGGGATTCGAGACCGATGTCCACGGCCTCATCGAGGAGGAGATTGACGGCGAGACAGTCTATTTCGTCGACTGTGTGCGCACGAGAACCGTCTGACGCATCGCCGCCTGGCCGAACTGCAACCCTGGAGGAACATGTGAACGTCTCGATCACCAACGTCCATCTCGATCTCGGTGCCGGCCGGCGCGGAACGGACATGGGTCCGTCAGCCATTCACGTTGCCGGTCTGGTGCCGCATCTGGAACGGCTTGGCCATCAGGTCGAGCAGGTGGAGAGCTTCGGCGTCGAAGCTGCGGAAGGCATGAATGAGGGCGATCCCCGGGCGCGCTATCTGTCTGTCATCGCCAAGCTCTGCGCCAGAATCGCGGACAAAGTGGAGGGCGACTGCGAGGCGGGACGCTTTCCGCTCGTTCTGGGCGGCGATCACGCCCAGGCCATCGGCACGATCTCGGGTCTCGCACGATTCTGGAGGAAGCGTGGCAAGCGCGTAGGCGTGGTCTGGGTCGATGCGCACACGGACATGAACACGCCTGATTCCAGCCCGTCCGGCAACATCCACGGCATGCCGCTCGCCGTCCTGCTGGGCCATGGACCGAGGGAGCTGATCTGCCTCGCCGGCGACGCTCCGGCCCTTGAGGCACGTGATGTGGTGGTGATCGGTGCGCGCGCCGTCGACAGTACCGAGACGCCCTTGGTGCGCGAGAGCAGCATGCGCGTCTACACCATGAGCGAGCTGGATCGGCGCGGCACCAGCGCGTGTGTCGCCGAGGCTTTCGCATTGATCGACAGCGACGCCGCCGGCATCCACCTCTCCTTCGATCTCGATGGCGTCGATCCCAATGATGCGCCTGGTGTCGGCACGCCCGTTCCCGGCGGTCTCAGCCTGCGTGAGAGCCACCTGGTGTGCGAGACGGCGGCGAGTTCGGGGCGACTGATCGGCATGGAAGTGGTGGAGCTCAATCCCACGCTCGATCAGGAGAACAAAACCGGTCGCCTGTCCGTATGGCTGATCGAGTCCGCGCTTGGCCGGACAATTCTCTGAACGTCAGCGCCGCCGCGTGAGGACCTAGCCCGCATCATTGCAGCATCGATGCCTGATCAGCACTTCCTTTACCCTGTGCTTCAGACGTCCGGCGGTTTCGGGTCCTCGTCTGCCGCTTCACGACCCATCAGGTTCTTCTTCTGCACCAGATAGTAGAGAACCACTCCCGCAGCCAACCCCCAACCGGCACCGTAGACGGCAAGCATCACGGCCATGGTGCCGGCGACGCCGCGCTCTGCTGTCGTCCGGGTTTGTTCGATGCCCACCATCAGGCAGATGTACCCGGTGAGCAGCAGCGTCAGTGAGAGCGCGATGGGCAGGATCGGCTGGAACATGCTGACCAGCGGCAGCATGAACAGCGCCGCGAAGCCGGTGATCCAGAACGTGCCGCCGCCGCTGTAGATGGAGTCCATGGCTGTTCGGCCTTGCTTGTAGCGTTCGGCCATGGTGGCAGTGACTGCCGTCCAGATGGGTCCCGCAAGGCCCGGGTAGGGCGCGAAGAAGGCATGCAGTCCGTTGCGGATGGCCGTGACGAAATGCAGCCGGTCGGCGCTGTAGTCGATCTGCTCGTCGGGCCGCAGATGATCCACCCGGGACATCAGTGAGCGGCCCACCAGAATGTCGCCGAAAGCGATCACGTAAGCGATCACGGCCGTAGGCACCGCAAGCAGGAAGACATCGAGGTCAGGGAACCCCACCACGAACGGCAAGTAGTGCCACATCTCGGTGAAGTTGGGCCGGGTGATGCCCCACTGGACGTCGGGAGGCGGATACTCGCCGATGCTCCAGGCCACCACGATGGCGATCACCATGCCCGGCACCATGCCGTAGTTGGCGACACGACGTGCGATCGGATGGCGGGCGACCCAGTTCTGAAACGCCGCCGAAAAGAGCATGAACACCGCCACCATCATGCCCAAAGTGAGCGAGATCGGCGTCTCGGCGAGGCGACCGCCCGGTTGGATCTCGCCCGTGAGTGCAGCGATGCCGGCACCCATGATGATGCCGGCCTGCAGCGAATTGGGGACCAGGTGTACCAACGTCCGTCCGAGTCGCGTGACGGCCAGGACGAGAAAGATCAGGAACACGAGAAACTGCAGGGCGAACAGTGCCTGGATTGCCTCCGGCCCGGGCTCGAAGTCGCCGAGAAACACCAGCACCACCGGAATCGCAGGCGTGATCCAGCCTGGCACCATGGGGACGCCGAGCAGGGCCGGCAGCATGAAGCCGATGCCACAGACCACCACGAAGGCCAGCGCCACGTCGTAGGGCAGACCGAGGTACTGCTCGAGCAGCGGAATCATCCCCAGACTGACCACGAACATGATCAGGGCCTGGATCATCTCCGCCGTTTCCCAGCGGTAGTGGATGAACGGCAGACGGACCTTGAAGGGCCCGACGGGCCAGTGAGGCTGTTCCTGGCCGTGCTCGCGATGGTGTAGCTGCATGGGTGCTTTCCGTTGTCGTTACCGAAGCAGTGCGCGACCGGCCGGGATCATTCGGCGCAGACCTTGCGCGCCGGATTTGCATCGAGGCTGGCAGCTTCGAAGAGTCTTTGGCGCAGACGGGCCCACGATGCCTCCGTGCGGGCGATTGCAAGTTTTTCCCGTCGCGGCAGTCGCCGCAGCCGGTACTCGGCCTTCTGTGCAAGGCTGCGGCTGCCCACTTCCACCTGCCAGATGAGTTCCAGCCGTTCAGCGCCGCGGGTGAAGCGTGCGCTGCGGGTGCCGGCAGCCCGGTGCTCCTTAAGGCGTCGGGCTGGATCCGTGCTGATGCCGGTGTACACCCGACCATCGCAGTCGAGCAGGTAGAGGTGCCAGGACACTGATGTGGTCATGTCGGGTCCGGTTCGTCATCGAGCGCCATGGCCTGCTGCCAATAGCGGGCGTTCAGGAAGATCTGGTAGATGATCGCAGCCGCCGCCAGCAGCATGCCAAGCAGGGCGAGGAATGCCTGATCGCCCGTCAACCCAATCGCAAGGCCGAGTCCGGCCAGAACGGCGCAGATTGCGATGGTGGGCAAGAAGTCACGCAGGATTGCAGGACTGACCTTGGAGAAGAACGTGGCGTTTTCGCTGTCCTTGCGCGCCGCGACCATGATCCGCTGGATCGACCAGTGGGTGATGGCGAACAGCAGCGCCAGGACGATGAACCAGGCCATGTACGTCTCCGGTCCGAGCGTAAAGATCAGCGTGAACTCGATGATGCCTATGGCAAAGGGAAACAGCGTGTCGCTGGTCGAGGGCACCCAGCGAAAGCGCATCACCATGGTGCTGTAGAGCAGCCAGATCAGCAGGATGCTGAGCAGCGTGGTCGCAATCTGCAGCCATCCGAGGGCTGCAGTCCAGGTCGCCTCGAGCAGGTAGGACTGTTCGCCGATGTGCTCCCAGGTGAGTTCCAGTGCCAGTGCCTGAATGATGCTGAGCAGGGTCAGCAGGACCATGGGCATGTGTGCTTTCGCTCGTTCGCGCATGCGGTTGTTCATGCTTCGGCAGCTCCCCCCGTCGTTGTCCGAAGCGATCATGCCAGCTTGCAGCCACCTCGTGGCAGATTCTCAGCGTGGTGGCAAACGGACTGCGTCCTGATCGAGGCGTGAGAGCAGGGCCACGACGAGGATATGCCCGGGCAGAAAGATCACCAGGGGATTGACCACCAGTGCGAGCAGCGCCATGTACAGCCAGTGGGGCAGCCAGACCTGCTCCAGACCGAAAGGCGTGAAGGCGTAGTTCAGATTCCGTTCCGGATCCGTGAACAGCCAGCCCGCGTAGACCAGAACGACCGCGAGCACACACTGCAGCCACGGACCGCGCCGGTCGTAGCCTATGCGCAGGCAGAGCCAGAGCACGAAGATGGGCAGGACGATGTGGAACAGCGAAACGATGCGCGCCAGGAGCGGAAAGTCGGGATCGAACATGTAGCCGGTGATACCGGTCAGACTGCGTCCGTCGGCGATGAGCGCGACGACGAAATCCAGCGTCCACACGACGCCGATGAACACGATCACGCCGGCCTGGCTCGAGGCGATCAGCCGATCCTCGCGCCATACCGCGTAGAGAAGCAGGAACATGGCTGCGTTGCACAGCCACAGGAAGTTGGCGGGGCCGTACGCCCACAGCACCACCGGTACCCAGACGAGCATCCACAGTGAATACCCTAGCTTGGCGCCGATGGGCACCTGCTGCACTGAACGTTCCCCGCTGCTGGCGACTGCTCCCATCGCCTTATGATACCGGTGGCGGCTCGGAACTGAAGTCGAGCGTAACCCGCTTCAGAACATCACCATGCTGGCGAATCTGTTCATCGCGGTTGTGCTCGTCGTGCGCCAACGGAGCAAGTGAGTCCTCAAGCCGCAATCAACAGCCCTGAGAGGAACAGCGTCGCCAGTCCAAGGTAGATGGTGACCCCGGTGATGTCGGTGATGGTGGTCAGAACCGGACCGGTCATCATGGCCGGGTCGCCGCCGAGGCGACGGATGAGAAAGGGCATGGTGCCACCGACCACGCCCGCCAGCAGGACGTTACAGCCCAGCGCAAAGCCGGCCACCAGCGCCAGCACGAGGTTCCCCTCGAAGACATAGGCCACGACACAGAACAGCACACCCAGGGCCGCACCATTGAAAAGACCGATCATCACTTCCTTGTTCACCGCCTTCCAGATGTCACCGATGCGCGCTTCACCGAGGGCCATGCTGCGGATGGATACCGACAGGGCCTGGATGCCCACGTTGCCGCCCATGTCGGTGATCATCGGCAGGAACGCCGCGAGGATGGCCACCGCGACGAGGGTCTCCTCGAAGCTGGCAATGACCATGACCGCGCCGAGGTTGAGAAAGACATTGCCTGCCATCCAGGGCAGACGCTTCCTGACCGCTTCCCGCGGCGGCGTGAAGAAGGACTCGTCGGGGGAGGCCGCATTCAAGGAGACGAAGTCGTCGGACAACTCGGCGGCAATGATTTCCATCGCACGATCGATGGATAGCACCCCGCGCAGGATGTCGCTGTCGTCCACGACCGGCATCATCTTCAAGTGCCGGGAGCGTATCCGCCTTGCAGCCTCCTCGGCGTCATCCCGGGTCCGTACTGCCACCACGTCGGTGGTCATCACATGGCTGACTGCGCGGGTCGGATTGGCCGTGATCAGATCCCTAAGCGAAATGACCCCAGCCAGCTTGCCGTTCTCCTTCACCACGTAGACATAGGGAACCCGCTCGGCGGTATGGGAGGTGTTGCGAACGGCCTCGATGACTTCCTGAACCTGCGCTGATTCCTCCACTGCGAGGAAATACGGCGACATGAAGGCGCCACAGGAGCCCTTCGGGAAGGCGGCCAGAGTCTCCACCTCCTGGCGAAAACCGGCATCAAGCTGAGCAAGGAGAGCCTCGCGCAGGTCGTTGTCCAGATGCCGCAGCAGGTCCACCACACGCTCGATCTGCATCTCTGCGAGGATGCTGCCGGCGCGATCGACTTCGATCTCGGACAGGAATTCGGCTGCCAGAACTGGTGCGCAGTGTTCGATGATCAGCGCGGCCCGTTCATGATCCAGGCCGACGAGGAACGGCACCAGCGTGTCCTTGGGCGCCTCTGACAGGATGCGGGCCGTGCGCAACGGCGATACACGATCAATGATGTTCAGCGCCCTGGGAACTTCACGCCGCCTCAGGGCTTCGTGCATTTCCCGGGCATCGGCTTCCAGATTGCGGGTATCGAGCAGCACGATCGTTTCTCCACTGGTGACGTCAGCAGTGGATGTTACCCATTTCTCCGATGGCCGCTCAGCGGAAACAACCAACCGTGAGTGCTCAGGGGCGCACAATCCTACGGCACAGCTCGCAGTCAGCTACGATGTCCCGGACATATCCGCAGGAATGTCCGGGGCATCGAATTGCGGTCAACGCACCACGTCGAAGTAGTCCTTTACCCGCGCCAGGTGACCATCGACGTCGGTTCTGCCTGCGTTCTGGGTGGCGATTGCCAGATGGGTGCAGCCGAGCGCTTGCCACTTCTCGGCATGGGATGCCCAACGCTCCGGCGTGCCGCCCTGGAATTGGGCCTGGGCCTGGATGCCGAAGTCTTCCATGGACCTGCCGACAGCCTCCCGGTGGCTGCGGAGGGTTTCAATGCACGCCCGTGCCGAGTCGTTGGCGCCCATCAGTGGCATCCATCCGTCTCCCAGTTCTCCGCAACGCTTCAGCAGTGCCGGCGCCGAACCTCCGAACCAGATCGGTACCGGCTGTGATGGGCGCGGCAGGATGCTGGCGGCGTCGATACGGTGGAAGCGGCCGTCATAGCTGAGGGTGTCCTCCCGCCACAGCATGCGCATGAGCTCGACCTGCTCGGTCTGCCGCGCACCACGCTGTTCGAACGGAACGCCGAGCGCTTGGTACTCGATCCTGTTCCAGCCGGTGCCTACGCCCAGGCGCAGCCGGTTGCCGGACAGGATCGCCACCTGCGCCGCCTGCTTGGCCACGAGCACGGTCTGGCGCTGCGGCAGGATGAGCACCGTGGTCACCAACTCCAGGGTCTCGGTTACGGCGGCGAGGTAGGCCAGTGTGGTCAGCGGTTCGTGGAACGATACGTCCTTGTCGTAGGGGCCTTTCCACCCGCCCGGACGATCCGGGTCGGCGCCGAGCACGTGATCGTAGATCAGGAGGTGGGTCGCGCCGAGTGCCTCGACGCCCTGTGCAAAAGCCCTGATCGCGCCGGGATCGGTGCCGATCTCGTTATGTGGAAACACTACGCCGAACTGCATGCTTCGTTTCTCCCGCTTCTAAGATGGTGTTGGCGCCCGGAAGCTGCGATTGGCCGCGCGCCGCAGCGCATCAGTATACGTGCAGCGCGCTGCAACGGATCTGGCGCGAATGTCTTGTCGTGTTCCGCAGTGTCAACGCAAGGCAGAAGGGTCCTCTTTATTCGAAGAGTAGACATATCCCCTTTGACTCACGGCGGCTGCAGCGCAGTCGTCCCAACGCCTCCCTGACTTGCGGCGGGTGCCGGCATCGTTCAGCATCGGTGGCGGCATCGTGCTGCCGTTGGCAGTGATCATGACCCCGATGTTCCATGGCGTACGC
>REEU01000252.1 GCA_007694905.1 Gammaproteobacteria bacterium | reverse complement strand
AACGAGGCCTTGTGGGAGACTGCAGGCGCCGAAGGCGACGCAGCGATCGCCGACTGAGCCCGACCCGCAGCGAGCCCCCAAACCTCGGTCCGTCCGCGCTGGCGCGCGGCCTGGACTCTCCCACAGCCGCGCACGAACGAGGCCTTGTGGGAGACTGCAGGCGCCGAAGGCGACGCAGCGATCGCCGACTACCCCAGACCCCAGCGCCACCGCCAGGAGTCAGGCCGCATCCAGCGGCTGAATCCGAGCAACCTCGTCCTTCAGTGCCTCGCCCGCTTCCCACAGATCGACAGCCCGCTGCGCGTTGAGCCAGAACTCAGGCGTGTTGCCAAAGAGTCGAGCGAGCCGCAGCGCCATCTCAGGGCTCACGCTTCGGCGCTCCCGCAGGAGCTCGTTCACAGACTGCCGTGACACCCCGATCGATTCCGCGAGGCCGGAGACCGAAAGCGCATAGTCAGGCAGGAAGTCCTCCCTCAGCATCTCGCCGGGGTGGGTAGGGCGGCGTTTCATTCCTGTATTTCGAATACTCATATCAGGCTCGCCTAATGGTAGTCGCAGACCCCCACGTCGAAAGCATCGCCATCCTCGAATCGAAAGCAGATCCTCCATTGATCGTTGATGGAGATCGAGTACTGCCCCTTGCGATCATCGGTCAGCGCATGAAGACGATTACTTGGCGGGACCTTCAGGTCCGTCAGACTCGTCGCGAGATCCAGGTACTCCAATTTCCATGCAGCCCGGCGGCAGATGTCAGCTGGAAATCGCCTTGATCTGCCATTGGCGTAGAGTCGTTGCGTATCCCGGTCCGCAAAGGTCTTGATCATCCAGGTGAGTGTCATCTGTCACGTGGCGCGTGTCAATCAGCTCCGCCCCTCAGCTCTGAGCATCGCGCCACGCCCATCGGCGCGTCCAAACTGCGGACACGCCCTCCCACTGCGCCCGGCAAGCGCGCTATCATCCCGCGCCCTGAGCCATGCCACCCGAATTCGAAGCCACGATGATGTCCGAGCCGGTCCGCCTGCGGATCACCGAGATCTTCCACTCCCTCCAGGGCGAGACCCGCACCATGGGCCTGCCCACCGTCTTCGTGCGCCTCACCGGCTGCCCGCTGCGCTGCGTCTACTGCGACACCGCGTACGCCTTCACCGGCGGCACCATGATCGACATGCAGGAGATCCTGAGCGAAGTAAGCACCTACAAACCCCGATACATCACCGTCACCGGCGGCGAGCCCCTGGCCCAGCCCAACTGCCTGCCCCTGCTCACCGCCCTGTGCGATCTCGACCCGGCCCCGGAAGTCTCCCTCGAGACCAGCGGCGCCCTCGACGTCTCAGAAGTCGACCCCCGCGTCGTCAAGATCCTCGACCTCAAGACCCCGGCATCCGGCGAGAGCCACCGCAACCGCTGGGAGAATCTCGCGCACCTGACGCCCAACGATCAGATCAAGTTCGTCATCTGCGACCGCAGCGACTACGAATGGGCCCGCTTCAAGCTCAGTGAGCACCGCCTCGACGAACGCGCCGAAGTCCTCTTCTCCCCCAGCTACGAGCAGCTCCCCGGCGCCGATCTCGCCGCCTGGATCCTCGAGGACCGCCTGCCCGTGCGCATGCAGCTCCAACTCCACAAGCTCCTCTGGGGCGACGAGCCCGGCCGATGACCACGCCCACCCTCAATCGCAACGCCCTCGGTCAAGCGAAACACCAGAGGCTTGCGACACGTCAGTGGGAGCTGACGTCCGCGAAGCGGGCGTCGCGATCAGCATCACGCTGGAGCGAGGCACTCGAAGCTCGCGAAATGCCAGTGGGAGATTGTGCCGCGCGCAGCGCGGCGCAACGATCGCCGACTGTCCTCGAACTGAGCCACACGGGCCGTCAAAGGATTCCGCCCCATGACCACTGACCCCTGGAGTCTGCCGCCAGGGCAGGGCCGCGACGCCGTCGTACTGCTCTCTGGCGGCCTCGACTCCGCCACCGCCCTCGCCATGGCCACCGCCGCCGGCTACCGCTGCCACGCGCTGTCCTTCGATTACCGCCAGCGCCACGCCGTCGAGCTCGAAGCCGCCGCCCTCATCGCCGCCGCCGGGCGCGCCACCAGCCACCGCGTCATCCGCCTCGACGCCGACGCCTTCGCCGGCTCCGCCCTCACCGACCTCGACGTCGCCGTTCCGGAGACCGAAAGCGAAGGCATCCCCGTCACCTACGTCCCGGCCCGCAACACCATCTTCCTCGCTTATGCGCTCGGCTGCGCCGAAGTCCTCGGCGCCAGCGACCTCGTCATCGGCGTCAACGCCGTCGACTACTCTGGCTACCCCGACTGCCGCCCCGAGTTCGTCCGCGCCTTCGAAGCCATGGCCAACCTGGCCACACGATCCGCCGTGGAAGGCGCCCCCTTGCGCGTCCACGCCCCCCTGATCGAGCTCACCAAGGCCGACATCATCCGCGCCGGCACCACCCTCGGCGTCGACTACGGACTCACCGTCTCCTGCTACCAGCCCGACAAAGAAGGACGCGCCTGCGGACGCTGCGACAGCTGCCGCTTCCGCGCCGCCGGATTCGCCGCAGCAGGCGTCACGGACCCGACCCGCTACCAGCCCTGATCCCGCGTTGTTTTCGCCTCGCGGATGACTATAATGCGCCCCTCGCGACGGGGCCGTTAGCTCAGTTGGTAGAGCAGGTGGCTTTTAACCACTTGGTCGCTGGTTCGAGTCCAGCACGGCCCACCACTCCCTCACTCACGTTCGGTCGCGCTGGCCCGCTGGACTCTCCGGCCTGCCGCGAGACGCGGCAGGCGTTCGCCGGCTCGCACCTGATGGTGCTCGAAACCCCGGCCTACCCAGCACGGCCCTCCACTCCTGTACTGTTACTCTCCTCACAGTTGCTCTAATGCATTCCTTCGCGCTCCAACGACATAGCGGATATGCTATAAATGACATGGACCGTCGAAACGGCCAACGCGGCTGTCGATGCAGAGCTTGAGGAATTGCCCATCAAGCTCCGTGCTCGGCTGCTGCGGTTGCTGGAACTCATCGAGGCGCGTGGCTTGATGGTAATGCGCGAACCTCATGCTAAGCACTTGGACGGCAAGCTCTGGGAGTTGCGCGCCAAGAGCGATGAAGGGATTGCTCGAGCCATCTATGTAGCCGTCACGGGACGCCGAGTGGTCATTCTGCATGCCTTTGTGAAGAAGACCGCGAAGACCCCTGCAGCGGCTTTGTCAATCGCGCGGCAGCGACTAAAGGAGCTGGGCCAATGACCCGACTTGCCAATCTCAAGCGCAAGTGGATTCAGGATCCGGCTTTCAAGGCAGAGTACGACGCCTTGGAAGACGAGTTCGCCCTGATCCGCGCCCTGATCGATGCGCGTGCCCGGGCCGGACTGACCCAGGCCGAGCTGGCCGAGCGCATGGGAACCACCCAGTCTGCGATCGCACGCATGGAGGGGGGCCGAGTCAATCCGAGTATCGGGATGCTTCGCCGCTACGCGGAAGCGACCGGTACGCGCTTGCGTCTCAGGTTGGACGAGGCTTAGCAAACGGGGCAGAGGTCTGAGCAGGGGGCTCCGGGAAGATCAACTTTGCTTCGTCTCACTGAGGTCAGTCTACGCCGAGGTCGCGGCAGATCTTGGCAAGGATGTCGTTGATTTCGCGATGCCTCGGAATTGCAGACCTCCGATTCTGAGATGGGTTGTGCCACCAAGAGTGCCGACCACCCTCACGAAGAAGCTCGCATCCATGCGTCTCCAAGTGGCCCAGCAGACCCCGTCATTTCATACCGCGATGTGCAACTCCTGATACCCGGAACCCGCTGCATCACGGGCATCTGCACGATTCGGCTCCAGGGCTTCCCGAAGCGTCACGTGCAGGCTCTCGAGAAGCGCCTCGCGCGTCGCTTCCTGGCAGTTCACGCCCGGAACTTCCTCAGCCCAGCCGATCCACGATCCATCGACTTCCTTCACGACGGCGGTGTACTGCGACGTGACGCGTATCTCCCTGCGAGGCGTCGAGAATCACACAGAACGCTTGCTTTCCGGAGCATTGGTGGAGAATTGGGGTCGGACCAGCTTAGGCTATTGTGGAGAATTGGGGTCGGACCAGCTTAGGCTATTGATTATAAACACAAAGTTGGATATTCGGTCCTTGCGCCCAACTGCAGGGAGGAGCGGCAAAGCCCGTCCAGCTGTTGGTGAAGAACTCCTGTCGCGCCAGCGACCCGAAGCTCGTCTCGAGTGATTTATCAATGGAATCAACCACCTGATTTGGTCCGACCCCATTGCTCCCCATTGCTCCCCATTGCTCCCTCGCAACGCCGCAACTTGGGTGCGTTGGTGATCTGGTGCTAAAGTGCGTGACTAGCGAAGCAGGAGATCAAGCCATGAGCCGGCTCACCATTACGCTCGATGACGATCTGCATCGCGCCCTCAAGGAAGCAGCAGCGCGGCAGGGCCGCACCATCACCTCCATCATCGAGGAGAGTCTGCGTTTGCGGGGTTTGAAAGACTCCGAAAGTGCCCGGGCATTGGTCGCGCAGGCACGCGTGCGAGCCCAGCTCGATCCGGATGAGGCGCTCGAACTGGCGGTTGCGGAAACCCGGGCCCACCGGGGCCAATGACTCCCCCTGTCTTCGTGGTCGATACCAGCGTTGTCGCAGCGGGATTGGTCACGGCGCCGACGGGTCGGACGAGCCCGGTGACGGCCGTTCTGGACGCCATGCTCTCGGGGTCCATCGTCTACCTGATGTCCCCCGACCTGCTCTACGAGTATCGCAGTGTGCTCTTGCGTCCGAAGCTGACCCGGCTGCATGGATTGCACCCGGTAGAAGTGGATGGCGTGCTCGAGGAACTGGCTGCGAACGCCGTCTGGCGCGAGCCGGCAACCCATTCGCCAGCCCCTGATCGCGGCGACGATCACCTCTGGGCGCTGCTCGCCTCGTATGCGGGCAGCACGCTCATCACGGGAGACCATCTCCTGCTGCAAAGCCCGCCTACCGGCCACTCGGTCATCGCCCCGCGGACCTGGCTGGACCGACGCCGCTCGCATTAGCTGCGCTGGGCGAATTGGGGTCGGACCAGATCAAGTTGTTGATAGGAGCAACAAATTTGGATCTGCGGCCGTTATATTCAACTGCAAGGAGGAGCGGCGATGCCCTTCCAGATGCTGCTGAAGCCTTCGTGTGGCGCCACCAACCCGAGACGCGTCTCGAGTGATTTACCAATGTAATCAAATACCTGATTTGGTCCGACCCCATTTCTCTCCCCCGTTTCTCCTGGTGATCCCAAACGGCGCGCATCACGTGATGGTGGCCCTCGGGGGCTCACCGACCTTGATCAAGAAGGGTGTCGGGGCTAGTGTGTAGGCGTCTACACGAGTGTGGGTTTGAGATGGCACTGAACATTCGCAACCCGGAGGCAGACCGGTTGGCCGAGGAGCTGGCCCGCGCAACCGGCGAGACCAAGACCGACGCGGTCATCCGCGCGCTGCAGGATCGCCTCGAGCGCATTCGCCGTGAGCGCGGCGGTATGCGTCTCGCGGACGAGCTGGACGAGATTGCCCTTGCTTGCGCGGCATTGCCGGTTCTGGACCCGCGCAGCGCGGAAGACATTCTGGGTTACGATGACCACGGTCTTCCCCGCTGATGGTGATCGATACCTCCGCATTGGTGGCCATTCTCCAGGATGAGCCGGAACGCCAGGCCTTCAACACAGCGATCGAGGCGGCACAGACCCGCCTGTTGTCCGTGGCCAACTGGCTCGAGACCTCCATCGTGATCGAGGCGCGGTTCGGCACGGCCGGGCTGCATTTGCTGGACCGCTTTCTGGATCGCGCCGGGATCGAGAGCGTCGCGGTGGACATCCGGCAGGGCAAGGAGGCGAGGCGGGCGTTCAGCCAGTTCGGCAAGGGCCGAGCCGCCGCTGGCCTGAACTATGGCGACTGCTTTGCCTATGCGCTGGCGCGCACGAACGGGCAGCCGTTGCTGTTCAAGGGTGACGACTTCGCCCGCACCGATATCACGCCCGTCATCCGCCCGGCCGACCGATAGGCAGGAGACGGCAGGCTGACCGTTGACAACCCCGCTATCCGGACCCTGCGTCGCCCCGGCCTTCGGCCGCGCCCAATACCCGCCTCCACACTGGTGCGGCAATCACTCCATCACACGGCCGCCCAAGCCTGAGACTACAACCGGGCGGCCGTAGCGGTTCTCAAGAACCTAACCCATTTGGGTAATATCCCTCTCAGCTGGCTCCGGTAAGGTTAAAGCTGATCCCGCCGTGGGTCGTATCGCATTGAGCAGGGAATCGCTCATGGAGCGTTCTGGAGGGCGATCGTCGGCGCCGCTTCGGTCGCCGGACCGGAGCTGTTGCGAGGGGCTCGAGCGTCGGGATGGGCAGTCCCCTCCGGCCGATTTCCTCGTGCACGTCATCAACGGTCTGCAGCGCGGCGTCGTCCTGCTCAGCAGTTCCGGCCAGGTGACGTTCGCGAATCCCGCCGCGCAGGCTCTGCTCGAACGTCGACATCCGGTGACCGTGGACCAGGATCGCCTGCGCGTGGTCTCGCCCGGCCAGCAGGCCCGCCTCGACCGCTTCCTCGCCTCCACTCAGTGCTCGAGCGATGCCATGGTCCTGCGCCTGAACACGGCCTCCGGTGGCGCCCTGACGCTGCTGGTGAACCGTTTGGACCCGGGCGTGGATCTGCCCACCGGCTTCCTCGTCTTTCTCTTTGATCACGACTCGGCGACGCCTACCAATCCGGAGCTGCTGCGTGAGTTCTACGAGCTGACGCCCGCGGAAGCGAATGTCGCCGGGCTGCTCTACAACGGCCGCAGCCTGAAGGTGATCGCCGCGGAGCTCGACTGCTCCATTAACACCGTCCGCGCCCACCTGAAGCACGTCTTCAGGAAATGCGGCGTGCACAGTCAGGCGGAGCTGGTGCGTCTGCTGGCGCTGGGACCTTACTGGGGGTGAGCGCGTCCACCGGCGGCGTTGGTGAACATGTCGTGGGGCATTGGCGGGGCGCGCCTAGCGCATAAACAAGTGTCGCCGGAGCCCCTGCGCCGTTGGCGCAAGACGCACTCCTGTTTCGGACGGCCATGATCCTGGAGCGGCCTGAGCCAATCGCTCAACTCGAATGCCTTGCGGACCAGGGGCCGTCTTGATCGATGGGTGACCACTCTCAGACGTCAGGAATTTTTACAGCCGTTCCATTGGGCGCCATAAACCCGATTCGATGAGTCTCGCCTAAACAGACACGTACGCGTTTTGTGCTTCTTCTGGCACAGACAGTGCGTCTTCGTTCCTTGCCATTAAAGAGGGGAGACTTGGGGGAAATTTGGGGAGGAAATTTGGGGTCGGACCAGGTCAAGTCATTGATTAGAAAGCTTAATCTTGCTCTGCGGCCCTTGCATTCAACTGCAAGGTGCAACCCTAATGTCCGTATGGGTGCTGTTGAATACCTCGTTCGGCACCAGGACTTCAAGGTTCGCCGCGAGCGATTGCTCAATATAATCAATCACTTGACCTGGTCCGACCCCTTTCCTCCCCTTTCCTCCCTTTCCTCCTGATCGGTCACCGTAATTGTCGCTCTACACTCGCTGAAGAGTCCGCGTAGCAAGCGGATATTCGGGGTGGACTAGGGTATGTCGTAGCGTCTGGTGCTTCTGAACTGGAACGGCTGCAACCCGTTTCGGTGCACTGTGCGCCGTCAGCAGATCGCTTTCTTTCATGCTTGTTGGCCGGAGATGTAGGACGAAAAAGCCCTGCCCGGTTGTCCGAGCAGGACCTGTCTTGGTGGGCCACGTGCACAATTCGGTCCCTTTTCGCTGCGCGGGAACGCGTTGCGCAAGCTTGAAAGAGCGTTGCTACCCCTGAATCTTTAAGCCTTGATCTGCGTGCGCCGACTGTGCTCCTTGTAAGTCACCGAACGTCACGCATACCCCACGACACGATCATCAGGTTTAAGGAAAAAGACGTCAGGCCTCATGGCGGCGACGGCGAATCAAGGCCAGGAGCCCCAAACCAAGGCCGAACAAGGCTAGCGGAGCCGGTTCTGACACGGGTAGCACGTCGTCGTCGTCGACCGTGCCGCCGATGCCCCCTCCTCCGGCAGTCACGCCCGCTCGAAGGCCACCGAAGAACAACGCGCTGTCAAAAATTCGGTCACTCGTATCTGCAATGGCCAGGGTCAGCGTGTTGACCTGGCCCGGATTGATCAGCCCGACCACGTCGAACACATCCGTCAGGCCGTTCCATTCGATAGGATAGCCGTCGCTGCCCACAGGGTTGGGGTTGAAAAAGTCGTTCGGATCGCCGCTCTGATTCGAGACTAGATCACCGTTTGGGAAAAAGGCGACGTTCATGCCGTTGATGAATATTCCCATGATGTCGGTAACGGACTGCGTGGGGAACTCATCGGTTGCAAACAGGAATTGGGCGATGAATGCATTATTCGCAGGATTGTCAACGGTGAAATCGAATGAGAGAACGTTCGAATCGAACTGGTTTTGACTCAGTCCCCCAGAAGCGGCCAAGTCTACTAGCGGCTGGTAGCTGCCAATATTCGTTGTTGCGCGGAAGTTATTCACCGTGTTCAGTTCGGTACTGAAGTTCGCCGTACCGGTGGTTAGAACCACGCCATCGGGCACCGAAAGCGTTGGCCGATCAGGCTCGGTTGAAGACAGGTTGAAATCGGTAAAAGTCCCTTGCTGATCTTCTACGCCTAAGACTAGTGCTTCAGTCCCGCTCACCACTGTGATGCCGCTGTTGGGTGCCAGAAGCGCAGACACCAATGAAGTCGGGTCGTCAGTCACTGAGATTGACAGCGCGTGAGCAGAGCCCGCGCCCAGTGCCAGAGCCACCCCAGCTGCCGCCACCGCAGTGCGGCAATGCCTTCGAACAATGTTCAGCATGTTGTGCTCCCTTTTTTATTAGGTTTTCCGGGTTATTGGGTTTGCGGGGCGCGGCCTTCCCAGCTTTCGCCGGCGACCACGCTCAGCTTCGTTGATGCAAGAGTTGCGCCGATATTAAAAATTCAATAAATACAGATGGTTAAATATTTCCATTCGGTGTGAGCGAACGAGTTTGTAAAAAAAATCGACATTGTCAGTCGGACCGCTTCGGCGACGCGGCAACCTCGGTGCGGCTGCGAGCGCAAGTGACGACCCTGCTTCAGCGGCGTAAGGATGGACCTGATGGACCTAGTGTCCTTTAACAATAATTCGTTGCATAATTTGTAGCCATGGAGTCGCCTCAATTGGAGGGACAAGCGTCAT